>JAFLSG010000024.1 GCA_022511065.1 Prevotella sp.
GGTAAAGAGAGGGGGACTATAGGGGGAGAGTTTTGGGGGAGGGCAAGCCTCCCCCAGCTTTAGCTTTAGCCTGCTTTATGTGCGTGTGCATTATGCACACGCGCGTAAGCGTATAAGGCGTGTAGGCTTGTGCGCAGGTAGTGCGGGCTGCCGCGCATGAGGTCAGGAAGCCGCGTCCGTTGCTGTGCGTGAGGATATATTCCCGTAGGTCAAGGAAATGCTTCGCATCACGTAAAGGGATGATTTCCACAACGCAAAGGAATGCTTTCCATACCCATACGCAAAGCGTCTCTTTCAAGCACGCCGATGCCTCCTTATCTGCAAGGAAAGCATTCCCGTGAGCCACGCAAGGCATTCTTTTCAGCGGTAAAGTACTGAATGGATGAAACATGACTTATTTCGGAATTTGCAGAGGTAGTTCGATGCGTGTTGCTGTCATTTTTGCGGACAAAAGAAACAACCTTCAGCGAGTAAATAAGTGTTAGTAACTAAATAAAATAATTAAAATCCGTTAAAACTATTCGTAATAGTTGGTTATTCCGAATAATTTTAGTTTATTTGCAAATAAAAACAATAAACATCTAAAGCAATGAAGAAACTTTTAACTCTATTAAGCGCATTGACGCTAAACGCTCTGTGGGAGCCAGTGTTTACGATGGCGCAAGAGACCCACGTGATTGAACCTGCCATCCTCGAAGTGCGCTACGACTCATGGCAAGAGACATACGATGATTCCTATATCCTGCGGGTGGGAAAGACTGCCAATCAGTTTTTCAGCTTCTATCGGTACAGGTCAGACAGCCTGATGAACACCAATGAGGCAACGATGCAGATTGCCGTGGAAGAGTTCTTTCAGTCTGTCAAGAAAGATGCTGACAAATCACAAAAGGGGAAGCACAGCACCATTGGCAGGGAATGGCTTTACCAAGATACTGAGACCGGGAAGCTGTCATTATACAGCAACTATGCCAGTGCTTACAACACCTACGAGGAGGATATTCCCACACAGGAATGGGCTATCAACACAGACTCCGCGATGGTCATTCTCGGCATGGAATGCCATTTTGCAACAACTTCATTCCGTGGGCGGGTCTGGAATGTATGGTTTACGGAGGAGATTCCCGTCAGTCTCGGTCCGTGGAAACTTGGAGGACTGCCGGGACTGATATTGAGTGCTGTGGCTGACGATGATTTCATCAAGTTCACGGCCGTCAGCGTCAAGACGGAGGGGATTAACCCGGTCACGTTCTACAATTGGGGAAATGAAAAGTATTACAAAATGGACAGGGAGAAGTTCCTGAGATACAAGAACCGCCCGAGGACTGTTCCGAATGCAAATAAAGTTTTACCAGCAGATCCTTATATTGAGTTGGAATAAATCGGTCAAGCAGCGTATGGAAATATAAAGCGTGAACGAAAAAGCGGCATCGACAAAGGTTTGGAGGAACGCAGAAATAAGAAACGGGAGTGAAGTAGTTCGCTCCCGTTATCCTTTTCATAGATTCTGTTCTTGGAAATCCAAGTCAGCCTGCACGATGAAGAAGACATCGGCAGGGGCAAACTCGCCCGCACCGTCTTTCTCCGCCTGCCGGCAGACCTGTAGCGCAATCGCCTCCATGTCGATGTCAATCTCCTCGTCGTCGCTCTCAAGAATGCCACTCGTGAAGTAATACTCCACGATGGCATCCATCAGCCAGAGGATGTCGGCATCGCTGAAACGCTCCTTCAGTTCCGCAGGCAGACTGCTGCGGATGAAAGCCAACTCCCGAAGATTCTCCTCCTCGTCGAGCCGAAGCTCGTCTTCCAAACTTGCCATAATTACAGCAGGGACTGGAATTTCTCCTCGAGCTTTGCCTTCGACTGAGCGCCGACGAGCTTGCCTACTACCTCACCGTTCTTGAAGAACAGCAGGGTCGGGATGTTGCGGATGCCGAACTCGGCTGCAAGCTCCTCGTTCTCCTCTACATCGCACTTGCCGACGGTAATCTTGCCGTCGTACTCCTTTGCCAGCTCCTCAATGATGGGAGCCACCATGCGGCAAGGACCGCACCACGTTGCCCAGAAATCCACTACCAGAGGCTGGTCGCCTGTCTTCAAACTCTGAAAATTGTCGTTTGTAATTGTTACTTCCATTGTTGTTGATTGTTTAATATGTTAATACTCTGTCTTCGTCTCTCAATATCCCATGCCGCAAAAACCGTGCCACTTCCATCAGTTAATCCGATAATCGAGCACTTCATGCTTATTGATATAGTCTATCAGCGCGTTCCGCAAATCAACGCCACCCCGCTTGCTGTGAAGCAGCACGTGGTTCTTGCCCGTAGAGTCGCGCAACTGGAAGAGCAGCTTGGTCGTGCCGGGATTCTCGCTGATAATCTCATTGAGGTCTTCCACCGTCTGCTCGTCTATCAGGTCGGTCACCATCGAGATGGTGATGCTGTTAATGTTTCTCTCCTTGACGCTGTGCAGATACTCGATGTTGCCTATCCTCAGGCTCATCAGGTCGCTACCCCTGAAGCGCGGCTGCACCTTTGCCTGCACATAAATGGATGCCCCCTCCTGGAACATACCGTTCCAGCGGCCCCAGTCCTCGCCGAAGAGTGCGATTTCCCCGCTGCCATCGAAATCCTCCACCGTGACGAAGCCGCAGGGCTTGCCGTCTTTGGCGAACTTCTGGCGCACAGCTGTCACGATGCCTCCAAGGATAATTTCCTCGCGGTCGCTGAGATTCTTCAGCTCTGCCAATTCGGCACACTTCGTGTTGCACATATTGTCAAGCACTATCTTGTATTCGTCGAGCGGATGGGCTGAGAGGTAGATGCCCACGAGGTCGCGCTCCTTGTTGAGCCGCTCGATGTCGCTCCAACGCTCGTCAGTCTTGGGAAGGGGCGGGGTGGCAATCTCCACCGCACCGAAACCACCAAAGAGAGAGTTCTGCGCCTGCGACTTTTCCGCCTGGAAAGTCTGCCCATAGCGCAACAGCATGTCGAGCCATGCCTCGCCACGCGCATTGGTGGCGAAAAACTCCTCACGGCGGATGCCGAAGCTGTCGAAGCCGCCACTAAGTGCCAGTGACTCGAATGCCTTGCGGTTCACGTTGCTCAGATTGACACGCTCCGCAAAGTCGAAAATGCTCTTGTAAGGCCCGTTCTCCTCACGCTCGGAGATGATAGCCTGCGCAGCCGATTCACCCATGCCCTTGATGGCACCGAGACCGAAACGAATCTCGCCGTGGTGGTTCACACCGAACTTCTCGTAACTCTCGTTCACATCTGGTCCCAGCGTGGCAATGCCCATCTGACGGCACTCGTCCATCAGTTTGGTGATTTCCGTTATCTGGTCACGGCGGCGACTCATAATGGCAGCCATGAACTCCGCGGGATAGTTGGCTTTCAAATAGGCAGTCTGGTAAGCCACCCACGAATAGCAAGCCGCGTGAGACTTGTTGAAGGCATACGACGCAAACTTCTCCCAGTCGCCCCATATCTTTTCAAGGATGGCAGGGTCGTGGCCATTCTTCACGCCACCCTCAATGAACTTGGGCTTCATCTGATCAACGATGGATTTCTTCTTCTTACCCATCGCCTTACGAAGCGCATCACTCTCACCACGGGTGAAGTCTGCCAACTGACGACTGAGCAGCATCACCTGCTCCTGATAGACCGTGATGCCGTAAGTGTCCTTGAGATACTTCTCCATGCAGGGTATCGGATAGGTAATCGGCTCAATGCCGTTCTTGCGCTTGATAAAGTCGGGGATGTAATCCATCGGGCCTGGACGATAGAGGGCATTCATCGCTATCAGGTCTTCAAAGACCGTGGGGTGCAGCTCGCGCAAGTATTTCTGCATACCGGCGGACTCAAACTGGAAAGTGCCGATGGTGCGCCCCTGCTGATAAAGTCCGTAGGTCTTGGGGTCGTCAATGGGTATGTTATCCAAATCTATCTCTATGCCGCGGGTGCGCTTGATGTTCGCAACGGCCTCCTTCAACTCCGAGAGTGTCTTCAAGCCAAGGAAGTCCATCTTGATCAGACCCGTCGATTCAATGTAATGGCCGTCATATTGCGTGCAGTTCGTCTTCACACCCTTGAAGTCCGGGTCGTCTGCCGTCGATACGGGCACCCAGTCACTGATGGGGTCGCGGCAGATGATGAATCCGCAGGCATGGATGCCCGTTCCGCGCACCGTACCCTCCAGCATCTTTGCATATTTAATGGTGTTCGCCAAAGCTGGGTCTGAGGATGCCTCAGCCTCCTGCAACTCGCGGGTGCAACGGATGGCGTTGGGCAGATTCATCTTCAGGTCCTCACCCGTCGCGGGGTCTTTCAGTCGGTCAGGAATCGCCTTGCAAAGGGCATTTGACACAGGAATAGGCACACGCTCCACACGGGCAATGTCTTTCAGGGAGTTCTTCGTCGCCATCGTTGCATAGGTGATGATATGCGCACAATTCTCATGCCCATACTTATCCTCCACCCATTTCAGCACCTTGCCACGCCCGTCATCATCGAAGTCAGTATCAATATCAGGCAAGGAGATACGGTCTGGATTGAGGAAACGCTCAAACAGCAGGTCGTATTTCAGCGGGTCTATCTTGGTGATGCCGAGACAATAAGCCACGACACTACCCGCCGCCGAGCCACGCCCCGGGCCCACCATCACGCCCAACTCATCGCGGGCAGAGTTAATGAAGTCTTGCACAATCAAGAAGTAGCCGGGGAATCCCATCGTCTTCATGATGTGCAGCTCGAACTTCACACGCTCCTCCACCTCTTCGGGAATGGGGTCTCCATAGCGCCGCTTGGCACCTTCATAGGACAACTTCGCCAAATAGTCAGCCTCAAACTTGATGCGATACAGCTTTTCATACCCGCCGAGCTTCTTAATCTTCTTCGCACCAGCCTCTGGCGGAAGCGGATTCTCACCGTTCTCATCACGGGTAAACTCCTCATATAGCTGCTCCTCGGTAAACTTCGCCCTCCATTCTTCCTCCGTGCCAAACGATTCGGGAATGGGGAAGAACGGCATGATAGGATCATTGTCGAGGCTATACATCTCCACCTTATCCAATATCTCAACCGTATTGGCAAGGGCTTCAGGAATATCACTGAACACCTCGTTCATCTCCTGCTGCGTCTTAAACCACTCTTGCTTGGAATAGAGCATACGGGTGGGATCTTCGAGTTCCTTGCCCGTGGAGAGACAGAGCAGATGGTCGTGTGCCTCTGCGTTCTCCTGATCTACAAAATGGGCATCGTTGCTGCACATCAGCTTCACGCCGTATTCACGTGCCAGTTCTATCAGCACCTTGTTGGCTTGCTGCTGCAACGGATAGGTTTCCCGATTGGCACGCTGTTTCGGGTCGCGCACCTCATGGCGCTGCAACTCTATATAGTAATCGTCGCCAAACACCCGCTTGTGCCATTCTATCGACTCACGCGCCCCGGTGATGTCACCTTTCAATATCTTTGCCGGCACCTCTCCCGCGATACAGGCTGAGCAGATAATAAGCCCTTCGTGATAGCGCTCCAAGTCAGCATGGTCGGTACGTGGACGGTTATAGAAACCATCCACCCATGCACGGCTCACCAACTTTATCAGGTTCTTGTAGCCTTGATAGTTCTTCGCCAACACAATCAGGTGATAGCCACCGAGGTCTTCCCTACCCTCGCGCAGATTCTTGTCGCCACGGCGAGCCACATACATCTCGCATCCAAAGACCGGCTTGAACGGCGCAAGCCCTTTCTCCTTGCGCTTCTCGTTCACGCCCATGCAGATGTCGTGGAACTCCTTGATGCCGAACATGTCGCCGTGGTCAGTGATGGCCATGCCCTTCATGCCGTCGGCAACAGCCTTGTCCACGAGCTTCTTGATGCTCGATTGCCCATCGAGAATGGAGTAATATGTATGTACGTGCAGATGTACGAAATCTTCCATCGTTTTACTTATCCTTCGGTTTTGAGCCTCAAAGTTACGCCTAAATCCCGAGAACACCAAAAGAAAAGAATGAAAAGTTTGTGACTTCCGTAAAAAATATGTACCTTTGCACGCGAATTATAAGAGAATCTACTACCTGAAATGGGAAAAAGAATAAAAAAACTCAAGAATATCAGAATACATCACGAGGGAACTGCCGAGCTGTTGCTGAGCGCAGGATTCGTCGTCATTGTCTCAGCATTCCTATTGCGCACCTTAGAGTCGTCCATACCTTTCTGGGCATTCATCCTCTTGTTCGGCACGGCATGGCTGCTGATGCTTAACTTCTACCGTTGTCCCATCCGCTACTTTGACGGAGAGACGGAGAGACTGGTCGTGGCACCCGCCGACGGAAAGATTGTGGTCATCGAGGAAACGGAGGAGCACGAATACTTCCACGACAAGCGGCTGATGATTTCCATCTTCATGAGTCCGCTGAACGTGCATGCCAACTGGTTCCCCGTGGATGGTAAAGTGAAGTTCGTACATCATCAGGACGGCAACTATCACAAGGCATGGCTGCCCAAGGCCAGCGAGGAGAACGAGCATGCGGACATCATGATTACCACCCCCGAGGGAGAGGACATTCTGGTGAAGCAGGTTGCGGGTGCGATGGCGCGCCGCATCGTCACTTACGCCAAGGAGAACGAAGAGTGCTTCATTGACGAGCATTTAGGATTCATCAAGCTCGGTTCGCGCGTGGATGTCTATCTGCCGTTAGGCACGGAGGTATGCGTAAGGATGGGACAGCCAACCACCGGCGACCATACCGTCATCGCCAAACTGAAATAAGAATGAGCGTCAAGAAGCACATACCGAACACCATCACCTGCTGCAACCTCATTTCCGGCTGCATCGCCACCTACTGGGCACTATGCGGCATCTATGAAACGGCGTTGCTTTTCATTGTCATCGGAGCGGTATTTGATTTCTTCGACGGCATGACGGCAAGACTTTTAGGGGTATCCTCCCCTATCGGCAAGGAACTGGATTCCTTGGCGGATGACATCACTTTCGGACTTGCCCCGTCAGCCATCGTGTTCGACTTCCTGAAACAAAACGCCACCCAATTGCCGTGTCACTACGTGGCATACATTGCCTTCATCATGGCAGCCTTTTCCGCCTTGCGCTTGGCAAAGTTCAACCTTGACGAGCGCCAGAGCACCTCATTCATCGGATTGCCTACACCTGCCAACGCCCTTTTCTGGGGTTCGCTCATTGCGGGCAGCAAGGACTGGCTCTCCGCCTCACCCTATGGCATCTATGGTGTCGTGCTGATGCTCTTCATCAGCTGTTATCTGCTCGTTGCCGAAATCCCGATGTTCGCCCTGAAGTTCAAACACAAGGGGTGGAAGGGCAACGAAATCAAGTACATCTTCATCCTCTCCTGTGTGCCGTTGCTGCTGCTTTTGGGCATCAGCGGCTTTGCTGCCGTCATTGCATGGTATGTGGTTCTTTCATTAATCACCGGCAAGAAGTCGGATAAAACGCTTTAATATGCTGAACGCACTCATGAGTATTGGAATATTCGGGCTGGTTATCATCGCCATCATACTGCTTATCATCGTAAGAAGCCTTTATAGGACATTCCTTCGTGTACGTGAGGAAGTGGAGGAGAACTTGGAGCGCCAAAGGAAGAAAAACGAGAAGAAAGAAAAGAATCCCTTTGGTGACGAATATTTCAAAAGCGCCGACAGCAATCACCGTAAAGGCACGCAACACCAGCAGAGCCGAAACGCCACAGGACAAAAAGACCCGCAGCAGGAAAAACAACGCACTGCCCGCAGGACTACTACGAGCAGTGGCGTAACGATTATCGACGGGCGTGCCCCCGAGGAGAACCGTAAGATTTTCGCTGACCACGAAGGGGAATACACCGACTTCGAGGAGGTCAGCGACTAAGGGTGAACCAACGTTCCAATCTCCTCACCTTCCATTACCTTCTTCAGATTTCCCGCTACATCCATGTTGAAGACATAGATGGGCAGATTGTTGTCGCTGCACATGCAGATGGCAGTCAAGTCCATCACCTTCAGTCCACGTGCCAACACCTCTTTATATGTAATGTCGCTGAATTTCGTGGCTGTCGGATCTTTCTCGGGATCAGCCGTATAGATGCCATCCACGCGCGTACCCTTCAGCATCACATCAGCCTCAATCTCAATGCCGCGCAGACTGGAGCCTGTGTCTGTCGTGAAGTATGGTGAGCCGGTACCTGCGGAGAAGATGCACACATAGCCTGCTTCCATCGCCTCAATCGCCTTCCACTTCGTATAGAACTCGCCTATCGGTTCCATGCGGATGGCAGTCAGTACCTTGTTCTTCACGCCAATCGCACCGAGCGCACTGCTCAACGCCAGCGAGTTGATGACCGTGGCACACATACCCATCTGGTCACCCTTCACGCGGTCAAAACCTTTCTGCGAACCAGACAAACCACGGAAGATGTTACCACCGCCGATGACGATACCAATCTGCACACCCATCTGCGCAATCTCCTTAATCTGCTCGGCATACTCAGAAAGATGCTGCGGGTCGATGCCATAGCCTTGCGCACCCATCAGGCTCTCGCCCGACAACTTCAAAAGAATTCTCTTAAATCTTGCCATATCTTTAATGATTAGTTAAACAATCCGTATTTATTGGGACTCAATGATGAACTTCACTTCCTTGAAGGCATATATCCGCTGATGCCCATCAGCATCCACCAACTGCAGCCTCCCATCCTCCAACACATCGTCAATGGTTGCCTCAAAACCTCCTACCGCATCCTCATAACGATGCAAGCCTTCCCTACGGAACAACCGCTGCCGATAATCCGCTGCAAGACGCTCACGCTGCAATGCTTCCGGGAGTATCTGCAAGAACGCATGGAGCAGACGCTCACGATCAATCTCATGCCCGACAATCTGCCGCAACGATACAGGATTGGGTGCATCACTCACGAACACCTCTTGATTGACATTGATGCCAATACCTACCACGGAATCCTTGATGACATTCCCCTGCAGCCGATGCTCTATCAAGATGCCACAGAGTTTCTTTTCTCCATAGTAAATATCGTTGGGCCACTTGATTTCCATCGGCGCCGCATACTGCTCCAATGCCTCACACAGTGCCACGGACACCGCCTCCGAAACAAGGAATTGCCGATTAGCGGGGATGTCCTGCGGATGCAGCAGTACGGAGAATAGCAAATTTTTCCCACGCGCAGATTCCCACGTATTTGTTCCGCAGCCACGACCTGTCGTCTGATAGTCTGCCACGACAACCATATCTCCCACACCATTCTCCCACAGCCAATGGTTAGTGGAGTCAGTCTCGTCGATATGTACTACCCGGAAATCCATAATTCGTTGCAAAGTTACGAAATTATTTGTAACTTTGCGCCATGACAATAGAAGAACAGAAAAAAAAAGACGAGCAGTATATGCGGCGGGCACTTGACGAGGCACGCCTTGCGCTCAATGCCGGTGAGGTGCCTATCGGTGCCGTGGTCGTGTGCCGAAACCGCATCATCTCACAAGCCCATAACCTGACGGAAACACTTTGCGATGTGACGGCACATGCGGAGATGCAAGCCATCACCGCCGCAGCCAATGCATTAGGTGGAAAATATCTGACCGACTGCACACTCTATGTCACCGTCGAGCCATGCGCCATGTGTGCTGGTGCTATCGGTTGGGCGCAGATTCCCCGCATCGTCTATGGCGCACCTGATGAGAAGCGCGGCTACCACGACCTTGCCCCGAAAGCACTGCATCCCAAGACAACAGTCACCGGCGGCATCCTCGAAGAAGAGTGCCGCCGACTGATGCAGGATTTCTTTCGGTCGCGCCGCTGATTACCTCTTTTTAATTATTGGATGCGCATGCGGTAACTCCATCGTGCCCTTGCCCTGCTGACGAGTCCGCGCCATATAATTCCATACGGAAGGCTTGTGCTTCTCGTCAAACGTCACAAACTCCTCGTATGTCGGGGTATAGCCGAGTGCATACTGCATCACGCGATTATAGATAGCCTGACGGCTCGGGGCATTAAAGGGCGCATCATTGTGCCGCATCATACTCTCCTCCGTAGGCCGGTACACACCTTTATAATATGTATAGCCACCTTCGTAAGTACCGATTTTCTCCACGGCAAAATGCGAATCAGTCACAAACTGGCTCCACAGCACCTTACTCGGATCTTTCTCCGAATCCACATTCAGATACCAGCCCCAACCGTGGAATTTCTGCAACTCCTTAATATCCTCCTCCGTAGCAGAGCCTTCGGTAGAGCGCACATATTCATCTGCCAGTTTAGCAAAGCCATGTCCTACAGCCTCATGCGTCAGCGTCTGACGGAAGCGTTCCGCATCAAGTCCGTTAATCATGGGACACAAAGCGATGGCATAGTTCGTATTCACCAGCGAATTATAATACATATAGGTGACACCCTTATCCAGCGTGCTGTTCAATATCACAATCGCAAGTGACTGGTTCACATCAATGCCCGGCACTTTCCTCACGTATCGCTCCACCGCAGCATCGTCCACATAGATACCCGTCGTCTGGACATCCGGCATGGCACTGACCGCAGTAGAGCTGTTGCCACCAAAGGAGTCATGCTTTGACACCGCCGTCACCGCATATACATCGAAGTATTCGCGCAACGATTTGAGCGGTTCCTCGCTGAAGAAATTCTCCATCGTCTTCTGCATCACCTTCTTATACGTGCCATCAGCAATCTCCTTATCCACGAAGCCGTCACCCATGATAACCACGGGAATACCCTTGCCCGCAGTCGATTTATTCAGCACCTCCACCTTTCCGTCAGCAGAATAGTCGGTAGAAGTATAGCCACTGCCCTTTCCATCCTGATAAATAAACAGCGTGTCCAACGACATAATCTGTTCGAGGGAATCTATCATCACCAAAAAGAATGCCCCTTGGCGCGCATCCTTTGATGTGTTGGGCAATACGCGCAGCGTCTTCAGCGTACCCGTCAGGTCCGCCCGAGTCCTGATTCCGTGGATGCTACCACCATCAGCCACCTCCACCCAATTAGGAAGATCAGCCGTACTATACACCGCCACGTCTTCATAGTTGGTCTTAAACGTGAGATTCATCAGTCCGCCTTCTGCGGGATATCTCAGCTCCTCATCCGTGAAATAAGCATACTCCGCACGATGGCGAAGCGTCACGGTCTGTTTAGTAGAGCCCACTGATATGGTCAGCTCTGCCACACGCTCGCTCCTCGTGCGATTGGTAGAGGTCGTAGCCACCGTGATGGTCTGCTGCCCCGCATATCCCTCTTTGGGAGAAAACACGAGCCAATCGGCATCGCACGAAGCCGTCCACTTATCTTTCGCCTCAAAAGCAATATCGCAACTCTGGTTCACTATGGGATAGAGCGACACGGTTGAGGGAGAACTCAACACCACATTTGATTCTGTCGGCTCCGTTGGTTGCCCCGGTTGTTCTGGTTCTGCAGGATTCTCCGTAGGTGTTTCTGGTGGCAACGGTGTCTCTTCAAGATCATTCTCCGTCGTACATCCCGCCAACAGCAACAGGCAAGTGAAGCACAGCTGCCATACCAAAGTCTTTCGAATATGCCGTTTCATACTTGTCGTTTATGGATGATTATTGGCTACAAAGATACATCATTTCTGCGAATTGGCAAAAAGTAAATGGGAAAAATGGGAATATCGGCGGGAAATGTATATCTTTGCAGACGAAATCGATACAGAGACTGATGACAAAGCAAAAGAAGCAGAATACGCTTGCAAAAGGCCGTGCAATGGCTATATTGGAGAAAGTATGGAAACCGTTGTTGCCCGCCGCAACGGGCATTACGGTATTCCTGCTTTGCCTTTTCCCAATGAGGGCATTGCTGAACTATCACGAGCAAATGCACCTTTTCCGCTGGTCGTGGGCATATCTCCGTGAGCAATGGACCGCACCTGGCGGATGGATTGAGTATATTGTGTCTTTCATCACACAGTTCTTTTATGTCGGATGGCTCGGGGCTGCGGTAATGGCATTGTTGGCGGTCGGCGCGCAAGGGCTGGCGTGGCTGTTGATAAAAGGAGGCGTGGCAATTATCAAGCGAAGGAAGGCCACGCCGTTGAACAAATCCCGATACGTTGGTGTGTGTTTATATCTCCTCACCCTCCTACCTCCTGCCCTGCTGTTTTGGTATGTATTCATCCCCTCTGCCTACAAGACGGACGACACGTTCAAGGAAACCATCGAATACGACTGGCTTATCCGCGCAGGAAAATGGAACGCCGTAGTCGCCAAGTCCTACCACCGACAACCGGAAACGCTCATGGGCATCTGGTGTACCAACTATGCGCTCGCACAAAGGGGCGAATTACTCGATAAGATGTTCCACTATCGACAGGAAGGTCCTGACGGGCTACTGATGGATGCCACACGCATGGAACCGCTCACGCTCTACTCACTGAGTGACATTTGTTTCGACTTAGGACTTATCAACAGCGCGGAACGCTTCGCCTTCGATGCCAAACAACTGCTACCCGACAATCACAAGAGTGGGCGAGTTTACCAGCGTTTGGCCGAAGTAAACTTGGTAAACGGCCATTATGTAGTGGCAGAGAAATATCTGCGCATTCTGCAATCCACCTTGTTCTACGGTCATTGGGCGAATCAGACACTTGCCCTCCTCGGTGACGAGCAGCAGATTGAGCAGAACGCACGCTATGGATGGCTGCGCGCCAGTCGGCAGAAAGAGAACGACCAATTGGCTTATGCAAAGGAGCAGATGCTGATGGAATTGGTGAGGGCGAACCCAAAGAACCGCCTTGCTGCCGACTATCTGCTTGCCTACGAGATGCTACGGCTTGACTTGGAGGGTGTACTCGACTGCACGCTCATGACCAAAACCTTTGGATACACACGCACGCCAAAGGCAGTACAAGAGTGCATCGCGGGCTATGCCATCATGGTACACCCCAATGACTCGTTGCCTATCCCGATAGACAGGGATGTTTTCCAGACCACAATGGCATTCTTGCAGACGGTGAACAGCACAGGCAACCGCCTCCATCCCTCGCTCGATGTAGCACCCTTCAACCACTCGTACTGGCATTACCACTCCCGCGCAACCACCAAACTCAGGCAACAGAAATGAAATACCCCAAACTATTGATAGCCGTGGCATTCCTTGCGGCAGGCTGCACCTCACTCCCCGAAAACGCAACCATCTGCGATGAGCTTCCCGCCATATCTCCCGACTATGCGGGCGTAACCATACCCGCAGAGATTGCACCGCTCAACTTCTACGTTGCCGGTGACAGTATCGAAGTGACGGATGTCGTGATACGAGGCGGGCGGGGTGGCGAACTACATGCCAACGGCGAATACGCAGCCTTTAACATCGACGAGTGGCACGCACTAGCGCAACAAAACAAAGGTGACAGCTTGACCGTCACGGTTACAGTCCGCCGTAGTGGACAATGGATGGAATACCGACCTTTCCATATCCACATCAGTGAAGACCCGCTTGGCGAGTGGGGACTGACCTACCGCCTCGTACCACCGGGTTACGAGACTTACGGGCAGATGGGCATCTACCAGCGGGACCTCTCCACTTTCGAGGAAACACCCATCATCGAGAACAGGCTGCTTGACACCAACTGCATAAACTGCCACACCACCAACCGCACCGACCCGAGCCAGTTCACTTTCCATGTCCGGGGTGAACACGGCGCAACGGTTGTCTCCACAAACGGGCAAACCGATGTCCTTGCGCCCCGTGTGGAGCGTATCGGCGGCAGCATGGTCTATCCTTTCTGGCATCCATCGGGCGACTATATCGCCTATTCCACCAATCAGACACGGCAGAACTTCCACCAGTTGCGCGACCGCCGCGTAGAGGTCTATGACGACAAGTCGGACATTATCCTTTACCGACCACAGTCCAAAGAGGTGCTTATCAACAGCATCGTCGCCACACCTGACCATTTAGAAAATTTCCCCGCCTTCTCACCCGACGGCAAGACACTCTACTTCTGCTCTGCTATGCAGGTGGATAGCATCTGGAAACAATATAAAGAGGTGAAGTATAACATCTGCCGCATCGCCTTCGACCCGACGACAGGCAACTTCATCGGTAGTGCCAATACGATTGTCAATGCACGAAGCATCGGAAAGAGTGCCAATATGCCCCGCATATCCTACGATGGCCGTTTTCTACTCTACACGCTCAGCGACTACGGTTGTTTCCCCATCTGGCACCCTGAGGCAGACCTGTGGATGATGAATCTCGAAACCAACGATACATGGCCGCTCGATGCCGCCAACAGCCCCGATGCGGAAAGTTTCCACAACTGGAGCTTAAACTCACGTTGGATTGTGTTCACTTCCCGCCGCGACAATGGCCTTTACACACAACTCTACCTTGCGCACGTCGATGCCGACGGCATTGTCTCAAAGGCTTTCCGTCTGCCGCAGCAGAATCCGCGAGAGTTCGACATCGAGAGTGGTTTCTCCTTCAACACGCCCGATTTCGCCACCTCTCCGCTCCATCTCACGCCCTCCGGCATTCCCGAGCGGCTGATAGAGAGCAGAAGGGAAAACGTAAAGTAACCATAGAAAGCTGCCCTTGATTAATGCCCGCGATGCGTGAAAGCCCCGCCAACGAGAATGCCTTGGTATAATAGTCAAGGAGTGAAGCCATGTCATATTTCTATCATTCATGCAGATGCTTCCCACAAGCTATGGGAATAATCGTTATAGGGGTAAAAGGATTATCGGCGTGCTTCATGGAAGGTATTCCTTTCCGCCGTGGGGATAGTTACTGTCAGTAAGGGAGATGGGAGGATGATAGCAAACAAAAAATCGGGACGCTCCGACGAGCATCCCGATTTTCTTTATGTCATCGGGCAGGAAGCCCGATACGTTCATTTTGCTTAGAGTGACTCAAGCCATGCGAGGTAAGCCTCGGCAGAGAAGAACAGATAGCAAGGCTCAGCAGAAGCCGTGCTTCCCCAGTCTGCCATCGTGATGGTCAGCGAACCCGGTGCAAATACGAGAGCATCGGCGGTCACCTGACCGTATGCACGCGGAGCGATGGAGAATGCACCGTAACCCCAATCCATGCCAAGTGCCGTAGCATTGAAGTAAGCACCTTGTGCGCGGATATCAACTACTGCGCGATAGTCCTTCTCATCGCAGTCACCCGGATCGTTATAAACATAACCCCAGTAACCTACGCCATCCTCGTCCCATGCTACATGTGAGTAAGGCAGGTCAAAGCGATAGCGAGGACCGTCGGCGGTCACCGTACGGTAAGCGTGGCTACAATAAGCGAGAGTGGGATCCACACCGAAGAGCGTGGAAACGATACCATCCACCCAGTAGCATACGCCTAAGTCTTCCCAACTCAGGATGGTATAATCCACTACGGCAGCCTGTGCGCCATCCACGTAGTTGCTGCGGTCTGCCTCAGCAATCTTCACCTGCAAGCCATAAGCCTTGCCGGGAACAGCCGTCGGAGCAGCAATGCTGATAGTGGCGGTAGTAGAACCTGCATCGAAAGTTACCGAAGTAGGAACTTCGAAGATGCCGGCAGTATCCACCTTCTCGATGCCTACAGTAGAAGCACCGTTCACATTGGTACGGGCGATGGTAAGCGTGAATGCCTCATTACCCGGCTCAACCTCTACAGACGTTACGCCTGCGACCACGTCGGCGAAATAAGCACCGGCCTTGGAGGGGTCGTCAGCCGCACCGCGACCGTCATACTCGTATCCGTCTGAACAGGAGGTGGCAGTAAATGCCATTGCTCCTATCAGTGCGATATATGCATATCTAAATACTTTTTTCATAATTCTTCTGTTTTACGGTTTATTACCTTGACTGATTAGTTCGCATACTGACCTACGGGCGACGGACCTACTACTGACGTGGTCGGATCCGGGTTGTTATAGCCCTTCAGTGCGTTGTTGTTGTTCACCTCCGTTGAAGGAATTACGAGGTTCCAAATGGGCTTGATGCCCTCGCAGTTGATCTTGAAGATGTCAGCAGGTGCGTTGGTGCCCTCATAGTTCTGCATCACGCCGGCACGCAGACGCTTGGCGCTCGGGAAGGCGTTACCCTCGCCCCAGAACTCGATTCGCATCTGAGTCAGCACTTCCAACTGGAAAGTACGCAGGTCGTTCACATTGAACTTATACTCTGGGTCGCGATAAGTAGTCATGAACTCAGTGAGCTTCTGAATACCTTGAGCCACGCCCTGCGATGCACCGATAGCTTCAGCCTCGATGAGATACATCTCCTCTACACGCATAACAGGCACGTCGATAGCACCGCCAACTGCATAGTTCTCCCAGTCACCATCGAGACAGCGGAACTTCAGCGAGAGATAAGCAGGAGCGTCCTCAATATAGCTGCGGCTGCGCACTGACTGATATTCGTAATAGTCATACTTGGCAGGATCGAGGAACACGTGCTTACGGAAGTCGGTCTTGTTGATTGCGTCATACAAGGAACGGTCGATAGAGGGGAATGTCAGAGAAGAATAACCCCAGTCTGCCTCACCGGACATCCAGCCCACGAAGTTACAGAGGTTACCCATGTTCTCTGCATCATAGTGGATGTACCACATCCAACCAGAGCAAGCGCGTGCAAAGGCGCTCGTCGGATCCTCCCACTCGGTAGCAGTCATCGGCTTACCACCCTTAGCAGTCACTGCGTCGATGGCCATACGTGCATACTTAGCAGCATTGGCATAGTCCTCATCCCAAAGGTGAACCTTGGCGCGGATGCCATATACCACAGAGAGATCAGGCAGTGTTCTCACGGAAGGAGTCCAGTTAGACAGCGTGCGCTCAGCAATGTCGAGGTCAGAGAGGATGAAGTCAATCATCTCCTTGTGTGTTACGCGCGGATTATTCTTCGAAGACTCACCATCAGTGTCTTCCGTCACGATGGGCACGGTCAGTCCCTTCACCCTCGACACGTCGGTATATTTGTTCTCTACCGGCTCAAACAGCACGGTCAGCATATAGTAGTCAAAAGCACGCATTGCGTATGCAGCACCTGCCATACCCTTCAGCTGATCGCTCACGCTCTCATCCTCGATATCTACGGCAGCAATCACATCGTTGGCTGCCTTCACGAAGCGATAGAGCGTGAACCAAGGCAGATAAGCGAAATAGCTTGTCTCACCGCAGTTGGCACTCATCGTATTGTACGTGCGATACCAGTCATAACCTGAGTTAGAGCCGAGGGGGTACATATCACCAAGCATCTCGGTCTGTGCAATCATGAACTGGGGATAAGCCATGTCGGTCTCATGCGTCTGGCCACCATATACATAGTAACCCTGTTGCATCTGTGAGGGAATACCACTCAATGCACCTTCAAGAGCGGATGCCGATGCACCGACCTGCTCAGAGGTAGCAATGCTGTCCTCGGGAATGGTCTCCTCAATACAGCTCGTCAGTGCAAAGGCAGCCGACAGAGCCATCAATGAATATATCTTGCTAAACTTTTTCATATTCTTTTGTCCTTTACGTTTTTACGTTTGGTTAGAATGTAAGCGTAATACCGCCGGATACAGTACGCATGGGCGAGTAATAAGTAGCGTTGGTCGTTGAGCCGTAGCTCTGACGCGGGTCGAAGCCCTTACGCTTTGACCAGTAGAACACATTCTCAGCCGATACATAGACACGGAGAGAATTGAGCAACGCAGCAGAAATCCACTTCTTGGGGAAAGTGTAACCGAGGTTGATGTTCTCGATGTTCAGGTAGCTACCATCCGTGAGGAAGCGCGTGGACATGTTCGAGGAATAGAGGTCGTCGAACTGCCAACGAGGAATCTCAGTACTCGGGTTCTCGCGAGTCCAAGACTTCAAGATGTCCTTGTGGAACTTGTAACCAGCGTTACCGTTCGTCGGGGGAGCCATGAACTGAGCATAGGTGCCGTCATACTGCTTGCCACCAATCTGGTAAGAGCAGTTGATAGAGAAGTCGAAGCCGTATGCCTTCACAGTCGTACCGAAACCACCATAGACGGGAGGTACGGTCGATTCCTCAGATACATAGTAGTCAGCATCAGCATAGGTCGTGGTTGTCTCGCGCTTGAGGAACTTACGACGTGCAAACGGGTCGTCGTTCTGGCTTTCGAGCTTTCTGCCGTTACGGTCATACCATACATCCGTCTCCACGCCATTTACCGTTTCTGTCTCATAAACGGTCTTCCACCACATAGCCTGACCGTTCTCATTCACACCGGCATAGTCCTTGATGTACCAAGTGTACATGGAAGCATCCTCCGTGATGAAGAAGTTGCCGCTGTTATAGCCTTCGTAAGCCTTTCCGTCGGGAGTGTACATCACGGTAGTCTTCTTGTCGTCGTGCAGCTTGCTGATACGGTTTTTCAGCGTAGCGAAGTTTACGTGAACATCCCAGTCAATGTCCTTCGTGTGAATCACGTTGTAGCTCAAATCAATCTCGACACCCGTGTTGTAGAGGTCACCCACGTTGTCATAGTAGCTGGAGTAACCGAGTGAAGGAGCCACGGAGAAGGAGTAGAGCATGTCAGTAGTCTTGCGATAGTACCACTCGATGCTTCCCGACAGCTTCTTGAAGAGTTGGAATTCAACACCGATGTTGGTGTTTGAGTTGGTCTCCCAAGAGATATCCTTCGTACCCTTTGTAGCGAAAGAAGTACCAATGTTACCACCAGAGTTCACGATATCGAACACGTCGGTATAACGATAGTTACCGATGTTGTCGTTACCCTGCGAACCGATAGAAGCCTTCACCTTCAGTTCGTCCACCCAAGATACGTTGAAGAACTTCTCCTTGTTAATCAGCCATGCAGCACCTACAGACCAGAACGTACCCCAACGATAATCGGGATGGAAACGGGAAGAGGCGTCGCGACGGAGCGATGCAGAGAAGAAGTATTTTGTATCATAGTCATACTGAGCACGACCGAAGAAACCTTCGTTGTTGTAACGGCTCTTGTAAGAGTAAGCACTCTGACCATCAACTACGGCACCACCAAGCTCAAGATTCTCTTGTGAGAACATCTTGCTCTTGCTTGCAGTCAGGTAATACTCGCGAGTGTCATAATACTCGTGACCGAGCATCACGCCCAAGTTGTGTACGCCGGCAATCGTCGTGTTATAGTTCAACAGCTGCTGTACGTTGTAGTCATAGGTACGCATATGATATACCTGCAGCGTACCACCTGTGGAATCGAACTGACCATAGTAGGGGTTGTAGCCGTATTTACCACGGGTCTCGTCGAGGTTGAAAGTAGCGTTTGCCGTAAATACCAAACCAGGAAGAATGGTAATGTCAGCAAAACCGTGACCCGTAGCAGCGTTACCCTCAAAGTTACGCGTGTTGTGACGGGTATCGAAAATCGGGTTGGCATCCTGAATGAACGGACGGCTGAAACCAGCGTTCATGCCTTCACCATAGTCCATCATCTCAAGACCATTGGCATCAATCTTCACCTTACCATCGCCCGTGCGGACATAAGCAGGATAGATCGGAGCCATCTGGCTCGTGAATGCCCAAATGTTAGCAGTAGAAGTAGAGGTACCGTTGTTACCCAATGAGTTGTGCTCGAAACGAGCATACGACATATTAGCACCTACCTTCAGCCACTTCTTAGCCTGATAGTCTGCCTTCAGACGTGCGGTCAGACGCGTCATGTCCGACTTCTCGGTGATACCCTCATTCTTCAAGTAACCCAAAGAAACATAAGTATTAGACTTCTCGGTAGAACCAGCGATAGAGAGGTTGTACTCCTGACGGCTACCTGTGCGCGTACCTACATCCTCCCAGTCATCGGGCGTTACCCAATAATCCTCACCTCTATAATTTACAAGACGACCGAGTGTTGCGTTCGGGTTCATCTTACCGTTCATACCAATAAGCACCTGACCCTCGGGAATAGTCCAGATGTTGTAACCTACACCACCGTGGTCATTACCAAGGAAGAGGTTCTGGTTAGCCTGATACCAAGCCTGCTCCGGGGTATAGCCGTCGCTGATAAGCTTGTTGCGGTAAGCTGCATAGTGCTGCTCATAGTAGGCAGCGGGATCCTCGATGGTTTCATAGTGCTGCAGGGCACGGGTATTCCAACCATACTTAGCGTCGAAAGTAACCGTTGCCTCGCCGCTCTTGGCCTTCTTGGTGGTAATCATTACGACACCGTTGGCACCGCGCGCACCATAGAGGGCGTTGGAAGCGGCATCCTTCAGGACGGTCATCGACTCCACATCGTTGGGGTTCAAGTTACCGAGGTCACCACTGTAAGGTGCGCCATCGACGATGATCAGCGGGTCATTACCGGCGTTCAGTGAGCTGAAACCACGAATACGGATGGTTGAAGTGCTCGACGGGTCACCAGATGAAGAGGTCAGCTGCACACCCGGCACAGCACCGGCGAGTGCGTTGGTAACGCTCGTTACCTGCGACTGAGACAACTCTTCTGAGCCGATAGCCTTTGCAGAACCCGTAAATGCCGACTTCTTGGCAGAACCGAAGGCAACCACAATCACCTCGTCCACCATCTTCGCGTCGGTCTTGAGGAACACGCGCATACCGTTCTTGGCCGTCACGGTCTGGCCCTCATAGCCCAGATACGTGATTTCAAGCTGAGTCTTACCCTCGGGCAAGGTCAGCGTGAAGCGACCGTTCACGTCAGTTAGCAAACCCGTACTGGTACCAACCACCTTGACGGCAGCACCGATGATGGGCTGTCCGTCTTCCTGTGAGAGCACCGTACCGGACACTTTGGTTTGAGCCAGCGCGCTCCCTACGCAAAGGAAGAGCCCGACAAAAAACATCGTTAGTCTTTTTTTCATAATCTCTCTCGTTTGTTAATAAATAAAATGTATCCTAAACTTTGTTATAACTATCATTCATTTGGACACCTCTGGCCGCAGAGGTCATCTGTTTTCGCGCACACCGCGAGCATTTGAGCGGCAAAATTAGTGAATTTCTTTATAAAAAACATAAAAAAATGCAAAAATATGCCTTATTCAAGCCACGCCTTGACATATATCAATCCGAAAGCGATTCTTTCGTTTCCCTTTCATTTCGTCACGAAATCCGATGCTTTCGCATCTTTTTCGCAGTCTGCAACCTGCAAGCTTTCTCTCCATTTCTTTCCGTTTTTTACATTGAAACATCGTCTATTGCGGTGCATCCGTCCGATACTTCCGCCTCAGAGGTGGGACAATATCTCCCGGGAAATGCTTAACTTTGACCTTTGGAAACATTAGTACCTAAAGCATGAAGATCAGTTTTCATTTTGAATTCCGCATCATCGTCCAGAAAGATGGCGGTAACGACTTGAAAGTCAAAAAGGCAAACGACCATAAAGCCCCTGCTGCGGAAGCGCAGCCAAGTCCCTGCGACAGCTTCCTCGAAAAGGCACAGCAGGAGGTGGAGCGGCAGAGACCGCAGCGCAGCGGCTCCACCATCGACAACTACCACACGGCCCTGCGGTCGTTCCGCCACTTCCTAAAGGAACAGGAGGCAGAGGAACTGACACCCGAACTCGTGAAAAGTTACGAGCGGTGGCTGCGCAACCAGAACCTCTGCCTGAACACCATTTCATGCTATATGCGTTCCCTCCGCTCCTTGGCGGTGAAAGTGTGCGGCGAGGAGGTAAAGGCGTATTTCCGCAAGGTCTATACCGGGCGGTCACGCACCGACAAGCGCGCCATCCACGAGGAGGATATCAGCCGGCTGCGCGACCTCCGACTGAAGCCCGGCACGTTCCTCTGCCTCGTGCGCGACCTGTTCCTGTTCAGCTTCTACGCCCTCGGAATGCCTTTCGTGGATGTGGCCTTTCTCCGCAAATCGCAGATAAGCGACGGACAGCTCGTCTATCACCGCCATAAGACGGGGCAGCGCATCACCGTGCGCTTGGAACCGTGTATGGAGGAAATCATCAACCGCTACCGCACGGAGGGGCGGGAATACGTGTTCCCGCTGCTAAAATCCAACGAAGTGCAACGCTCTTACGCCGAATATCGCCAGATGCTCAATCGTTACAACCGCACGCTGAAAGTGCTTGCTGCAAAGGCAAAGCTCGAAGGACGGCTTACCTCCTACGTGGCCCGCCACACGTGGGCAAGCGTTGCATTTAATGCCAACGTCGGTCTGCCAGTCATCTCGAAGGCACTCGGGCATTCCAATCCGCAGAACACGCTCATCTACATCCGTCAGATAGACGACCATCGGCTTGACGAGGCGAACAAGAGCATCCTCTACGGCATAAACCACGCCAGACCGTAAGTGCCTCCTTTTGCACTACCCCCAAACCCTCCCTTCCCCTACGTGCGCCCTCGCGCACACCCATATACACACGCGTATGCGCGACTTAGCGCGCTTACGCGCGCGCTTTTGTGCCTACCTATAAGGGTAGGCACGCTTTACATTGCGGTAGGCACGCTTTACATTGCTATACCCAGTAAACCTCTCTTCTTCTCACCCCCCTATAATCCCCCTTCTCTTCTTCTCCCCTTTTTTGACGATTTTTCACGCGTTTTTTCCCTATTCGTTTGGAGGCTGAATTCGCATCGTTTGGAGGCTGAATTCACCTCGTTTGGAGCCTCCAAACGGAGTGAATGGAACCTCTATTTGTTAGGGGTACAGAGAGGGGGCTGGTCACAAGTATCACCAAACCCTATCCGACACGGCGTTTTTGTTGCAAAATCAAAGCAAAACAGGAGGTTTTGTGACGAAATGAAAGCAAAATATTAAAACCGCTTTCAAATTGACATAAATCAAGGCATAATATAAAAAGTGTATCTTTTTTATAAATTTATTTGCATTTCGCTTTCGTATGTATTACTTTTGCAGCGAGGATAGCCAATATCGGCGCAAAAACAAATGACCTCTGAGGCGGAGGTGGGATATTCGATAAAATAATGACCTCTGCGGCCAGAGGTTGGACAGCATACTACTGTTATAACGAAGATTTGAACAGATTTATTATATTTTTTATTAACAAACGAGAGAGAGATTATGAAAAAAAGACTAACGATGTTTTTAGCCGGCTTGCTCCTGAGCGTAGGGGCGGCGATGGCTCAAACCAAAGTGTCCGGTACGGTACTCTCACAGGAAGACGGTCAGCCCATCATCGGCGCTGCCGTCAAGGTGGAGGGTACAAGCACCGGTATGTTGACTGACGTGAACGGTCGGTTCAGTCTGACTCTTCCCGACGGCAAGAACCAGATTACGGTGTCTTACCTCGGCTACCAGAGCAAGACGGTGACCGCCAAGAACGGCATGCGCGTATTCCTTTCGTCCGACGCACAGATGTTGCAGGACGTGGTGGTGACCGCGATGGGTATCAGCCGCCAGCAGAAGACGCTGGGTTACGCGGCGCAGACCCTCGACGATGAGGAACTGACGCAGGGACACGTGACCGACGTGACGAGCGCACTCGCCGGTAAGGTGGCAGGTGTGCAGATTAACGCCACATCGGGCGACCCGGGTCAGACGAACTCCGTCATCATCCGTGGTATCAGCTCCATCAACGGAAGCAACCAGCCGCTGTACGTAGTGGATGGTGTGCCCTTGCAGACCACGAGCCTGCTCTCGCAGCAGCACCAGAACGCGATGGGTGGTATCCAGAACGTGAACCCGAACGACATTGAGTCGATGACGATTCTGAAAGGTGCAGCAGCCACCGCACTCTACGGTAGCCGCGCCGCCAACGGTGTCATCGTCATCACGACGAAGAACGGTAAGAAGGCCGGCGAGCGCAACTTCCAGATTTCCTACGACGGCAACGTGCAGTGGCGCAGCGTAAGCACCCTGCCGACCTTCCAGAACCGCTTCGGTCAGGGATGGAACGGTGCGCAGACCTTCATCGAGAACGGTTCGTGGGGTCCTGAGCTTGACGGAAGTATGCAGGTATATGGTCCTATCTGGAACCATCAGCAGCTTATCCACAAGTATGAGGCCGTGGAGAACAACATCCGCGACTTCTTCGATACGGGCGTAAGCACCGGCCACAGCGTGGCAATGAGCGGTGTGAGCAGCGACGACAAGATGACCTATTACCTGAGCTACTCCTATACATCGGACAACGGTATCATGCCGAGCGACAAGGACACCTACAAGCGTAACACCATTGCCTATCGCGGAAGCTACAAGGCAACGGACTGGTTCAAACTGTCGAGCAACGTGAACTTCTCGAAATCAGCAACCAACACGGTGGGTTCTTATCAGGGTACATCCGTGATTGACGGTCTGTATGAGTTCCCGCGTGACATCAGCCTCGTGGACCGTCGCCACCTGAACTCGGCATTCGACATGCCCGAAGCCTGGTACACGCCTTATGGTATCACCAACCCCTACTGGGCTATCGAGAACAACTACATGCACAACGACTCCAAGCAGGTGTTCGGTAAGATTCAGGCAGACATCACGCCTATCAAGCAGGTGACGCTGAGCTACCGCTTCGGTTTCGACTATACCGACTATGACTACAAGGAAGGTTATCCGCAGATTTCCCTCGACGATGCTTTGATTGACGAGGACTACGGTTATGCTCCATCAAACATGAACCAGAGCGGTTCTGTATATGCCCGCTATCAGCGCAACTACGAGTTGAACCACGACTTCCTTGCCAACTTTGCAGACAAGTATCTCGATGACAAGTTGGACATCAACGTGAACGTGGGTGTGAACATCAACGAGCGTTCCAACACCTATATGTATGGTGAGACAGCCGACCTGACCTTTGAGACAGGCTTCTGGGATTTGAGTAACGGCGCAACATGGAGTTCTCTCAGTGAGAATCAGAGCAAGCGTCGCCTCGTGGGTCTCTTTGGTGACGTGACCATCGGTTGGGACGAGATGCTCTATCTCGGACTGACCGCCCGTAACGACTGGTCATCGACGCTGCCGATAGACGCTAACAGTTTCTTCTATCCCGGTGCAACGCTGAGCTGGATTTTCTCCCGCCTCATCCCGGAGAACAACGTGCTGACCTTCGGTAAGCTGCGCGCTGCCTACGGTAAGACGGGTAACGACGCAAGTGCTTACCAGATCTATCCGAACTTCGCGCAGGCTTACTCCAATGGTTACTACGGAAGCTACCTGACAAACTTCCCCTTCAACGGCATCAACGCTTTCCAGGCATCGAGCACCATCGGTAGTTCCTCGCTGAAGCCGGAGATGACCACCGAGTATGAGGTGGGTCTGAACGTGGCTCTGTTCAAGAACCGCATCAATGTTGATTTCGGCTACTACAACCGTACAACCGACGACCAGATATTCACGCTGCCGGTGGATCCCGCAACGGGTTACTCCTACATGGTGACGAACTTCGGTAAGGTGCGCAACGCCGGTATCGAGTTGCTCGTGAACACGGTGCCCGTACAGACGAAGGACTTCCGCTGGGAACTGGGCTTCAACTTCTCGAAGAACAACAACAAAGTGCTGTCAATGCCTGAAAGCCTTGACGGTGGTATGGTGAACATCAACAGCTTCTCCGCAGGTAGCGACGCCGTATATATGCGCGCCGTTGAGGGTCTGCCGATGGGTGAACTCTTCACCTACCTGCCCCAGTACACCGACGACGGTAAGCTCATCGTGGATGCCAACGGTATGCCGATACTTGGCACGACCGTGGAGGACACGGGCAAGAACGTGAATGCCGACTGGACGGGCGGTGTAACGACCAGCCTATTCTACAAGGGCCTGTCACTCAGCGCAGCACTCGATATCCGCAAGGGTGGCTATATGTTCTCACGCACGAAGAACCTGATGCAGTTCACGGGTAACGGCGAGGCAACAATCTACAACGACCGTCGTCCGTTCGTCATCCCCAACTCCGTATATCAGGACGGCACGGAGAACACTACGCCCATCTACATGACCGACGGCAGCTACCAGACCTATTTCGACAGCTACGGTGCCGGCGAGGGCGGCGAGTTCTACCTGCTAGACCGCTCCTACGTGAAGCTGCGTAACATCACGCTGGCCTATCAGTTGCCCAAGACGCTGGTTCGCTCCATCTATCTGAGCGACATAACCTTGTCACTGTTCTGCAACAACGTGTTCACATGGACTCACAAGGGCAACCGCTACATCGACCCGGAGACCAGTTCTGGTGGTAACGACCTGAGCGGTATGTTCGGAGAGACCTACAGCAACCCGGCTTGTCGTACCTTCGGTTTCAACGTTGGCATCAAATTCTAAATCCAAAGAAGATCAAAAGACATGAAAAAAATAGCAATCATATCAGCATTTGTCATGGGATTAGGCGCAGTGACCTCCTGCGACAGCTATCTGGACATCAACCAGAACCCCAACTCTCCCACGGAGGAGAACATGACATCAAACATCATGATGCCGGCAGCGGAGATGAACATCGCCGGCAGCTATGGCGACTTCCTGCGTATCACGGGCGGATACTTCGCTCAGCACTTTGTGCAGACATTTGGAACATCTAACTATTTGGACTATAGCCAGTTTGAAATGTCGGCAACTCGCTCAAGCAGCACCTACACGCAGCTGATGACCCGTGGACTGAACACGCTCCAGACCGTGCGCAAACTGGCAGAGGCCGACGAGGAATGGGGAACCTACCTCGCAGCGACCGCCCTGCGCGCCTTCACCTATCAGATATTGGTGGATGCCTACGGCGAAGTGCCCTATACGGAGGCATTTGACACAAGCATACCGACTCCCGCCTACGATGATGGCGCAACCATTTACGCAGGACTGGTGGCAGAACTTGACGAGGCACTCTCCTTGGCAAGCCCCACCGACGTGGTGGCAACCAACTTCCTCTTCCCCGGCGAGAACGCCGCAAACTGGATTAGGTTTGCCAATGCGGTGAAGCTGAAGCTGCTCTCCCGTGAGAGTGGTGTGGCAAGCGTGGACTCCCAGATTGGTGCTATCATCTCTGAGGGCAACCTGCCCAACGGCGATGTGGCATACGAAGGCTGCTGGAGCAACGAGAGTGGCGCGATGAGCCCGTTCTATGCAGAGGAATTCTCTACCGCATGGGGTTCCACACAGATTAACGTGGTAGCCAACATCGCCATCATCGGTACGATGCAGCGCAAGGATGCAGAAGGCAACGTGACCTATGAGGACCCGCGCCTTGCCGCCTTCTTCCAGCCGAACGGCAGCGGTGAATACACCGGTGGTATCTCGGGTACGAACTTCTCGACATCGAGCAGCTATCAGTCAGCATACTGGTGCCGCCCCGTGGCATCCTACGACATGCCGGTCTATCTGATTACGAAGGCAGAGATTGAGTTCTTCATCGCAGAATACTATGCACGCCAGAACAACACGGCACAGGCCGAGGCACACTATAACGCAGCCATTGAGGCATCGTTTGCCACGGCAGGCGTGGGCGGTGCAGCCGAGCATTTGCAGCAGTTCCCCTACAACGCAGGTAACTACAAGGAGTCTATCGGCGTTGCCAAGTGGGTGGCACTGGCAGGTGTGAACAACTTCGAGGCATGGTGCGAGGTGCGCCGTCTGGACTATCCCGCATTCGGCTCTGTAAGCGGCAGCGACATGTACGACCTGCGCAACGATGCTTCATACAAGCCGGAGCTTTACGTGCCGGGCACACTCTATACGCCTATACAGGTATTTGGTCAGGTGGGCGACAAGCACCTCTTGGAGCGTTGGCCGTATGCGGAGAGTTCTTCTTCGCGCAACAGTAACACGCCGACATTCCCCGGCTACACTTCACCCGTATTCTGGGGTAAATAAACTTGAAGGTCTAAAATTTTAAAAAGAACAGACAATGAAAAAGAATAAACTGTTTATGATGCTTTTCGCGCTGACGGCACTTTTGCTGACCAGCTGCGACAAGGACTCAGAGGGACTGTCACGCATCACCTATTATCCCACCATCGAATTGGAAGGCGACAGCTACTTAGTATGGGACAAGGGTACGCCCTATCAGGAGCCGGGCTATACATCGCTGATGGGCGGTGAGGACGTGAGCGACCAAGTGGTTGTGACGGGTACGGTAGATACTAACACAAGCGGTATCTACAGGCTGACCTACACGACGGCAAAGAACGAGGACGGATTCGGCGCAAGCACGACCCGCACGGTGGTGGTGCTCGACCCGAACAGCGCAATCGAAGGCTTCTATCTGGCTTCGGCAGACAGCTACCGCGACTACAACGGTCAGACTTTCTACGGTCGTGCCTACGAGATTCTGGTAATTGACAACGGCGACGGCACTTATAGTGTAGATGACCTGCTCGGCGGATGGTACTGCCAGCGCGCGGGTTACGGCTCTGCCTACGCCATGGAGGGCATCATCTCCATCGACGACAACGGCACCATCGGCTTGGTAGATAGCTATGTACCAGGTTGGGGTGACAGTGCCGAGGCATTAGAGGGTACATACGATGCTGCAACGAGCACGCTCACGTGGGATGTGACCTACACGGATTATCCCTTCGTATTCCATGTAATATTAAACAAAGAATAAAACGACTATGAAGAAAGTATTATATTTAGCAACGCTGCTCTTCTGCGCCGCCTTCACATCGTGCGAGAAGGAAGAGATTGGCGGAACGGCCACAGAGGCAATGGCAGGCGACTGGTATGTGACCGTCGATGCAGCAGACGCAAACGGTAACGTGATACCCGGCTATGAGGACTTTTTCGGTCTTGGCCGCATCCATGTCCTCACTTACAATACTGCTGCAAACACGGGCAATCAGCTGTATGTGGATGACCTCGGCGACTTCTGGGAGTTCAAGGTGAAGACTTCAAGTGACCTCAACGGTCTGACTTTCTCCACCCCCGGTGCCATCGCAAACGAGGCTTACGAGGGATGTGACGTGACCATCACTGGCGGAAAAATTCTCCCGAAGGCTGGTCGTCAGAACAACGGTTCTCCCGCTGACTCCATCGTGTTCTACGTATCGTTCAGCGATGATGACTATCCCGCTGCCTACGGCTATTCAAGCTACAAGATCAGCGGCATCCGCTACTCCGGCTTGGAGGAGAACGATTAAACAGGCATACTTCATTTCTTTTTTATAAGGTGCGGCTTCGGAGAAATCCGGAGTCGCACTTTTTTTATTTGTATGGCGTGGTGATAAGTTCTCTTATCATGCCAAGGAAACGGTCGGATTCTCCCACCGTCGTCATGAATGTCAAGCGGAAAGGGGTTGTGCTATGAAAGAAGACAGTCTGGAAACAAACACCCAATAAACAAGAAGCGGCAGGAGATCTCCTGCCGCTTCTGAAAATCATTAAACTCTAATAGGATTCTTACTTCACCTGCACCACAAGATACTTACTGGTGGACCAGAAGAGTTGCGGGTCGGTGATGCGGAGTACGTACTGCTTATTGGCATCGCGCTGCAAGGTGTAAGAACTTGAGGGGTGCGCCGTCAGTATCTCGGCAGACTTGCTGTAGAGTTTGATTTCCTTGTCGATACGGATGTCTATCTTGGTGAAATACTCCTTGTTGAAGTTTGATTCGAGCACCTTTCCATCCACGAGAATCTTCTGCTCCTTCAACTCACTCTTCGTGCCGAACACGAACCAGGCAGCGTTCAACTGCTTGTCCTGCGTGGTGATGGTCTGCGTCTTTTGGGTGGTCTCCTCGGTGAGCGCATTGACATTGGTGGTCAGGTCAGCCACTTGCTCGTCCAGTTCGGCGATGTGGATGTCCTTACGGTCAAGTTCCTCACGGAGTGCCTGCAACTGCATATCCTTCTCCTCCATCTGCTGTGTGAGGTTCTCAATGATTTTCTTCAGCTGGTCGCCCTTCACTGTACTCTCGCGCACCTGCTGCTTCAGTTTGTTGATGAGTTCCTTGTTCTGCTTCATCACCGACTGGATAAACAGGAAGTTCTCACGAATGCGCTGCGCGGAACTGGTGCCTTCGCCCTGCTTGGCGAGCGTGACACGGTTTTGCGCCTCGGTAATCTCACGGAAACCCTCCTCGATGTCGCTGAGGGTGGTCATCATGTCGTTGAGTTCATTGTCCTTCTGAATGATAATCTGCTCGAGGGAGTCACGCAGCTGCATCGCCGCCATGTCTGCCTTCTTGCCACTTTCCTGGTTGCAGCCAACCATCGCCATCGCGCAGACAGCGAAAGAAATCAGTTTTTTCATAATCTATCTGTTTTCGGTTTATGTTCTTTTGCTTCCTTGACAGGATGCTCCTTGGCGGGGCATCCCGACAGTACTATCACAATCTCGCCCTTCGGCTCATGCTCCTTGAAATGAGCCACTACCTCGTCGAGCGTACCGCGCACGCTCTCCTCATGTATCTTGGAAATCTCTCGGCAGACGCTGACCTGTCGCTCGCCGCCGTAAGCCTCTGCAAACTGCTGTAGCGTCTTCACCAATCGGTAGGGCGATTCGTAGAATATCATCGTGCGCTGCTCGTCTTTCAGGGATTCCAACTTCGTCTGCCTCCCTTTCTTCTGCGGCAGAAAACCCTCAAAGGCAAAGCGGTCGCAAGGCAGTCCGCTCGACACCAACGCCGGCACGAAAGCCGTGGCACCCGGTAAGCATTGCACCTCCACCCCTGCCCTGACTGCCTCGCGGACAAGGAAGAAACCGGGGTCGCTGATGCCCGGCGTACCGGCATCGCTGATAAGAGCGACATTCTCGCCTGCCAACAGACGGGCAACGATACCCGCCGAAGTGCCGTGCTCATTGAACTTATGGTGCGACATCAGCGTGTTGCGTATGTCATAATGCTTGAGCAGGATGCCCGAAGTCCGGGTATCTTCCGCCAGTATCAAATCCGCCTCCTTCAAGATGCGGACGGCACGGAAAGTCATGTCCTCCATATTGCCAACAGGCGTCGGAACAATATACAATGTGCCCATATCAGCGACAAATATAATCCAAATTATTAGAACCCGCAAAAAAAGGTAGGATTTCTTTGCAATTTTTAAAAGGATTTGGTAATTTTGCCGACAATATGAACCGAAACATTACCGGCGAGGCACTCCGACCGGGCAGAATTGAAGTGGTGTGCGGCTCGATGTTCTCAGGCAAGACGGAAGAGCTGATCAGGCGGTTGCGAAGGGCGCAGTTCGCCAAGCAGAAGGTGGAGATATTCAAACCCGCCATTGATGTGCGCTACTCGGAGGACGACGTGGTGAGCCACGACCAGAACCACATCACCTCCACACCCATTGACTCCTCGGCAAGCATCCTGCTCCTGTCGTCGGACATCGACGTGGTGGGCATCGACGAGGCACAGTTCTTTGATATGGGTTTGGTGGAAGTATGCAACGAACTCGCCAATCGGGGCATCCGCGTCATCGTGGCGGGGCTCGACATGGATTATAAAGGTGTGCCCTTCGGACCGATGCCCGCGCTCTGCGCCGTGGCTGACGATGTGACGAAGGTGCATGCCATCTGCGTGAAGTGCGGCAATCATGCTTATGTGAGCCACCGCACGGTAGAGAACACACAGCGCGTGCTGCTCGGCGAGACGGAGCACTACGAGCCGCTGTGCAGGGAATGTTACCAGAAAGCAATAAAGGAAGAAAATGACAGAAAAGACCATCACGTTTGACCGCTTCATACGGTGGATGCTTGGGGGATTGCTCGGCGTGGTCATCCTCCTGCTCATTAACTATCTGAGCAGTGTGCTGCTGCCGTTTGTCGTGGCGTGGCTTTTCGCCTATCTGCTCTATCCCGTCGTGAAGTTCGTGCAGCATCGGTTGCACGTGCCGGGACGGGCACTGAGCATCATCGTGACGCTCATCGGTGTCATCGCCATCATGGCGGGCATCATCTTCCTCATCATCCCACCGATGATTGAGCAGTTCGAGAAGTTAGGTTCGTTGGCAACCGACTATATACAGAAGTCTGCCCACATCACCGACATACCCGCCGCCGCCCAGCAATGGCTGATGGATAATCAGGACGAGATTGAGCGATTCTTCAGAAGCGACGACTTCACCGAGGGGGTAAAGATGGCGATGCCGCAGATATTCAGCGTGCTTGGTAAGACGGCAAGCGTCATCGTCAGCATCATCGCCTCGTTCATCACCTTATTATATATGTTCTTCATCCTGCTCGACTACGAGTATCTGAGCAGCAGCTGGATTCGCATCTTCCCCAAGAAGGCACGACCTTTCTGGCGCGCACTGATGAGCGATGCGGAACGTGCGCTGAACAACTACATCCGAGGGCAGGGGCTCGTGGCGCTCATCATGGGCATCCTCTTCTGCATCGGCTTCACCATCATAGACTTCCCGATGGCCATCGGTCTCGGCATCATGATTGGCATCATGGATCTTGTGCCCTATCTGCACACGCTCGCCCTCATCCCCACCGTGCTGCTCGCCCTACTGAAGTCGGCTGACACAGGGCAGAACTTCTGGCTCATCCTCATCATGGCGCTCGCCGTGTTCCTCATCGTGCAGCTGATATGCGACATGGTGGTCACGCCAAAGGTGATGGGTAAGGCGATGGGACTGAACCCTGCCATCCTATTGCTCTCGCTCTCCGTATGGGGCGCGCTGCTCGGATTCATCGGCCTCATCATCGCCCTGCCGCTGACCACGCTGCTCATTGCCTACTATAAGCGATATGTGACCAAAGATGGTGAAAAAGAGGAGGAAGGAGAAAAATCATCCGAATAAATTTGGCAAATTGAAAAATTCCTCGTACCTTTGCACCCGCTTTCCGGAAGAATGGGCGTAAGCGTCCGATTATTCCGAGAATATTCACAAATGGAGATCCGTTAGCTCAGTCGGTAGAGCACAACACTTTTAATGTTGGGGTCTTGGGTTCGAGCCC
>JAFLSG010000025.1 GCA_022511065.1 Prevotella sp.
GACTGGAGGATGGTGTTCGTGCGGTTGCCGAGGCCAATCTCCTGTGCAATCTTCGTTGCGTTGATGGTATAGACAGTGATGTTGTTCTGAGCGAAGTAGCGCTTTACCTTGTTAGGCATGAAGTTAGCCAACTGCTCACCATCAAAGATTGTGTTCAAGAGGAACGTACCGTTCTTCTGCAGACCACGGGTCACATCGTACATGTGCAGGTAAGCCTGTACGTGGCAAGCCACGAAGTTCGGGGTCGTTACCAAGTAGGTTGAGCGAATGGGCGTATCACCGAAACGCAGGTGAGAGCAGGTGAAGCCTCCAGACTTCTTCGAGTCGTAGGAGAAGTAAGCCTGACAATACTTGTCGGTGTTGTTACCGATAATCTTCACGGAGTTCTTGTTAGCACCTACCGTACCGTCAGCACCGAGGCCATAGAACTTAGCCTGGAACATGCCAGCGCCACCGAGTGCCATCTCCTCTACCATAGGCAGTGAGGTGAAGGTCACGTCATCTACAATACCCACGGTGAAGTGGTTCTTCGGCTCGGGCATAGCGAGGTTGTTGAACACGCTGATAATCTGTGCCGGAGTGGTGTCACGGCTTCCGAGACCATAGCGTCCACCCACGATGAGAGGACGATCCTCTACATCATAGTAAGCCTCTTTCACATCGAGGAACAAAGGCTCGCCATTGGCTCCCGGCTCCTTCGTGCGGTCGAGCACGGCAATGCGCTTCACGGTCTTGGGAACACTTGCAAGCAGGTGCTTCACGCTGAACGGACGATAGAGGTGTACGGAAATCATACCCACCTTCTGGCCGTTGGCGTTCAGATAGTCGATAGCCTCGCGGGCTGCATCAGTAGCAGAACCCATGAGGATGATGATGCGGTCAGCATCGTCTGCTCCATAGTAGGAGAAAAGGTGATACTCACGACCCGTAATCTTGGAAATCTCGCCGAGATACTTCTCAACTACTTCAGGCACTGCATCGTAGTAGGGGTTGCAAGCCTCGCGGTGGGTGAAGAATGTCTCGGGGTTCTCAGCAGTACCACGGGTGATGGGGCGCTCGGGGCTCATTGCGCGGTCGCGGAAGCGCTTGATATACTCTTCCTTCACGAGCGGACGAATGTCCTCTTGGTCCATCAGCTCAATCTTGTGATACTCATGAGAGGTACGGAAACCGTCGAAGAAGTTTACGAACGGAACGCAGGTCTCAAGCGATGCCAAGTGAGCCACGGCGGTGAGGTCCATAACCTCCTGTACGCTACCCTCGCAGAGCATGGCGAAGCCAGTCTGCCGGCAAGCCATCACATCCTGGTGGTCACCGAAGATACAGAGGGCGTGAGATGCCAGTGTACGTGCGGAAACATCGAACACGCAGGGAATCAGCTCACCCGCAATCTTATACATGTTAGGAATCATGAGCAGAAGACCCTGAGAAGCGGTGAACGTGGTGGTCAGCGCACCAGCCTGCAACGAGCCGTGAACGGCACCTGCAGCACCAGCCTCAGACTGCATTTCCTGAACTGCAACGGTCTGACCCCACAGGTTCTTGCGACCGCGGGCAGCCCACTCATCTACATGCTCCGCCATGGGCGAAGACGGGGTGATGGGGTAGATTGCTGCTACCTCCGAGAACATATAGCTCACGTGAGCCGCTGCCTCGTTACCATCACAGGTGATAAATTTCTTTTCTTTAGCCATTTTGTTTTGATAAATATGAATGAGAAAATAGTTTTGCTCTTGTTCAGTAAAGGAATCCCAGTAGCCACAGCGGAATCTGGTTGTCTTTCCCTATCTCCGTATTGTAGCGGGTATAAATGATGTCGGGCGAGATGCGTATCTTGGTGGGTGCCTTGGCATCTACGACGCGGAACTTCAGGTTCCCATCCACGATGAAGCTGCAATCCCTGCCACCCGTGTTCACCTTATGGTCTTTCCAGAGCGAGTTCACGAAGAATGTTTCCATCGCCTCCTGTGTTCCTGCCTGAATGGGGTAGATGGCATACATCAGGTTGGAGTTGTGGAGCATCACCTTTGTTGGTTTCTTCGGAAATTCCTGTCCTACGGGATAGATGAGATTCAGCAGGCGTGCGTCGGTGAGGTACTTCACGTAGTTCATCACCGTGGCACGGCTTGTCTCAATGTCCTTTGCCAGTTTGCTGATGTTGAGCGGCTTGTTAGGCCCTTCCTCTGCAATCTGGTAGAACAGCTTTTTAATCTTCGTGAGATATTTCAGTTCTATCTGCTTGATGAGCAGAATGTCCACCTCGGTCATCATGTTCATCGTCTTCAGCAGGTTCTCCGAATAGTTGCGGTGTTCCTGGAAGAAGGGGTAGAAACCGTGGTGGATGTAGTCTTGGAAATAGCGGTTGGGCGATACTTTCGGGAGTATCTGCTTGATGATGCGCTCGTGGTTTTGCAGGATGTCCTCAAGGGTATAGGGCTGGAAGTTGTTGCCCGTCAGCAGATTGATGAACTCCCGGAAGGAGAAGCCTCTGAGGTTGTAACTCTTCACGATGCCATTCAGTTCAGGGTTCTCGTCTTTCAAGCGCATCACGCTCGAACCCGTAAATACGATTTTCAGGTTAGGGTAGAGGTCGTAGCATTTGCGAAGCTCCGTGCTCCAGTCGGGCTGCTTGAACACCTGGTCGATGAGCAGCACTCTCCCCCCGTTGGCGTAGAACTTGCCCGCGAAGTCTGCGATGCCCTGCCCCTGGAAGTAGAAGTTGTTCATATTGACATACAGGCATCTCCTGTCGAGCGCGTCGAAATGCTCCTTGGCATATTGCAGGAGGAAGGTGGTCTTGCCCACGCCTCGCGTACCCTTGATGCCAATCATGCGGTCGCCCCAGTCGATTTCGTCCATAAGGGTACGACGAACCGGCGCGTTGGCATGCTCTACGAGGTATCTGTGCGTCCTGAAAAAAGCTTCCATTCCTGCTGATTTGTTTAAGTTGCCTTTATAAAGGTGGTGCAAAGATAATACATTTCTTGCAATTTGCAAACCCTAAATTGCAAAAAGTCGAAAAAAAAATGTAATTTTGCACGCAAATAAGATTCCGTATGGCTACATTACACGTCTTCAATCCTGAGCACGACCTTGCTTTGGCATCAAACCTAAGCAATTTCACGGCTCCCCACGCGGGGCGCCAGTTGCGTGCCGACCTGGGTTATCTTCCCGCCATCTGGGCGGAAGAGGGCGACTATGTGCTTGTGGATAACGTGGAGGATGCAGCGCGGACATTCAGTCGCGTGATGCGCAGGAAGTTCGCGGGATTCGTGGATAAGACTCAGCTGCATCGCCTTGACATAGAGGATGTTGAACCTTGGGGATGGGATTTGGCGCTTCGGGCGTTTCTGCTCCGCAACGGGGTGAGTGCAGAGGCTATCGCATCGGAAGATGAAATCAAGGGCATCCGTGAGCTTTCGCATCGTGGCACGGCAGTCCATTTCTTGAGAAAGTTGCGGAATAGGGAAGGCACCGTGGGTCATTCATGCTTGGGTGACTTGAAGGTAGAAGTGACACAGGCGTTGAAGGATTACGGGAAGATTGTGCTGAAAGCTCCGTGGAGCAGCAGTGGCAGGGGCATTCGGTTTGTTAGTCAGGCAGTTGGTGATGGTGTTGATAATCCCCGAGCGCTTGACCCACAGCTGAAAGGTTGGCTGAGCAACGTGATAGCCCGACAAGGGTCGGTCGCCATAGAGCCATATTATAATAAGGTAAAAGACTTCGCAATGGAGTTCGAGGCGGATGGAAGGGGAGGCGTGAAATATTTAGGGCTCTCGCTGTTCCATACGGAAAACGGGGCATACACGGGCAATATCCTTGCCACGGAGGAGGAAAAAGAGGAGATGCTCGGTCGCTATATCTCCCGCGACTTGCTTGTTGCGGTGCGTGAGGACATTTGTAGAATCTTTGGCGAGGAACTTGCATACGCAGGCCCTCTGCGCCATTTGCTCTACGGCTCTTATCCGACTCCCTGCCACTATCATGGTCCCTTCGGGGTGGATATGATGGTCGTGGCGCGTGATGACAGGGAAGGCTTCCTTTTGCATCCCTGCGTGGAGGTCAATCTGCGACGCACGATGGGACACGTGGCGCTTCGTGTACCTCCCTCGCCATCAGGCTTTCCCCGCGTGATGAGCATAAGATACACCGATGGCGCATATAAGTTGGCTTTGCGTGAGTATAAGAAGCCATGTTATTAGCATAAGATGCCACTTGGTGCGAATAAGATGCCATGTTACAGAGACAACAGACATATATATGATTTATAAGCTAACACAACGAGAATTATGAGAAAACTAATCTTCTTGGCGGCAGCTCTGCCGATGATGGCAAGCGCCCAGTACCGCTCAGCGGTGTGGTCGCCCGATAATGGCGACGGAACTTTTACAAATCCTGTCATCAATGCCGACTACTCTGACCCTGATGTCTGCGTAGGCCCAAGTGGCGAGGACTATTATCTGACGGCCTCTTCCTTCCAGTGCATCCCCGGTCTGCCCATTCTGCACTCTAAAGACCTCGTGAACTGGGAAATCATCAACTACGCCCTGAAAGAACTTGAACCCAAAGAGGAGTTTGACAAGCCCTCGCATGGCAATGGCGTATGGGCACCGAGCATTCGCTATCACAATGGGGAGTATTACATCTATTGGGGCGACCCCGACTATGGCGTGATGATGGTAAAGACGAAAGACCCTGCGGGCGAGTGGGAGAAGCCTGTCTGCGTGATTCCCGGCAAGGGCTTGATTGACACTACACCCCTTTGGGATGACGATGGCAGGTGCTATCTCGTGAACGGATGGGCAAATAGCCGCAGCAAGTTTGCGAGTGTGCTCACGGTCAGAGAGTTGTCTGCCGACGGCACGAAACCCATTGGCAATCCCGTGATTGTGTTCGATGGCAATGGCAATGAGAATCGCACTTGCGAGGGCCCCAAGTTCTACAAGCGTGATGGCTGGTATTGGATTATGTGTCCTGCCGGTGGCGTGCCCACGGGTTTCCAGTTGGCTATGCGCAGCAAGAGCCCTTACGGTCCTTACGAGCATAAGATTGTGCTGGCACAGGGCAAGACGGATATCAATGGCCCTCATCAGGGTGCATGGGTACACACGAAGTATGGCGAGGATTGGTTCATCCACTTCCAGGATAAGGAAGCCTATGGTCGCGTGGTGCATCTCAACCCTGTGGATTGGACATCAGGATGGCCCATCATGGGAAAGAAGGGTGAGCCTGTGACCACATATAAGAAGCCTCAGTCGTCATCAACCCTGATTGTCAATCCTGTGGAGAACGATGAGTTCAACGAACCACTTCTCGGCTTGCAGTGGCAATGGCACGCCAACTATCAGCAGACCTTCGGCATGCCTACCGCCTTCGGTGTGTATCGCATCTATACCTATAAACTCTCCAATGGCTTCAAGAACTTCTGGGAAGTGCCTAACTTGCTGCTCCAGAAGACTCCTGCCGACAAGTTTACCGTGACTACCAAGCTCCGTATGACCTCAAAGGCTGACGGGCAGATGGGTGGCCTTATCATGATGGGACTCGACTACTCTGCATTGGTGGTGAAGCGCGTTGGTGACGAATTCCAATTGCTCCAGATTACCTGTAAGGCTGCTGATAAGGGCAAGGCACAGGAGGAGAAGTTGATTGCCACGCTGAAGCCTACGGCCAAGGATAAGATTGACTACAAGCCCGGCATTCACGAGGACATCTATATGCGTCTGTCGGTGGATGACAGCAAGATGAAGTTTGCTTGGAGTCAGGATGGCAAGAAGTTCACGCCCTGCGGCGATGAGTTCCAGATGAAGGAAGGCAAGTGGATTGGCGCGAAGTTTGGTTTCATTGCTGTTGAGACCGATGCCAATGCTGATCGCGGTTGGGTGGATGCCGATTGGATTCGGATAACAAAGTGATGATTACCGCAGGTTGCGAAGACTTCCTTCGCAACCTATGACCATCTGTCAGGCGGGGAGGTTGAGGCTTCTCCGCCTGAATTCTGAACAGGTGATGGCGGTGGCAATGGCTACGTTGAGGCTCTCTGCAGTATCTTCCTTACGGAAGTGAGGGATGAGCAGTCTTCGGTTGATTCTCGCCCTGACAACCTCCGAGATTCCATTCCCTTCGTTGCCCATCACAATCAGTCCCTCCTCGCTCAGTTCCTGTTGATAGATGTCCTCACCGTCCAACAGCGTCCCATAGACGGGGAACGATTCGGGGAGCGAGTCGATGAGGCGAGGCAGGTCGCAGTAGATGATGTTCACCCGTGCAATGCTCCCCATCGTGGCCTGCACCACTTTCGGGTTCCACGCATCCACGGTGTCCTCGCTGCAATAAATGTCCCTGATGCCAAACCAGTCTGCGATGCGGATGATAGTGCCAAGATTTCCCGGGTCTTGGATGCCATCGAGGGCGAGGGAAAGTCCTGTGGGCATTTGTATATCTTCCACCGGTTGTGGAATGGGAAACACGGCAAGCACCTGCTGCGGATGCTGCTGAAAGCTCAGCCGTTGCAGTTCTTCTTCCGTCACGATAGATAGGCTTCCCTGCGGCAATTTCTCCGTTGCATGATGGTTGGCATCCGTCCATTCCTCCGTAGCAAACAGCATACGCGGTGAGAAGTGCGCAAGCAGGTCACCCACCACTTTGATGCCCTCTGCCACGAACACTCCCTCTCGTTTGCGGTATTTCTTCTGGTCGAGCTGACGGACGAACTTTAACTGGTTTCTGCTTATCATTTTGAAAAAAAGCGTTAATTCCGTCGCAAAGATAGAAATAAATATTTACCTTTGCAACTTATTAGCGAGAATCTTGACGACAATGCCCCGTTTTTGGTCATATTTGTTTCCCCTTGTCTGCGTGTTCCTCTTGGGTGCATGCTCGGCATCGCATAGCCTCAGCGAGGAGGAGCGGATGCTTGACCGGGTGAAGGTTGTGACGGATGGGAAGTACAAGGATATCAGCACTTCACAGCTGAAAAGCTATGTCCGTCAGCGGGAGAACACACGATGGTTCTCTGCCCTGAAGATTCCCCTCGGCGTGTATGTCTTGGCGGGCAAGGATAGCACGTGGGTTAGTCGCACGTTGCGCTCAATGGGTGAGGCTCCCGTGGTGTTCGATACGCTTGCGGCAAGAAGGTCGTGTGATGATTTGCGGTTGGTTCTGCAAAATAAGGGCTACCTTGATGCACAGGTGGAACTTTATGTGGATAGCAAGCGCCATAAGCTCGATGCGATATATGTGCTCCATCCCGGCGAGCCTTATTACGTGAAGGAGTTCTCTGCGGACATTCAGGACTCGGTGGTGGCTCGGTTGTTGAAGGATAGGAAGCCACGGCTTCGTGAGGGGATGCAGTTCGGCATCGATGCGCTGAACGATGAACGCTCTGAGATAACTTCCTTCTTGCAGAATCGAGGTTATTTCAGGTTTAATAAGGAGTTCATCACCTACAAGGCATCTGCTGACAAGGAGTCGCATGGCGTGGCCCTTCAGTTGGTGTTGCATCCCTATGCGAATCCAAAGAAGGGCGACACGTTGCATACGAGCTACACCATCCACAACGTGTCCTATGGCAGTGGCTCGCCTGACGACTTAACCATCCACTTGCGGAGGCACGTACTGCAAGAAAACACGTTCATCCGTAGTGGCAAGTCTTATTCTGCCTCCGACCTTCAGAACACCTACAGCCACTTTGGCAGGCTTGGGGCGGTGAAATATACGAATATCAGTTTTGAGCAAGTGCCTGACACCAACTTGCTTGATGCGAAGATACAGTTGCAGACCAACAAACCTTCCACCATTAGTTTCCAGCCTGAAGGCACGAACACGGCGGGTGACTTTGGTGCTGCGGCATCACTGACCTATCAGAATCGTAATCTCTTCCGAGGTTCGGAGACATTCAGTCTGCAGCTTCGTGGGGCTTACGAGGCAATACGTGGATTGGAGGGCTACAGCAATCAGGATTTCGTGGAGTATAGCGTGGAGAGTCGACTGACCTTCCCCCGCTTTATCTTTCCCTTCCTCAGTTCCGATGTGCGGAGGCGCATCATAGCCACAAGTGATGTGTCGGTGATGTATGACACCCAGAACCGCCCTGAGTTTCATCGGCGTGTCCTCTCTGCGGGATGGCATTACCGATGGCAGCCACAGCGTCATCACGATAGTTACAGGGTCGATTTGATAGACCTGAACTATGTCTTTATGCCGTGGATTAGTGAGACATTCCGTCAGGAGTATTTGGATAACACGACCAACTCCAACGTGATTCTCCGCTACAACTACGAAGACTTGTTTATCATGCGGACTGGCTTTGGCTATGCCTACAACAATGGTGTGCTTGCCCTGAAAGCCAACGTAGAGACAGCGGGTAACCTACTCAACCTGCTCAGTCGATCGTTCGGGAGTGCAAGAAACGAGGCGGGGCAGTACAGAGTGTTCGGTATTGCATACGCCCAGTACGCCAAAGGTGACTTTGACTTTACCCGTCAGCTTTTTGCGCAGGGTGGCAGTCAGCTTGTGTTCCATTTCGGTCTCGGTGTGGCTTACCCCTATGCCAACAGCCGGGTGCTTCCCTTTGAAAAGCGTTACTTCTCTGGTGGTGCTAACAGCGTCAGAGGGTGGAGCGTCAGAAGTCTCGGTCCCGGACGATACAAGGACAAGGATGGTCGCATCAACTTCATCACCCAGACGGGTGACATGAAGCTCGATGTGAACTTGGAGTATCGCACGCACCTCTTTTGGAAGTTCGCGGGTGCAGCCTTCATCGACACGGGTAACATCTGGACACTCCGTGCCTACGACGAGCAGCCCGGTGGCCAGTTCCATCTTGACACTTTCCTCCGTGACCTTGCTGTCAGCTACGGTCTCGGTCTCCGCCTCAACTTCGACTATTTCATCCTCCGCTTCGACCTCGGCATGAAGGCTGTCAATCCTGCATACGAGACGGAGGAGGAAGCACACTACCCCTTAATCCATCCCCGTCTCGGTCGCGACCTCGCCTTCCACTTTGCCGTGGGGCTTCCTTTCTGAGTGAGTTACAGTTTGATGGCAACAGACAAACTCTTTAGATATAGTTATATCCCCGAACTGTCTAAAAAATCCGTGTAACGCATTGTTGGATAGTTGGTTGCAGAGATTTATGTGGGGGAGTGCGGCTTGCAAAACACAACTATTTCTATAGAATGTATTTGAGTTGCACTCAAATCTCGCATATATAAGAGTGTGCTTTTATATATCCGCACTCTCCCACACAAATCTCTGCAACGTGTTATCCGTCAGTAGATTATAGCACTTTTTTAAAAATGTTTGTATTCTGCATTTCGTTTGGATTTGGCACTTGATTTGTTCGAGCATTACTTTCATTCCGTTCAAATACCACTTACGACTTGTTCGAGCGTCATCTATGGGGGTGAAGATGACGCTCGGACAACACGAAAGCGCTATTGGAATGCCTTGAAAGTGGTATCGGAACAGTCTGAAAAGCCTATGGGAACGAGGGAAAACGAAGTAACAAGCCTGTTACTAACAAACTTATCACTAACAAAGTTGTAACTTTTAACATTTTCGGGAAAATGGGCGGAGGGGAGAAAGAAAGTGAGGATTTTATTGCATACCTTGTCAGAAAATGATTACCTTTGCAGCAAAATAGATAATCCATGCTAAAATTCATCTCGTTTGGGAGCGGAAGCAGTGGAAACTGCTACTATATAGGAACCGCCACAGACGGACTACTGATAGATGTCGGTGTCGGCATCAGGACATTGAAGAAAGGGGCGAGGGAGTACGGCATCGCATTGACTGCCGTGAAGAGTCTGCTCATCACCCATGACCACGCAGACCACATCAAGTCGGTCGGCTCGTTCAGTCATGAGTACAATGTACCTGTCTATGCCACGGAAATGGTTCACAAGGGGATTGACCGCAACTACAGCGTCGCCCGTAAGGTGGCTAATCACCGACGGAGAGTTATCACACCGGGCACGCCGGTGCAGATTGGCGGTTTTGAGGTGACACCCTTCTCCGTGCCACACGATGCGACGGAGAATGTGGGCTACGAGATTTCCGCCGAGGGCGTTACGTTTGTCATTGTCACCGATGTGGGACAAGTGACGGAGGACATCCGCAGTCATATCTCCCACGCAAACTATCTCGTCATTGAGGCAAATCACGATGTGGAGATGCTGAAGAACGGCCCCTATCCTCCGTATCTGAAGAGCAGGATATTGAGTGGTACGGGGCATCTGAGCAACGTGTCGTGTGGCCATGCCTTGGCGGAGAATATGTCTGAGGGGCTGCGCCACGTTTGGCTGTGCCATCTGAGCGAGGAGAACAATCATCCCGAACTGGCGCGTAAGACGGTGGAGACGATACTGCGCGACCACGGCATCATTCCGGGTAAAGACCTCGAATTGGAAGTGCTTCGCCGCAGGTTGCCCACGGGGGTGTATGACTTGGTGTGACGGGAAACGGACGAACGAAAACAGAGAGGACAGAAGAATGAAGGAAGTAGTCATCAAGGACGCAGTGCTGCAGCAGGCAGCGGAAGAGGGGATGGACGCCTTTGTGGGCGCATTCACCCAAGCCATGCATGATGCGATAGGTGGGGAACTGACCGCCGAGAACATGGGCGAGCTGAACACCGACCAAGTGACGCTGCTTGCGTGGGAAACGCTCCGCGAGGAGGTGATGGATGGTGGTTTCGTGCAGTTGATATACAACGGCTATGGACCGTTCATCTTCCAGAATCCGTTGGCAAAGGTGATGAAACTCTGGGGACTGCCCGAGTTGTCGAAACTGATTTATGCGGGTTGCAAGCTCTGGAGCAAGCATCAGGCAGAAATCGAGCGCGAATGCTCTGACGAGGAGTTCATGGCGCTGTTCGAGCGTTTCCCCGACTTCGACGAGCTTGACGACTGCTTCGTGGAGCATGAGGAGGAGTGGACGGAAGACATCGCCCACTATATCGACGACCATATTGAAAACTTCGCAAGGATAGAGCCATGAACAAGGAACAGGAAAAGATGCGGAAGAAAAGTCCGGTGCAGATACGCAACAAGAAGGCATCGTTTGAATACTTCTTCATCGATACATATACCGCCGGCATCGTGCTGACAGGCACCGAAATCAAGTCTATCAGGCTTGGCAAGGCCAGTCTGGTAGATACCTACTGCCTCATCATCAACGGAGAGCTGTGGGTGAGAGGCATGAACGTGAGTCCTTATTTCTATGGCTCGTACAACAACCACGAAATGAAGCGCGACCGCAAGCTGTTGCTGAACAAGCGGGAGATACGCAACCTTGAGAGTGCTACGAAGCAGACGGGCTACACCATCGTGCCGCTGCTCGTATTTATTGACGACAAGGGCAGGGCAAAAGTAGATATCGCGCTCTGCAAGGGTAAGAAAGAATACGACAAGCGCCAGACGCTGAAGGAGAAGGAAGACCGCCGCGAGATGGACCGTGCGATGAAATCATATTAACAAGGAACGCATTGGAAAGACTTAACGACATCATACGGCAACGGATTCTCATCCTCGATGGAGCGATGGGAACAAAGATACAGACCTACGGACTGACGGAAGAAGATTTCCGTGGCGACCGCTTCGGAGACATTGCGGGGCAGTTGAAGGGCAACAACGACGTGCTCTGCCTGACCCGTCCCGATGTGATAGCAGATATCCACCGCAAATACTTGATGGCAGGGGCAGACATCATTGCCACCAACACGTTCAGCAGTCAGCGCATTTCGCAAGCCGACTACCATTTGGAGGAGGCTGCGCGGGAGATGGCGCTGCGTGGGGCGCAACTTGCGCGAAAGGTGGCCGATGAATTCTCCACAAAGGAAAAGCCACGCTTCGTGGCGGGTTCCGTAGGGCCAACGAACAAAGCCTGTTCGATGTCGCCTGATGTGACCGACCCCGCAGCCCGCGATATAACTTACACGGAACTGCTTGCTGCCTTTGAGGAGCAGATGGCTGCGCTGATAGAGGGTGGGGTGGATGCCCTGCTCATTGAGACCATCTTCGATACGCTGAACGCAAAGGTAGCCATCGATGCCGCCTTGCGGGTGATGGAGGTGAGTGGCAGGGAAGTGCCAATTATGCTCTCCGTGACGCTTAGTGGAATGTCAGGCCGCACATTGAGTGGGCAGACTTTGGATGCCTTCCTCGCAAGCATCAGTAGTTACCCGATATTTAGCGTGGGACTTAATTGCTCCTTCGGGGCTGACCAGATGAAGCCTTTCGTGCGTGAATTGGCAAGGCGTGCGCCTTATTTCGTCAGTGTCTATCCGAACGCAGGACTTCCCAATTCGATGGGACTTTACGATGAGACCGCAGAGACGATGGCCCCGAAGATGGGCGACTTGGTCGATGAGGGATTGGTGAACATCATCGGTGGCTGCTGCGGTACGGATGAGACTTTCATTGCCGCCTACGCGCCGTTGGTGGAGGGGAAAGCCCCACGCATCCCCGCAAAGGTGTCGCCCTATATGCGCCTCTCCGGTTTGGAGGCGTTGGAGGTTACGCCCGAAGTGCGCTTCGTCAATGTGGGTGAGCGTTGCAACGTGGCAGGTTCCCGCAAGTTTTTGCGACTGATTAAGGAAAAGAAATACGATGAGGCTGTGGGCATCGCCCGTAAGCAGGTGGCTGATGGCGCACTCGTGATAGACATCAACATGGACGATGGGCTGTTGGACGCAAGGGCGGAGATGGTGAATTTCCTCAACCGCATTGCTGCCGAGCCTGATATTGCCCGTGTGCCCGTGATGATAGACTCCTCAGATTGGGAGGTTATCAGGGCGGGGCTTCAATGCGTGCAGGGCAAGTCCATCGTGAATTCCATCTCGCTGAAGGAGGGAGAGGCGAAATTCATCGAGCGTGGAAAGGATGTAAAGCGCTATGGTGCAGCCGTGGTGGTGATGTGCTTCGATGAGCAGGGGCAAGCCACTACCTATGAGCGCCGCATCGGGATAGCCCAGCGTGCTTACCGATTGCTTGTGGAAGAGGTGGGCATGAATCCCCTCGACATCATCTTCGACCCCAATGTGCTTGCCGTGGCTACGGGTATGGAGGAGCACGATGCCTACGCTGCCGACTTCATCAAGGCGGTGGAGTGGATACGCAAGAATCTGCCGGGAGCGCATGTGAGTGGAGGCGTGAGCAACCTCTCATTCTCCTTCCGTGGCAATGACTATATCCGCGAGGCGATGCACGCGGTGTTCCTCTATCATGCGATAGGCAAGGGGATGGATTTCGGCATTGTAAATCCCGCCGCGAAGATTACATATAGTGATATTCCCGAAGCCCAGTTGGAGGTGGTGGAAGACGTGATACTCAACCGCCGCAAGGATGCCTCGGAGCGGTTGATAGCCTTGGCAAGTCAGGTGGCAACCCCGAAAGTTGCCGATGGCGCATCACCCGCAGGGAATACAACCGCACCGATTCAACAGGAAGAATGGCGCAACTGCTCGATAGAGGCACGCCTTTCCCACGCATTGGTGAAGGGTGTCGGCGACTACTTGGAGGCTGACCTCAAGGAAGCACTCGCTGCCTACCCCCGTGCCGTGGATATCATAGAAGGCCCGCTGATGGCAGGCATGAACATCGTCGGTGAGTTGTTCGGGCAGGGCAAGATGTTCCTGCCGCAGGTGGTGAAGACCGCCCGCACGATGAAACAAGCTGTGGGCATCCTGCAACCGTTCATCGAAGCCGAGAAATCTGATGGGGGAAGGCGTGCCGGAAAGGTATTGCTTGCCACCGTGAAAGGCGATGTGCATGACATCGGCAAGAACATCGTGGGCGTAGTGATGGCGTGCAACAACTACGAAATCATCGACATGGGTGTGATGGTACCCGCAGAGCAAATCGTGCGCAAAGCCAAGGAGGAGAATGTGGATATCATCGGCTTGAGCGGACTGATAACGCCGAGCCTTGAGGAGATGGTGAACGTGGCAACGGAATTGCAACGCGCCGGACTTGACATCCCCATCATGATTGGTGGAGCCACCACAAGCGAACTCCATGTGGCGCTGAAGATTGCCCCCGTCTATGCTGGTGCCGTGGTGTGGCTGAAAGATGCTTCGCTCAATGCGCAAGTGGCATCAAGACTGATGGGTGACAGGCAAGGAATGGAGGCTGAACTCGCAGCGAGGTATGAGCATCTGCGCAGCGAATACAAGCAAGAACAAGGGAAGCTACTCTCGTTGGAGGAAGCGAGGAAGAACAAACTGAACTTGTGGGACGATGAGGAAAAGTAAACAACCTATTAGGAACAGATAAAAGCAATTGACGACGAACATACGCGATTATGGGAAAAATCAAGAATCTCATCTTTGACTTTGGAGGCGTGATATTGACGCTCTCACCCGAAGAAGGCATCAGGCGCTTCGAGGCACTTGGCATGAAGGATGCCGCCACGCAACTTGACAGCTATACGCAGAGTGGCATCTTCGGTGACTTGGAGGAGGGGCGCATTACGGCAGATGAGTTTCGCTGTGGCTTCTCGGAATTGGCTGGGCGAGAGGTGAGCCATGAGGAGTGTCGCCATGCGTGGCTCGGCTATGCCAAGGATTTGCCCGAGCGCAATAAGGTGGTGCTTCGGAAGTTGCGCGCTGATGGCTATCGGCTGATTCTCCTGTCGAACACCAACCCCTACATGATGTCGTGGGCTTGCAGCAGCGATTTCGATGGTGAGGGGCACTCGATAGAGGACTACATGGATGCCTGTTACGTGAGCTACAAGTTGAATGTGCTGAAGCCCAACCCTGACTTCTTCCGTAAGGTGTTGGAGGCTGAGCAGATAGCACCCGACGAGACTTTGTTTCTTGACGATGGCATCCGCAACGTGGAGGCTGCCGCCTCTCTGGGCATCCATACGATGTGCCCCGTGAACGGGGATGACTGGACAAGTGCCATCTATGAGGAGATTCATCGTTTAGAGTGTGAATAAACAGGCTGATTACGAAAATAAGCAGGCATGTTAAGCGAATAACAAGGCATGTTATGAGAATAAGAAGGATTATGGGAAAGATAAGATATAGTGTTATGGGCTGCCTTGCGCTGCTGATGCTTTCGCTCACCGCACAGGCACAAGGCAAGCGCGAGTTTCGTGGCGCATGGATTCAGTGTGTGAACGGGCAGTTTCAGGGTATGGGCACGGAGCGGATGCAGCAGACGCTCGCCTATCAACTTGACGAGTTGCAGAAGGATGGGGTGAACGCCATCATGTTTCAGGTGCGCCCCGAGTGTGATGCGCTCTACGAGAGCAAGTTGGAGCCGTGGAGCAGATTCCTCACGGGTAGGCAGGGAGTGGCTCCCGCGCCCTATTGGGACCCGTTGCAATGGATGATTGACGAGTGTCACAAACGGGGCATGGAGCTGCATGCGTGGATTAACCCTTATCGTGCGAAAACCAAGACCACAGGGCAGCTCGCCGCCAATCATATTGCCCTGCGCAAGCCTGCGAATTGCTTCGCCTACGACGGTCAGTTCATTCTGAACCCCGGCATCCCCGAAAACCGCAACTATATCTGCGAGGTGGTGAAGGATATCGTGACGCGCTATGATGTGGATGGCATTCACATGGACGACTACTTTTATCCTTATCCCGTCAAGGGTGAGAGCATTCCCGATGACCGTCAGTTCAGGGAGCATCCCAACGGTATCAAGGATAAGGGCGACTGGCGCCGGTATAACGTGAATCTCTTTATTGAACAACTCTACAAGACGGTGCATGCTGCGAAGCCGTGGGTGAAGGTGGGCATCTCGCCCTTTGGCATCTACCGCAACAAGAAGAGTTCGCCGATAGGCAGCGATACCAATGGAACGCAAAACTATGACGACCTCTATGCCGACGTGCTTCTGTGGGTGAACAACGGATGGCTCGACTATTGCGTGCCGCAGGTGTATTGGGAAATCGGGAATCGCGCGGCTGACTATGAGACGCTGATTCGTTGGTGGAATCAATATGCCGGTCAGCGCCCGTTGTTTATTGGCGAGGATGTGGAGCGCACGGTGAAATTCCCGGATGTAAAGAATCCCAACGTGCATCAACAAGCCGCCAAGATGGCGCTGCATCGTCAGTTGCCGTATGTGAAGGGTACGGTGCTGTGGTATGCGAAGGCTGCGGTGGATAACGTGGGCAACTATGGCACCAATCTGCGTAATGTGTATTGGAGATACCCCGCCCTGCAGCCCACGATGCCGTTTATTGATGGCAAAGCGCCCAAGAAAGTGCGTAAGGTGAAGCCCGTGTGGACGGAAGACGGGTATGTGCTGTTCTGGACAGCCCCCAAGGGCAAGGGATGGAAGGATGAGGCTACAAAGTATGTGGTCTATCGTTTTGCTCCGAATGAGAAGCCGAACTTGGAAGACCCCTCTAAAATCTATGCCATCACGGGGCAGACCTTCCTGAAACTTCCATACGACAACGGAAAGACCCGCTGGGTGTATCACGTGACGGCACTCGACCGATTGCAGAATGAAAGCAAGTCGGTGAGCAAGAAAGTGAAACTCTGAATATTTACAAGACAACCCTAAAATATGGACAAGGCTATGAGACTATTGTTCGGTATGTTATTGTTTTCTGCCCTCGTGCTATCGTGCGGTGGCAGAAGGTTATCCCCTGCCGAGCTTCAGCAAAAGCTCGACAGCGTGAAGGCCATCGAGGTGAGGGAACATTTAGAGGCGCAAGGCATTCACTTTGAGGAAGTAAACCCGTTGCAAGCCTTTTATGACAGTCTGAGTGTTCAGACTTTGCCGGTGAGCTATACGGACATCTATGTGAAGTATCTGCCCAACTATAAGCCTGTACCGCCCGAGCTTGTGGCTTATCTGAACTTGGAGGGCAAGGGACAGCCCAAGGCCGTATCGCTTCCCGAGACGGTGGGTGTGCGCCTGATGCTGCTTGCTGCCGATGAGGAAGATGGGGAGTATTCGCTTTGGCTCTATTCGTTGGATAATGACTATCTGCCGGTAGATAAGTTGTGCCTGTATGCCGCTGATTCCGCCGACTCGGAGGATGATCCCTCCACTTACTATGATATGGATCCTGACGAGGTTGTTCAGTATTTCTACATCACAAGTGACTATGAGATTCGCTTGCTTGACTACTCGAAGAAAGCCCGCAAGGCGGAGGCTGAGGAAGTGTATTTTGTGGATGCGGGACGTAAATTCATAGAGCGTAAGGCATTGACGGAGTAAACTTGCACAAAAAATGACCGTTTTTGTTGGTATATTCGCTAAATTGTCGTATCTTTGCAATCCATGAGTAGCAAAATAAGCCATTCGGGTATCGTGGAGTCTGTTGCCGGAGGGTGTGTCAAGGTGCGCATTCTTCAGACATCTGCATGTGCCGGTTGTAAGGTGGCTTCCCATTGCAATGCTTCAGAATCGAAGGAGAAAATCATCGATGTGTATCAGACTGACGGCATCGCAGCCCGTGTAAAGGTAGGGGATAGTGTGATGGTCAGTGCATCCCGCGATGTGGCGAACCGTGCGTTATTGTTAGGCTTCGGTGTGCCGTTTCTGGTTTTGGTCATCGTGCTAATGGTGGTGCTGCGATTATCTGGCAATGAAGGGCTTGCGGCTCTTGTGGCGCTGCTGTCCCTTGCGCCCTATTACGGAGTGCTTTGGCTCTGCCGGGACAAGATTCAGCGGAAGCTGAGGTTCTACTTGGAAACGTGAATGAGACTTGAATATAATTTATAACCACTAAAACAATATCAAAGCATTATGAATTTCATCTTGATTGCAGTGATTGTACTTGGAGCCATCGGCCTGATAGCAGCAGTCGTGCTGTTCGCCTGCTCCAAGAAATTTGCTGTCTATGAGGATCCCCGCATTGCGCAGGTGAGCGAAGCGCTTCCCGGTGCTAACTGCGGAGGATGTGGATTCCCCGGATGCGCTGGTATGGCTGACGCGTTGGTGAAAGGTGCCGACGCGGGAAGCCTTGACGGACTGATGTGTCCCGTTGGCGGTGCAGAGACGATGGGGAAGGTGGCTGACCTGCTGGGTATGGCAATAGCCAATACCGAGCCGATGGTGGCCGTAGTGAGATGTAACGGCACTTGCGAGGTTCGTCCGAAGATTGCCGAGTATGCTGGTCTCCGCACGTGTGCTGCCATGCACGCCTGTGGTGCTGGCGAGACAGCCTGCGGCTTTGGCTGCTTGGGTTGTGGCGACTGTGTGGAGGCTTGCCAGTTTGATGCCATCCACATCAATCTCGAGACTGGCATTGCCGAGGTCGATGAGGAGAAGTGTACGTCGTGCGGTGCCTGTGTCAAGGCTTGTCCGCGTGCCATCATCGAGCTTCGCAAGAAAGGCCCGAAGGGCAGGAGAATCTATGTGTCTTGTGTGAACAAAGACAAGGGTGCCGTATCGATGAAGGCTTGTAAGGTAAGTTGTATCGGTTGTGGCAAGTGTGAGAAGGAGTGTGCGTTTGATGCCATCAAGGTTGAGAACAATCTCTCGTACATCGACTTCCAGAAGTGCCGTCTCTGCCGCAAGTGTGAGAAGGCTTGTCCTACGCACAGCATCGTTGCCGTGAACTTCCCCGCTCCCAAGCCGGCTCCGGCATCACAGACTGAACCAGAAAGAAAGGAGGAAACAGCATGAACATCAGAACATTCAGAATAGGTGGCGTACACCCGGAAGAGAATAAGCTGACCCATGAGGTAAAGACGCAAGTGGCTGCCCTGCCGAAGCAGGCGATATTCCCGCTTTCGCAGCATATTGGCGCCCCTGCCAAGCCCGTTGTGCAGAAAGGTGACGCAGTAAAGGTTGGTACACTCATTGCTGAAGCCGGTGGCTTTGTTTCCGCTCCGATTTATTCATCCGTTAGCGGAAAGGTGCTCAAGATTGACACAGCCATTGATGCCACAGGCTATCGCAAGCCCGTTATCATCATCAACGTGGAGGGTGACGAGTGGGAAGAGACCATCGACCGCTCCGATAAGTTGGAGACCGTTGAGGCGCATCCCGAACTGACACCCGAGGAAATCATCGAGCGCGTGAAGACGGCTGGTGTCACGGGTATGGGTGGTGCAGGCTTCCCGACTTTCATCAAACTGACTCCGCCGCCGACAGCAAAGGCAGAGTGCGTGATTATCAACGCCGTGGAGTGTGAGCCTTATATCACAGCCGACTATCGTCTGATGATGGAGAAGGCTGATGAGATACTTGTAGGATTGGAACTGCTGATGGTGGCTGCCAAGGTAACGGTGGGATATATCGGTATTGAGACCAACAAGCCCGCTGCCATCGAACTGCTCACCAAGAAGTGCGCTGAGAAGTTTGGCGGCTCAAAATATACCGTTGAGGTAGTGCCTCTGCAACAGCGTTACCCGCAAGGAGGTGAAAAGCAATTGGTAGATGCAGTGATTCGCCGTCAGGTGCCTGCACCTCCTGCCATCCCCGTTAATGTAGGTGCCATCGTGCAGAACGTAGGTACTGCCTTTGCCGTCTATGAGGCGGTGCTGAAGCGCAAGCCGCTCTTCGAGCGCTATACCACCGTGACGGGTAAGAAGCTCGCCAATCCCGGCAACTTCCTCGTGAGGATGGGCACACCGATGAAGGATTTGATAGATGCCTGTGGCGGTATGCCCGAGGGCGACAATAAGCTGTTGGCCGGTGGCCCGATGATGGGTAAGGCGCTGACTTCGGTGGAGGTGCCTATCTGCAAGGGTACAAACTCCGTGACGATACTCTCCGGCGAGGATGCCGTGCGCAAGGAGCCGCAGCCTTGTATCCGTTGTGCCAAGTGTGTGGCTGCATGTCCAATGGGTCTTGAGCCTTACTTGCTTGCCAAGCTCTCCGCCGTTCACAACTGGGAGCGTGCCGAGTCCGAGGATATCGTCAGCTGTATCGAGTGTGGCTCGTGTCAGTTTACCTGTCCGGCTCACCGCCCGTTGCTTGACAATATCCGTCTGGGTAAATCCACCGTCATGGGTATCATCCGCTCCCGTGCGGTAAAGAAATAAAGTTCAACCTCAATGTTCAATGAAATATGAGTAAGTTAATCGTATCATTATCGCCCCACGCACACGGAACTGACACCGTGGAGCGCAATATGTACGGCGTTATCATCGCCCTCATGCCTGCGCTGCTCGTGTCGTTCTATTTCTTCGGCCTTGGTAGTGCCGTTGTGTGCGGTGCGAGCGTGGCGGCCTGCGTGTTCTTTGAGTGGGCCATCGTCAAATATATCCTGAAGCAAAAGCGTACCACCGTGCTCGATGGCTCTGCCATCCTCACAGGTCTGCTCCTCGGTTTCAACCTGCCTTCCAATCTCCCCATCTGGATTATCATCCTTGGTGCATTGTTCGCCATTGGTTTTGCCAAGATGCCATTCGGAGGTTTGGGCAACAATCTGTTTAATCCCGCTCTTGTGGGCCGTGCCGCTTTGCTTGTGGCATTCCCTGCCCAGATGACTACTTGGCCGAAAGTCGGTCAGCATCTCAGTTATTTGGATGCAGAGACGGGGGCCACTCCGCTTTCCATCATGAAGTATGCCATCAAGAGTGGTGATGCTTCCGTGCTTGACCAACTGCCCGATACCATGATGCTGTTTGTCGGCAATCATCCCGATGGTAGTGGCGCATTGGGAGAGATTTGCGCCTTGGCATTGCTTCTTGGCTTGGCTTACATGCTTTGGAAGAAGATTATCACTTGGCACATCCCCGTGTCCATCATCGGTACGGTGTTCGTCTTTGCCGGCCTGCTCCATTTGGCTAATCCTGTCTATGCCGACCCACTCTCCGTTATCTTCTCCGGAGGTCTGATGCTCGGTGCCATCTTCATGGCTACCGACTATGTTACCTCCCCGATGACACCGAAGGGTCAGTTGATTTATGGCGTAGCCATCGGTGTGCTGACCGTCATCATCCGTAACTGGGGAGCCTATCCAGAGGGTATGTCGTTCGCCATCCTGATTATGAACGCATTTACCCCGCTGATTAACAATTATGTGAAACCCAAGCGCTTCGGTGAAGTGCCTGCCAAGAACTAAGGAGGATTGCTATATGAAGAAGTTAGAATCATCTTTATTAAATATGGTGTTGGTGCTCACGGGCGTGGCAGTCGTCATGGGCGGAATCCTTGCCTATGTGAACCATCTTACTGCCGAGCCTATCGCACAGCAGAAGGAAAAGGCACTTGCCGACGGTATCAAGTCTGTCATGTGCGTGGATGAGCTTACGGTGGCAAAGACCGATACCGTAAGCCAGACCGATGCGAAAGGTAAGGAACTCACCTATATTATATATCAGATACAGGACGGAGCCAATCAGGACCTGGGTGCTGCCGTGGAATCCACGACGGGTGGCTTTGGTGGCGACCTGAAGGTGCTCGTGGGCTTTGACCCCGAGGGCAAGATACTCGGCTATGCGCTGCTTGAGCACGCAGAGACCCCGGGACTTGGTGCCAAGGCCGACAAGTGGTTCCAGCAGGGCGAGAAGGGTGACATCATCGGCAAGGTTCCCGCCGAGCCGCTCACCGTCTCAAAGGACGGTGGACAGGTGGATGCCATAACCGCATCGACCATCACGAGCCGTGCTTTCCTGCTTGCCGTGAACAATGCCTATAATGCTTACATGGCGACACCCGTGGATGCGGAGAGTGGAGCCACTAAACAAAAGAAGGAGGACTGATTATGAATTACATCAATATCATCAAGAATGGCATCGTCAAGGAGAACCCCACGTTCGTCCTCATGCTCGGTATGTGTCCGACGCTTGCCACCACGACATCCGCCATCAACGGTATGGCGATGGGATTGGCTACGATGGCGGTGCTCATCTGCACGAACTTTGTCATCAGTTGCTTGAAGAGCGTCACGCCCGACAAGGTGCGCATCCCCGTGTTCATCGTCGTGATTGCCGCTTTTGTGACTATCTTACAACTCGTCATCAAGGCTTATCTGCCTGACATCGACGCTGCGCTCGGACTGTTCATCCCACTTATCGTGGTGAACTGCGTCATCCTCGGTCGTGCCGAGGCGTTTGCCGCAAAGAACTCGCCCGTGGCTTCGCTTTTTGATGGCATCGGTATCGGACTTGGCTTTACGCTCGGTCTGACGCTGCTTGGTATCTGCCGTGAGCTGTTCGGCTCGGGTAGTGTGTTCGGCATCACGCTGTTGCCGGAGACCTATAACATCCTGCTCTTTGTGCTGCCTCCGGGTGCGTTCATCACCCTTGGCTTCCTTATTGCAATCGTAAACAAACTAAAGAAGGCATAATCGTATGGAGTATATATTGATTTTCATTTCCGCCATTTTCGTGAACAACATCGTGTTGTCACAGTTCCTCGGCATCTGCCCGTTCCTCGGCGTGTCGAAGAAGATAGACACCTCGCTCGGTATGTCGGCAGCCGTTGCCTTTGTGCTTACGCTTGCCACCATCGTCACATGGCTTGTGCAGAAGTACGTGCTTGATGCCTTCGGTTTGCAATACTTGCAGACGATTGCGTTCATCCTCGTCATTGCCTCCCTTGTGCAGATGGTTGAGATTATCCTCAAGAAGGTGTCGCCCGCGCTTTATCAGGCGCTTGGCATCTTCCTGCCGCTGATTACCACCAACTGCGCCGTGCTGGGTGTGGCTATCCTCGTGATTCAGAAAGACTACAATCTGCTCCAGTCCGTGGTTTACGCATTCTCCACCGCCATTGGCTTTGGCTTGGCGCTGACCGTATTCGCGGGTATGCGTGAGCAGCTTGAGTTGGTGAAGATACCGAAGGGGATGCAGGGCATGGCCATCGTGATGCTCTCCGCCGGACTGCTCAGTCTTGCGTTCATGGGATTCTCCGGTGTCGATGGAGGCCTGAAAGTCCTTTTCGGACTTGACTGATGCCTTCGTGCGCACCATCATTTTCTTTTTAAAACTCTGCTTATATTAAGATATGTGTTTCAGGATTCTTCTCACGTTGCTCTGCCTCTCATTGGCAGTTCCCTGTATGGCTCAGCGCAAACAGATAGGTGATGCGCGCACTATACTGAAGAGTGGGAAGAATCCTGAACAGGCAGAGAAACTGATGACCGACCTGCTGAAGGATTCTGCCAATCGTGAGAACACGCGCATCTATCAGATTTGGTTTCAGGCTGTGGTAAAGCAGTATGAAGCCGTCAATGAAAAGATGTATATGAAGCAGGCGGTAGATACCGCAAAGTTCTTTGGTTTGGCACGCCGTATGTTCGCCGTGGCAGAGCAGCTTGACTCGCTGGAGATGCAGCCTGACAAGAAGGGAAAGGTCAATCTGCAATACCGCAACCAGAATGCGCAGTTGCTTGACATCTATCGTCCCAACTTGTTTTTCGGTGGCACATACCACCTTCGGAAAGGTCAGTTCATGCCTGCCTTCGAGTTCTTTGAGGCATACCTCGACTGCGCCCGTCAGCCGCTCTTCTTGAATTACAACTATGAGGAGGCCGACGACCGTATGGGCGAGGCTGCCTATTGGGCAACCTATTGCGCCTATCGCATGGGCGACCCTGTGCTGACGCTGCGCCATGAGGCAGAGGCTCGCCGCGACCCTGCCAAGTTTGAGTTTACCCTGCAATACATTGCAGAGAGTTGGAAGCAGTTGGGGGATGACTCGATGTATGTGGCAATCCTGTGGGAAGGTTTCAGGGAATATCCCGCTTCAGACTATTTCTTCCCCCGCCTGATGGACAGCTACACGAAGCGAGGCAATCTGGAACAGGCATTGGCAGTTGTGGATGAGGCTTTGGAAGTTGATTCGCTCAGCGAGTTGTTCCTCTTTGCCAAATCCACCGTGCTGCTCAACATGGGGCGCTATGAGGAGAGCCTTGAGTACAGTCTGCGCCTGATAGCCCTCAATGAGGATGCCGCGGATGCCCAGTACAATGCGGGTACTGCCTATCTGAATCTTGCCTTGGCGATGGATGCGCGCAAGAACCGCAAGCAGGTAAGGAAACTATATCAACAGGCAATGCCCCACATGGAGGCTTACAGGCGGTTAGCCCCCGCCGATAAGGGCAAATGGGGCCCCGCGCTCTACCGCATCTATTTCAACCTGAACATGGGAAAACAGTTCGAGGAAATAGACCAAATCTTAAAGAAATAAAAAAGTTGTGCCAGAGCAGCGCAACTTTAAACTTTTTTCTTTATCTTTGTGGGTTAGAAACATTCATTAACCCAAATAAGACAAACGACTATGGCAGACAATTCACAGCTGATTGCTCAGTGCGAGGCACGGGCAAAGGAGTGGCTCTCCCCGGCTTTCGACGAGGAGACCCGCAAGGAAGTACAGGCAATGCTCGATGCAGAGGACAAGACGCCGCTCATCGACGCTTTCTATCAGAATCTTGAGTTCGGTACGGGTGGACTCCGTGGCATCATGGGTGCCGGTACCAACCGCATGAACAAGTATATCGTAGGCATGGCCACGCAGGGCTTCGCCAACTACCTCTTGAAGGCTTTCCCCGGCAAGAAGGATCTCGCCGTGGTGGTAGGGCATGACTGCCGTAACAACGGCCGCATGTTCGCTGAGTCCGTGGCAGATATTTTCTCAGCCAACGGCATCCGTGTGTATCTCTTCGAGAGCCTACGCCCCACACCTGAGATTTCATTCGCCATCCGTCAGCTCGGTGCACAGGCCGGTGTGAACGTGACCGCTTCCCATAATCCCCGCGAGTACAATGGCTACAAGGCTTACTGGGAGGATGGTGCGCAGGTGCTCGCTCCGCACGATACGGGTATCATCGAGGAGGTGAACAAGGTGACCATCAACGATGTGAAGTTTGAGGGCAACAAGGAACTGATTGAAATCATCGGTGGCGAGATGGACTGGGACTATATCCAGGCCGTCAAGGAGGCTATGGTGGATCAGGATGTCATCCTGCGCCAGAAGGACCTCAACATCGTCTATTCCGCCATGCACGGCACAGGTCGTCACATCGTGCCGATGGCGCTCCGCTCGTGGGGCTTCCAGAACATCCACGTCGTGCCTGAGCAGATGGTCATCGACGGTAACTTCCCCACGGTGGTATCGCCCAACCCCGAGAACGCAGAGGCTATGACTCTCGGCATGAAGCTCGGCACAAGGCTGAATGCTGACCTCGTGATTGCCAGCGACCCGGATGCCGACCGCCTTGCCATCGTGGTGCGCAACCCGAAGGGTGAGTGGGAAATCATCAACGGAAACCAGACCTGCATGATGTTCTGCTGGTACATCATCGCCAACAAGAAGAAGCTCGGCCAGTTGAAGGGTAACGAGTTCCTTGTGAAGACCATCGTGACGACCGAGGCCATCGCCGAGATTGCAAAGAAGAACGGTGTGGAGCTGCGCGACTGCTACACGGGCTTCAAGTGGATTGCCAACGAGATTCGCCTCTCCGAGGGCAAGCAGAAATACATCGGTGGTGGTGAGGAGAGCTTCGGCTTCCTGCCGTTCGACAAGGTGCGCGACAAGGATGCTCCCGCCTCCATCTGTCTTATCTGCGAGATTGCAGCATGGGCGAAGGACAACGGTCGCACGCTCTATGACCTGCTGATGGATATCTACGCCGAGTATGGATTCTCCCGTGAGTTCACCATCAACGTGGTGAAGCCCGGAAAGACTGGTGCCGACGAGATTAAGCAGATGATGGTTGATTTCCGCAATAATCCCCCGAAGGAGCTGGGTGGCTCGAAGGTATGCCTGTGGAAGGACTACCAGACGCTCGAGGCAAAGAAGGCCGACGGCACGGTGGAGAAGCTGAACATGCCCACGACGAGCAATGTGCTCCAGTGGTTCTGCGAGGACGGTACGAAGGTGTCCGTGCGCCCCTCCGGCACAGAGCCGAAGATTAAGTTCTACACCGAGGTGAAAGACTCGTCGTTCAAGTGCGGTGGCTGCTACGAGCGCTGCATGAAGGCTGCCGACGAGAAGATTGAGGCCATCAAGAAGAGTTTGAACCTCTAATACCTTCCGCTTAAAGAAACACCTTCTTTAAGCGAAAGAAATAATCTCCACGAGGGAAAGGAATGCTTCCTATACCCTCATGGAGATTATTTCTTTGACTCGTAGGAAGCATTCCTTTCACTCGTGGAAAGCATTCCGTTCAATGGTAGAAGGTGTGCGTTCCTCTACTCCTAAGAATTAGGCAATTATAGACAATGCTTAATGAGGTGAGGTCTTACGAAAAGACCTCGCCTCTTTTTATTTACCCCAAAACGATGTCTGTTGGATTTTATACGTATAACGAATTTACTTTGTTTCAGAAAACGACGTACTTTTGCAAACGAAATCATGATAGGGATTATTATTAACATTAAAAACAATAAAGTATGGACAAATTACCTTTAGACATGGAGTGCTACGATGACGAGTTGGCTATGATGGATTCAGAACTTGACATAGTGGATACACTATTGGACATAGAGGAGCCGCAGCCGGAGGAGTGGACTATCATCACTGCGCTTAACAACGTGCATAAGCACGCCAAGCAGTCGGAACTGTGTGACCTGTTGTGGAGGAGATGTGAGAAGTCCTTGGCGTATCTGCGTGACAAACTCGGACTGACGAACATCCAGATTGTCGTGTTGGCCATCTTGGTGGAAAGCGGGGAGACCGAGACATGGAAGAGCATTAGCGCATATCTGCACTGCTCTCGTCTGACCGTGATGGCTCATGCCGAGGAAGTGGAAGAACTCCTGAAGAAGAGATGGATTGTTAAGAGAGTGACGAGGGGATTCGGCGGTGGAGTGCAGGGATTTGAATTAGCGCAAGGAGTGACGAGTGCGCTGTGCCGCAATGAGGCGTTTGTGCCCGAGCGCCTTGACGGTTTCACCGAACAGGAGTTCGTAGACAAGTTGGAGATGCATATCGTGGAGAATCTTGCCGACAAGACGCTGCTGTTCAGCAATGACGAGGAGTGGATGCTGCAGTTTGCATCAGCCAATCCCCATCTCCCTCTGTGCCAAGAGGTGCTTCAAATGAAGGATATCCATGCGCAGTCGCTCCTTCTTATGGTGGTGTTCGACTATGCCCAGTTCGCAAACACGGAAGATGAAGGGCTGACCTTCCGCACCATCTGCGATCTTTACCCGCATGAGTTGGAGTGCAACAACATGCGTCGTCGTTTGAAGGATGGAACACACATTCTGATGCGCAAAGGGCTGATTGAGCATAAGTGCGAAGATGGTGTGGTGAATACGGAGCGGTACATGCTGACAGCCAAGACGAAGAACGAACTGCTGTCTGGCTACACCCCGCACGAGTCTAACCTTTCCATGTCAAAGCGAACTGACAGGAATCTGAGGTGTTATTCGGAGATTAAAGAAAAGGTGTTGTTCTACAATGAGAACGAGCAGAAGCAGGTAGAGCGGCTTGCCAATCTGCTCCAGCAAGAGAATCTTATGGGTATTCAGCAGCGCTTGGAGGCCGAAGGGATGCGGAAAGGGGTGGCATGCCTCTTCCATGGTGCTCCCGGTACGGGCAAGACGGAGACTGTTCTGCAGTTGGCGCGCCAGACGGGTAGGGACATCATGCAGATAGACATTGCGGGACTGCGCGACAAGTGGGTTGGCGAAAGTGAGAAGAACATCAAGGCGGTCTTCTCGCGCTACAAGGCCCTCTGCAAGCAATCAGAGATTATGCCCATCCTGTTCTTCAATGAGGCTGATGCGATATTCAACAAGCGCATAGAGAACGTGGAGCGCTCCGTGGAGAAGATGGACAATGCCATGCAGAACATCATCCTCCAGGAGTTGGAGAACTTGGAGGGCATCCTCATCGCAACCACCAACCTTACGAGCAACCTTGACGGGGCATTCGACAGACGATTCCTCTTCAAGATAGAGTTCAAAAAACCTGAGAAGGAAGTCATGGCACGCATCTGGGAGTCGATGATCAGCACACTTACTGACGACGAGGCTGCCATGCTTGCATCTGCCTACGATTTCTCGGGGGGACAGATAGAGAACATCGCACGCAAGAGCACCATCGACTATATCCTTAATGGGAAGAGATCCTCGGTGGAGCAGATTCGGGAGTATTGCGATTCAGAAGTGCTTGCACGAAAGAATGCCTGCCGCCCGATTGCGGGATTCACGCAGCATTGAACGGGGCAGGAATACCCTGCTCAATGCTGCAGTCTCTTATTTTCTGACAATCACACTCCCATTCGCCTGATGCGTGGCGAGGATAAGCACCTCGGCTATCTGCACGTGGGCGGGAGCATTGGCGGCATAGACGGCCACCTCGGCGATGTCGTCGCCCGTTAGGGGCTTGATGCCACGATATACGTTGGCAGCACGGTCGGTGTCGCCGTGGAAACGAATGTTGCTGAAGTTCGTCTCCACGAGGCCGGGCTTCAGGTTGGTCACGCGGACAGGTGTCTCCGCCAAGTCGATGCGCAGGCCGTCGGTCAATGCCTTTACGGCAGCCTTCGTCGCGCAATACACGTTACCGCCGGCGTAGGCGGCATCGCCCGCTACGGAGCCTACATTGATGACGTGCCCGCAGCCACGACTTACCATCCCAGGCACGATGAGGCGCGTCATGGTGAGCAGTCCCTTGATGTTGGTGTCTATCATTGTGTCCCAGTCGTCGGGATTGCCCTCAAACTCTGGCTCCAGACCGAGGGCAAGACCAGCATTGTTCACAAGCACGTCGATGGCTTGCCATGTCTCGGGCAACTGGCCGATGGCTGCAGTAGCCGCTGCGCGGTCTCTCACGTCGAAGGTTAACGTCAGCACCTCCGTGCCCTTGGCCTCCAATTCCTGTTTGATTTCGTTCAACCTCTGTTCGTTTCGTCCCGTGAGGATGAGGCGGTCGCCGTTGTCGGCAAACTTACGGGCGCAGCCGAGCCCTATTCCGCTCGTTGCACCGGTGATGAGTACGGTTTTCTTCATGTCTTTTTATTTTGTGAGTTTAAGTCTCAGACTGTTGAGCACCACACTGACGCTCGAGAACGCCATCAGCGCCGATGCCCACATGGGGGTAATCTGCCACGAGAATCCGAAGATGTGGGGGATGCCCGCAGCGAGAGGGATGCACACCACGTTGTAGATGAACGCCCAGAAGAGGTTCTGCCGAATCATGCCCACGGTGCGTGCCGACAGGGTGATGGCCTCTGGGATTCTGCGCAGGTCGGTGCCCATGAGCGTCACCTGCGCCACATCCATCGCCACATCCGTGCCCTTGCCCATCGCGATGCTCACATCTGCAGCGGCTAATGCCTGTGAGTCGTTGATGCCGTCGCCCACCATTGCCACGTGCCTGCCCTCGGCTTGCAAGGAGCGCACGAGGTCTTCCTTGTCTTGCGGGAGCACCTGCGAGCGGTAGTGGCCTATGCCCGCCTTCTCTGCCCAATAGCGTGCCGCCTCGTCCTTGTCGCCGCTGCACATATACACCGCTATGCCGCGCTGCCGGAGCAGGGCAATCGCCTCGCGGGCATGAGGCTTGAGCGTCTCGCGCGATTCGAGGAATCGGGGCAGGTCGTCAGCCTCTGGCGTGGAGGCTACGGGAGAGAAATCGGGGTTGGGTATGGTCAGCGTGCCGGTCTTGTCGATGACCAATGCGTCGATGCGCCGTATCTCCTCGAGGGCTGTCGCATCCTTGATAAGTATGTTCTTCTCCGCCGCCTTGCCGATGCCCACCATGAGGGCCGTGGGCGTGGCGAGTCCCAAGGCGCAGGGACAGGCGATGACGAGCACGCTGACGGCTGAGAGTATCGCTTGCGGGAGCAGGCTGCTGCCGCCGACAACGAGCCATGTTATGAGCGTAAGGAGGCTGATTATCGCAACAACCGGCACGAATATGAGGGCAATCCTATCCACTACGCGCTGCACGGGGGCTTTCGAGCCTTGCGCCTCTTGCACCATTTTTATAATATGTGCGAGCATGGTCTTTTGTCCCACCTCCTCTGCACGGAAGCGGAAAGTGCCCTGCTTCACGATGGTGCCCGCAAGCACCTTGTCGCCCATCTGCTTCGCCACGGGTATAGGTTCACCGGAAATCATGCTCTCATCCACGAGGGGCGAGGCTGCTGCCGTGCCGCCGTCGATGACCGTACCGTCCACGGGTATCTTCTCGCCCGCCCGCACCTCTACGGTGTCGCCCGGTTGCAGGGTGGAGATGGGCACTTCGCTGATGGTGTCGCCCTCCACGAGGCGTGCCGTCTTGGGTTGCAGTCCCATGAGTGAACGGATGGCAGATGCCGTGCCGCGCTTCGCCCGCTCCTCCATCAGTCGGCCCGTCAGCACGAAGGTGATAATCATCACCGAGGCATCGAAGTAGGTGTGCCACTCTATGCCCCGACTGCCCCAGACGCGCTCGCCCCAAAATGTGTTGAACGCGCTGAACAGGAAGGCGATGCCCGTGGATAGTGCCACGAGCGTGTCCATGTTGGCAGAGGCGTGGGTGAGTTGCCGCCATGCCGTCGTGTAGAACTGCCGACCGCAGTAGATGAGGTTCACAAGGGCGAGGATGAGCATCACTTGGTTGGCTGTGTCGTGCGAACCGATGTGTATCCACCCCATGCAGAGGCTCATCGTCAGCACGGCGAACACCCACGAGATGATGACCTTGTTGCGGAGCGATGTCACCGCCCTGCGTTCAGCCTCCTCCACGTTCCTGTCTTCCTCAATCACCATGTCGTAGCCGATGGCCGTCAGCGCCTCCTTCATCTTCTCCAATGAAGTGACTTTCGGGTCGTATTCCACCAATGCCGTGCGCGCCGGCAGGTTCACCGCAGCCGTCTGCACACCGTCGAGCGAGTTCAGTTTCCGCTCCACGGAAGCCGCGCAACCAGCGCACATCATGCCGAGTATTGCAACAGTCTTTTTCTCCATCATTAAGTCTTTTCTTTCTTAAATAGTCGCGTTTTCGGCGCAAAGGTACTACATTTTCCCGCATATAAGGCACGATTCGCGCGATTTTTGCTATCTTTGTCGGCATGAATACGATGAAAAGGGCTGTGGTCATAGGGGCATCGTCGGGCATCGGCTTGGAGGTTGCCCGTCTGTTGCTGCGCGATGGTTGGCAATTGGGCGTCGCCGCGCGGCGCGAAGACAGGTTGCTCGCTTTGAAGCGGGAAACTGAGAAAGAGGCAGATAATCGTGTGATGATAGTGGAATGCATCGACGTGACTGCTGACGATGCAACAGCAAAACTCCGCACACTCATCAGCCGCTTGGGCGGGATGGACTTGTTTTTCTACGCCTCAGGCATCGGCAAGCAAAACCGCACACTGACTGAGGACATCGAACTTGCTACCGTGCAGACTAACGCCCTCGGATTCACCCGCATGGTGGGCGAGGCTTTCCGCTATTTCGCCGAGCAGGGTCGGGGGCACATCGCCGCCATTACCTCCATCGCCGGCACAAAGGGGCTCGGTCCCGCTCCCGCATACTCTGCCACGAAAGCCATGCAGAACACTTATCTGCAAGCATTGGAGCAGCAAGCCCATGCGCGCCATTTGGACATCCGCATCACCGATCTCCGCCCCGGTTTCGTGGACACCGACCTGTTAGCCGGCAACTTCCATTACCCGATGATGATGCGCCCCGAGCGCGTGGCACAGGAAATCCTCCGCGCCATCCGCCGCTGTGAGCATGTCCGTGTGATTGATTGGCGCTACCGCCTCCTCACCGCCGCCTGGCGCTGTCTCCCCCGATGGCTCTGGCGCCGCCTTCCGTTGTGATGTTTTGTGTTTCCACAAAGGCATGGCATCTCGGTCCTGTAGCACTTTACCAAGACCTGAGTTTATAGGTTTAAGTAAAGGAACGGGGTAAAACTCCATAGGGATGAAATGTTAAATTTGAGCAGAAATCCCAACAAACCACCCTCTAAAACTCGCGTATTTTCCACCAAATCATCTTACGGACAGAAATACGCAAGTTTTGCGCAATTACAATCCACTCATTATCAACAACTTGTAAAATCGTTACAGATTTTAACCCCGAAAAACCCCATAAAATGGCGGTTTTTCGGTGATTTCCCAGCGTGATTTTCTTCAGTTTTTGGCAAAATAGACTTGAATTTTACGCCAAATAGTGCCGAATTTTCGGCTTAATTGCATCAAATTCCGTGTTACTTTTTACTAAATTCCGTGTTACTTTTTATCAAATTCCGTGT
>JAFLSG010000026.1 GCA_022511065.1 Prevotella sp.
TTATCAAATTCCGTGTTACTTTTTGGAAAAATATAACACGAAAGTTAGAAAAATCAAACTCAAACCCTGATTTTATGGGGCTTTTTCTAAAATTCTGTCGAGCACAGTTTCAAAAGCCGCCGAACCGCTTCTATTTCGCTCTCTTGCCAAGTGTTAAATTTTGGATAGTTTTATTGACAAATTGAAAAGGCGAAAAACTTTTTGGCAGAAAAGAAGGACAAATCCGAAAAATAGTTCGTACATTTGCAGAAATACTTGTTGATATGAATATGGTTAGTAGAGTTTGGGCGAGCGGGGCAGGGCTTTGGTTTCTGCTGCTGTCATGCTCTTCCGCTTCGGGTAGTGAGATAGACTATCTTCCCGCTCCGCGAAATGACGGGAAGGAAATCATCCTTGAAAGGAAGGGATATACCGTGTCGTACAATCCCGACACACGGATTCCTAACTGGGTGTCGTGGCATCTGACGGCGGAACATGTGGATGGGACGGTGAAGCGCTTCGGCAGTTACATGGAAGACGAGGATGTACCTCGACCGAGAGCAACGAGGGAAGACTATCGCAGCAGCGGCTGGTCGCATGGGCACATGTGCCCGGCAGGTGATAACAAGTGGGATGCACAGGCGATGCGGGAGACTTTTCTCCTCACGAATATGTGTCCGCAAGATAGAGCGCTGAACAGCGGACTGTGGAACAGGATAGAGCAAGACTGTCGGAAATGGGCGCGGAAATACGGCGATGTCTATATCGTCTGCGGTCCGCTGCTGCTGAACAGGGAGCATGAGACGATAGGAAAGAACCGTGTGGTCGTGCCAGAAGCGTTTTTCAAGGTGGTCTTGTGCCTGAGTGGTAAGCCCAAGGCGATTGGCTATATTGTCAGGAATACAGACGGCAACGGAAAGAGGGACCAGTATGTCAATACGATAGACGAGGTGGAACGCATTACGGGTATCGACTTCTTCCCTGCGCTCCCCGATGATATAGAGAATGCGGTGGAGGCGCATGCCGATCCAAAGGAGTGGTAGAGGCGTCCCCGCATTCCCTATGTCTATTATCTCACAACTTTCTTTCCATCCACGATATAGATGCCGTGCGGCAGGCGGTCGAGCGTGTCGGTTGTGCCCATATACTGGCCGCGCAGGTTGAAGATGCCGCTTTGGCGCTTGGGGAAGGTGATGTTTGGGAGCGCGGTGGGAGGAACGGGTGTCTTGCCGTCGTTGCTTAGGAACACCTCGCTGAACTGCACGCCGTCGCCACCGCCATACGTCCACACACCAATTATATATACGTGCTCGGGGTTGAACTTGGTAGTCGTGCCGTCCTTCGTCAGGTTATGCAGGTCGATGACCAACTCCGTGCTGCTGCCGAACTCCACCATGGCAGGGCTGCTCCAATAGTTGTTCTCGTCGAACAGCCGGAACGAAGCACCGCAGTTCTGCTGCTTTTTCAGTCTCACCACGAGGTATTTGTAGGCAGACAAATCCACCCCGTTGGGGTATTGCCACCCGCCGAAGCCCCATTGGCCGGTAATGAGCGTGCCGGTCGTCTCGTCGAATGTGCCCTTCTCCCAAATGCTTGGATTGAATCCCTCGTTGGTAAGCGGGAACAAAGGCGACTCGCCGATGCTTATGTCGAGGCTTTGGGTGGTGCCGAAGGCATCGGTATGGCTGATGGTCAGTAGCGTCTCTCCGTCGCCGACTTTCCTCACAAGTCCTTTGTCGAACACGGCGACAGACTCGTCGGCGAAGGAATACTGTGCCGTGGCGGTGACACATTCCACGTGTCCGTCGGCAAAGGTGGCATAGACGGGGACTGCTGCGATGCCACCTATCGGCAGTTCGTAGCGGTCGGCATCCGCCGTCAGCGACACCATGCGCCTTGCATCGTCCGCTTGGTCGTGCGGCCATTCCTTGGCATAGTCGGCAAACCAACGATATATCGGGCGCACGCAGGCCTCCGGGTCGGTCAGGAAAGTGCCGCCGTCGGCAAGACCGTCGCGGTACTGCTCCAACCATTCCGCACCCGTGAAGAGCATCCAACTCACGTTGCCTGTCAGGTCGCATATAAACTTGAAGTTAGCTCCGAAGCCGTCGCCGCCCCTTGTGCCTGTGATGGACTTGCCCCACGAAGCGTTGTATTTCTTCGGTGCCCAGTCCATCTCCGTCACGATGACGGGAGCCATGTCGGCAATAGGCTTCACGCGCTCGCACCATCCGTTAAGGAAACCGCGGTATCCGCCGCCCGCCACGTCGCCCGTATTTTCGGCGCTCTCCACCTCTGCATCGCTGCCATACCATCCTGGATAGGCATGCACGGCGTAGCCGATGTTGTCGCCCTTGATGGGATTGGCGGCGTATGCACGGTAGTCCGACTGATAGCCAGAGCCCGGTACCCACAGGATGTTGGGGCACCCCTCGGCGCGTATGGCATCCACCACATCTTGGAAGAACTTGGTAATGCCGCCCGCTCCGTCCACGTTGATAGGCTCATTGGCAAGTTCAAACATGATGTTCGTCTTGCCCGTCGCCACGACCTGCCGAGCCACGTGTGTCCATACCTTGATAAGATACTGCTGATAGGCGTCACCCACGGCAATCCGCTCGGGGCATACGCCGGGCGGCCGCATCACTACGTAGAGCCCCTTGCTCTCGGCATACTCCGCCATCGGCATGAACACCGACTTGAAATAAGTCTCGAAGCGCGTCATCGAGAAGGCTGAGATGTCGTTCTCGCCCGTGGTCTGCCTGCCTGGCTCGTTGCTCCAGTAAGGATCCATGTGCAGACGTATCCAGTTTACCTTCCACCCTACCGACAGCAGACCGTCGATTTTTGCCTTGTTATAGCGCAGGCAAGCCTCCACGTCGTAGTTGTTCCACTTGTTGCCCTGTTCGTTGAACCACGGACTGTATGTCTGTCCGAAGCCATGCAGCAGAATCTTGTTGCCTTGATCGTCCACGAGATATCGTCCCTCTATGTGCAGCTGCGGCATGCGCATACCCTCCCATGCCGCCGTCCTGAAAATGAAAGTGGTGCACCATAGCATCGCTATGATACACCACATTTTGCGTGAATTCATGTCGTAACCGCTTCGATTAGTTGTTCAAACCATCTGCGAAACCTGCGTAGGTATGCTTGCGGTTGTAGTTCAAATCCCAAAGACCGATGGGGCTATTGGCACGCCATCCGCTGTTGGCGGGGCTGTCTGTGGGAGCCCACTGGCAGATGCCCCACTGCTGGTTGGCAGGGATGAGGGTCAGATACTGCTCCACAACGAACTTGTAAAGCTCTGCCATCGCCTTGTGCTGTGCCTCGGTGACATCGGAGGTGATGACATCGTTACCATTCTCATCAACCAGACCCATATCGAGTTCGGAGATGCGCACGAGCTTGCCCGTGGCAGCCATCAGCTTGAACGAGTTGATGATAGCCTGCTTCTTGCTCTCCTGTGTCTGCGGATTCATGTAGCAAGAGATGTGCATCTGCGTACCGATACCGTCAATCTTGGTTACGCCGTCAGCCTCCCAGCGCTCAATCCACTTGATGAGGCTCTTCAGCTTGCCGTTCTGATCCCAGTCGCTCTCGAGGTTATAGTCGTTCACGAAGAGCTTGAGGTCTGACGGACCATACTGGCGTGCGAAGCGTACAGCCGTGCGTACATAGTCGAGGTCGCCCAAGTAGTCCTGCCAGAAGAAGTCGGCATCGTTGCCCGTAGCGTGCTGCAAAGCATAGACACCCTCGCTGTCGGGATTACCGCCAGAGATAGCCTCATTAACCACATCCCAAGCCTTGACGTTGCCGTCGCATGCTTCCATCATGCCACCAATCCACTTGTCCATTGCCCATGTGAGCGTATCTTTCTTCTCCTCGGGTGTGAGCGGAATCGTGTTGCCGGTCTCTATCGACTGCCACTTGATATCGGCAAAATAGTAAGTCACGGCATTGGGATTCACGTTGAGGTTGAAGGCTATTGTCTTCATGCCGTTTCCTTCACCCGGGATAGTGGAGGTCGCCTCATAATACTGCCACTCGGTCGTGAAGTTCGGGTTCTGCGGAAGCATTGCCCAGTGCATATAGCCTCCTGGATCTCCATGACACTGCGTCTCACTGCCTGCCTCTGCCGTGGCACGATACCAGAATGAGATCTTGTACTTCTCTCCGCCTTCCCATGCCTTGTTGGCTACGATGAAGAACTGAGTATCCCATGAATTTTCAGGATTGGAAACGGAAGTGATGCTGATGCAGTTCATCCCATCAGGGCCTTGTCCCTCAAGGATTGCGCCCGGCACATCACCCTTTCCTTTCTCGCGCACGATGAAGTTGTCCATAGGCTTGCCAACCTCCATTGCGCTGTTATTAACCTGATCCACATAAATCTCCACAGCAGGTGACTCCATCTTCGAGAAGCTGATGGAATGAACATCAATCGTCGCCATAGCTGTCTGCGGCTTCAAGATAACATCATAGTTACCGCCAACCACTCCGTTGAAGTCAAGCACATAAGTTTCGTGACCTTCAACGAGGGGAACCATCAACGTGATGTTCTGGTCACTACCGCCCCAACCGTTCTGGATGGTCAGCTGCACACCGTCTGCGGCGGCAGAGGAAGTCAGCTCAAGATATGCACGGTAGTCGCCTGCGGTCAGCGGGTTCTCACCTCCGGGGAAAATAAAGAACTGCGACCAGTCACCTGTCGGCTCAAAATGAATAGCACCATTGATAACGGGAGGTTCACATCCCATAGGATAGAAGGGGAAAGGTCCGTCAGTATAGGTCTTCTTGCTGACAGGGGTCTCAATCTTTTCATTGGGATCAACCTCAATCTCACGGTCTTTAATCAGTGAGTTCAGCCACTTCACGGGCTGCTGTGCGTGCCATGCCAACGTGTGGCCATAGACGGAAAGTCCGGCATCGGTGGCCGTGTTCACATACTCGCTTACGGTGGAGAAATCCATGTCGCCATTATCGTTTACGCACGATGCCATCTTCATGGCGTTGCCTGCCACCGTCTCGTCGAAGTTGGAATTGGTCAGCGCATAGACCAACTCCTTCTTCAGGTAGTCGCTGACCGTCGTGCCTACGCCCAGTTTGAAGTTGGGATACTTTGAGCGATCCACATACTCCTTCAGGGGCTTGTAGTCGTTGAGGTAGCCGTACTGCTCCATATTGTCAGGGCGTCCCACCTCGTAGCTCCGGTCGAACTCGTCGGCACAGGAAACCAAAAGCATGGCTCCCAGTGCTGATATGATTAGTTGTTTCTTCATTGTATTCAGTTTTTTAGCCATTACTTATTATAGACAGGAGAGAACTCCTCGAGTTTCACACCGCTGCGCTGCCATACGAGCTTCTCGTGACGAGAGAACTGCTTGCCATCAACGGTTATCGTGTAGTTCAGTTCCATGCCGTCGCGATCCTTGTTGCCCCAAGCCTTCTTCTCGGAGTCGTCGCCCCAAGAGCCGTTACCAGTGGCAGTCACGCCGTTGGTCAGCGAACTAATGGTGCAGTTCTCACTGCCGTCGAAGGTCAGCAGCAGGTCGGCAGCATAGACATCAGCGCCGTCCTGGAACGAAACGCTGTAAACCGAGCTGTTCAGCGAGCGGGTCGTAATCTGCACAGCGGTGGCCTTCTCAATGTCAGCGGTGTTGGTAGTTCCGTGGGTCAGCCAGTAGCCGGAATACTTGTTCTGGAACTTTACGCAGTAGAGAATGTAGTCCATCGGAGCCGTGTCCCAAACCGAAGCATCGGTGCGGGCACCCGTAGCACCCTCCTTCAACTCACCCGTCAGAATCTTGTCGAAGCCGCTCTGCGAGGTCATCACGAGGGGAATCACATAAGTATTCTTGACAGCCTCCGGGTCGCTGAAGAATGCGTCGGTGAGCTGTACGGTGGTCGCACCGTTGAATGTGCCATTGAAGGCGAGGTTGGTGGTAGAGAGCTGATAGTAGCTGCTCGGCATGGCCTTCACGGGTGTACCGTCGGCAAAAGTCAGGTTGTTCACCAGACTTTCATCCACAGCCACTTGCACAGAGCCGTTGCTCCCGTTGTAAGAACCGCCGAAGGTCGCCATGATCTGACACTTGTGCTCCTTGTCGAGCGTGGTGTCATACTCATCGTCACCCAATACGATGGTGCGCACGGGATACTGATAGGGGAAATACACGGTCGTGCCACCCTCAAAATCATCGAACTGAATATCGTCGTTCTCGCAGGAGGTGAATGCAGCGGTGAGGCCGCAGCCTACGAGGCAACCGAAAATAAGTTTGAATATGTTATGTTTCATATCTTTCTTAACTTTTAGGAATTAGACGTTGTGTTATTTCCATCCATCGTTCTGCAACAGATTGCTCCACTTCAGCACCTCCGTGTAGGGAATCGGACCATAGATCATGTAATCCTTGTAGTCGCGGGTCTCCACATCGGTGTTGCTGTAGTTCAGCGTACCGTTTGCGTTCGTGGTGATGTTCACGCCCTTGGCGGTCTCGTTGAGGTTTGCCTGCCAGCGGCGGAGATCCCAGAAACGATGGTTCTCGAAACAAAGCTCCAAGCGGCGCTCGTTGCGAATCAGCTCGCGCATCTTGTCCTTGTCGTTCTTGATGCTCTCAAGGTACTCATTGCCCACACCTGCGCGGTCGTGGAGTGCCTTGATGACATCATAGGCAGAGTAGTTGGCACCACCTACCGTAGCAGTCGGACCCTGTGCCTCGTTGGCAGCTTCCGCATAGTCAAGGAAAATCTCCGTGTAGCGGATACGTGCCGGCAAGTGCTTACCAGTAGTGGAGCTTGACGGGTCGAGGTTCAGGTTGCTACGCATCAGTTTGCGCAGATAGTAACCCGTCTTGGTGGATCTGCCGTTCTCGCGGTTGATACCATCTAACGTGTTGGCATCGGCAGCCGTGTTGATGACAGCCCCTGCTGCACCCTGCGTCTCGCCGTTTACCAGAATGTACTGCTTCAGGCGCGGGTCGCGGTTCTCGTATGGATTGGCAGCATCGTAGCCGGAAGCACCGACCGTGATGGGATAGCCGTTAGCCATCGGGAATGCATCCACAAGGTTCTGTGTCGGGTTCACGCGACCGTTTCCGTAGAGTGAGGGAGGATAGTTGTTGGTCTCCAACGAGTTGCTCTCATCCACGTTTCCGCGCCATACAATCTCGGCGGGATTGGGATCAGTAGCACCGAGGTTATCAACCTCTGCGGTAGCGAACCACTTCCAACCGTCTTGCGACATACCGGCAACACCACCGCAGTTGCGGAGCGATGCCACGGCATACTGCGCAGCCTGCTCATAAGTGATGCCGCTTGCCGAAGCATAGGCGGGAGAAGCAGCGAAGAGAGCCACCTGCGCCTTGAACGCTGCGATGATGCGACCGTCAATCTTACCACGCTGCATATTACCGAAAGCACGGTTGTATTCGCTGTCGTCGCCACCCATCTGCTTGTACTTGGCGGGTACGTTGGCAGCATCTACATCACCATACTGCTCGGGCAGGTACTTCAAAGCCTCGTCGAAGTCTGCCATAATCTGGTCAATGCACTCACGGAACGTGTTACGCGGCAGGTTGAAATCAGAAGAACCATCCTCAGAAGCGAGGTGGATGGGCACACCCATCAACTCACCATTTACCTTTCCGCAGTGTGCGCGGAGCAGATAGAAGAAATGGAGGCCGCGCAATGCGTATGCGTTGCCAAGGAAATTGTCCTTGTGCATCTCGTTGAGCGATGTGGAGGAATAGTCCCACTCAACCTTGTCACCATTCTCAATCATGATGTTACAATACTGAATGGCGTGATAGCGCGCATCCCACTGGCTGACGGGATTCATGTTCGATGCCCATGAGCCGGTAGCCATCTTCTTATAGTCATTGTCATTGTCATTGGACACGGCATCGTCGGTTGCCACATCCGTTGAGGGTGAACCGTCGTAAGGAAGAATCAGGTAGGCATTATCCAAGAGTCCACGCGCAAACTGTGGGTCGGTGTACATCTGGGTGATGTCCTTGTTGTTCTCCAATGCAGGCTCGAACAGGTCATCGCAGGAGGTGAAGGCTGCAGCCACGCCACAGCATCCGATGCCGGCGATGAGTAAAGTCTTTATGTTTTTCGTAATCATAACGCTAAATCTCTCTAATTAAAAACTAACTTTTGCACCGATGTTGTAGAAACGTGCCTGCGGGGCAGAGCCTACGTTCATTTCCAGCAGTTCGCGCTCCTTGGCAAGTGTCAGCAGGCTGTTGCCGCTCAGATAGAGCGAGAGACCCTTTACTACGCGGTTGCCGATGATGGCTTTCGGGAAGTCATAGGTCAGCTGCACCTTGGCAAGGTTGAAGCGTGAAGTGGAGTACATCCAGAAGTCGGAGGTCTGGTAGTTGTTGGTGCCGGCCTCCGTGGTCAGGCGCGGATAGGTAGCGGAAGCTGCGGTAGCAGGTGTCCAGCGGTCGCGTACGACAGCGGAGTATTTTGCCTCGCCGGCAACCCACCAGTAGCTGCCGTTCTTGATGGCGTTGGCACCGAAACTGCCTGTGCCGAGCACGAACAGGGTGAAGTCCTTGTACTTGAAGGTCAGGTTCACACCCAATGTCGTGGGAGCGCCGTACCAACCACCCTTACCCAGATATACCTGGTCTTTGGCATCGATGACACCGTCACCGTTCTGGTCCTTGTACTTCAAGTCACCTGGGCGGATGGTTCCACCGAGAATCTGCGACGGAGAGTTGTCGATGTCGGCCTGATCCTTGAAGAATCCAAGGCTCTCATAACCCCAGATGGCATCGAGCGGCTTGCCTTGACGATACTGATAGGTATCGGCATAGTTGGCATCGTCGCGCTTCGAAGCATTGCTTGTGTAGTGAGTCAGATTGAGTCCACCCTGGAAATCAACTGCGCCAATCTGCTGCTTGTAATTGATAGCCAGGTCAAAACCTGTGCGGCTGTCGCAATTGTAGTTCAGATAAGGAAGGAACGAAGACTCGGGATAATAAACCTTGAAATAGCTCGGCATCTGGTTGGCTGCCGTGATGATACCACCGTCAATCTTGTTGGTGAAGAATGAGGCATCAACTGTCAGTGCGTGCTGCATGAGGGCTGCGTGGATGTTGGCAGAGAACTCCTTGCGGCGCAGATAGTTGAAATTGTCATTACCGCCTCGGCGAGACTGAGCTGCCGAGTGGCCGGTACCACCATTCCAGTCCCACCAGCCACCATCCTGATAGGTGCCGAGGTACATGTAATAGTCATCAATGCCGAGGTCGGTTTTCAAGTCGCTGGCGCTGACACTCAGTGTCAGGTCATCGAAGATGCTGCCTTCCATGAATGCCTCCTTGGAAAGTCTCCAACCCAACGTGAGCGAGGGGGAGAAACCCATGCGGTTGCCCTCCGGCAGACGGGCTGACCAAGGAGTAGCCACGGCAAAGTCAGCGTAATACTTCTTGTCGTAGTTGTAAGAGAGCTGCAGGCCGAGGTTGGCGTTGCTCAGCTTGTGGTACACCTCAGAAACGGTCTGCTGATAGCCGTTAGCCACGAGCATTGCGCTTACGTTGTGAATACCGTTGAATGTCTGGTTATAGTCGAAGTGCGCATTGAAGGCAATCGTCTGGTTGTCGGTAGAGCCAGAGATATTCTGCACGCCCGACTTCTTATCAACGGTCTCATGGTTGTCGAGACCTACGATGACATCCTGTCCGTTGTAGCTGCTCCATATCGGTTCGAATGTAGCGTACTCGTTGTTGAATGCCGTCGTATAGGTTGTTGCGTAGTCCACAGCTACCATCGTATGGAAGCTCAGACCCTTCAGCACACTGCTGAGATCAAGGTCCACACCTGCGTCGAACTGGAACTGACGGCTCGTCCATGTGTTGCGGCCGGCTGCATAGTAGTCAGCGAACACGTTGGTCAGGTCAGTCTGTGTTCCGGCGAGGAAATACTTGCCGCCGATGATGTTGGAAGAGTTTGCCAGCATCGTCTTGGCTGTAAGTGCGTTCTCATCAAGGAAGCTGATGGGAATCAGCGGACTGATACGGTTGGGGCGCAGCGTAGCTGCCTCACTCCAGTAACTATTGCCGTTGGCTCTCTTCGCATTGTAGTAAGTAGCGTTGGCATTTACGAAAGCGGTGATGAAGTTGTTGATTCTCAAATCCACGTTACCACGCACGTTGAAACGGTCGGTACGATTGTTCTTCGCCTCACCGAAGTTCAGGTAGTCACCAAAGGAGTAATAGCTCACGTTGGAGTAGAAACGAGCGCGGTCGTTACCGCCTTCGATTTCCGCAGTTACATCCGTGCGGTTGTACGCCTTCTTGATGTAGTCAGAAGAATAGAAATCAACATCCGGGTAGCGGTAGGGATTCATACCACTTGCGAAGTTGTAGATCTGCTCCTGACTGTAGAGCGGTGCAAGACCGTCGTTGGCGCGTGCCTCGTTGTAGAGCGTCATGTACTCTGCTGAACCGAGGAATTCGGGATAAGACTTCGCCACGTCCCAACCCGTGTTGGCACGTACACTCAGACTCAGTCCGTCGTTCACGCGACCGCGCTTGGTCGTGATGAGCATCACGCCCTTGGCGGCACGGCTACCATAGAGTACGACTGCCTGCGCACCCTTGAGGAAAGTGATTTCCTCAATCTCGGAAGGCTGCACGTTGTTGGCCTGGCGGGGAACACCGTCGATGAGCACCAACATACCGTTGGGCACATTGTTGGCATCGTATTCCACTGAGCCTTCAAGTCCCCACATGCCGGTACCGGTGTAACCGGCCACGTAGCCCTGCATGTTGTCAAGGCTGTAAGTATTGTAGTTCTTGTCCGTCAGTTCCCGGTAGTTCACGGTGGAGACACCGCCCATGATATCTTCCTGTGCCACCTTGCGGAAAGCCACGTTCACTTGGGCAGAGTCTGCTGCGTCAATCTGCGCCTGGGCAGGAATGCCTGCCGACATGGCGAGAAGGACTGACAGTACCATATATTTGTTATGCTTCATACAATTTTATTTTTAAAGTCTTCAACTTGTGATTCAGTGAATTACCATCCCGGATTCTGCGGATACTCAGAATAGAGATAGACATCGCTTTCCTTCAGCGGCAGGAGATAGTGCTTCACGCCGAGGTTACGCTCAAGGATGACATCCTCGCTCCAGCCTGTTACCTCTGCATAGCGCGGGTCTTCCTTCTCGTAGTCGTAATTGCCTACGCGGTAGAAGTGCTGCGAGGTTTTGATGTTGTAAGGATACTCGGTGAGGAGCAGCCAACGCTGCAAGTCATTCCAGCGGAAGCCCTCGAAGGCAAGCTCACAGGCACGCTCACGGCGAACCTCATCCATGAACTTGTTCTTGTCAGCCACTAACTTGTCAGCCACATGACCTGCACCTACGCGGTCGCGCAATACGTTGATGGCATCCTCTGCCGTGCGCTGGCACTTGTTGCTCTTATAGGAAGCACCCTGAACGGCGGCACCTGCCTCGGCATACATCAGGTAGATATCAGCCACGCGCATGTAAGGCAGATAGGTCTGCAATGCGCCTCCCCAGTTATACATTCCATCGTACTTGTTGCACTGGTGGGGCACCAGCTTCTGGCAGAAGTAACCCGTGCGGCTACCGTCAGCATAGCGGGCGGTGTTACCTGAAGGCACCATGTTGCCACCTGTGAACATCTCAAGGAACTGGAAGCCCTTATCTTCTGCAGACGGGGTCGTGTTGAGGAACTTGAAGCCGTCGAACATAATGTCATGATAGAAACGCGGGTCACGGTTCTGGAACGGATGGGTAGGATCGAAACCAGAGTCGGGATCGTCAAGCGGCAGACCATTCTCCATACCGTAAGCATAGTTGATGTAGTTAGCGGTAGGCATGTGGATGATGGCATCGTGCTCCACAAGGTTGTTCACCTTCGGACCCCACAGCTTTGCGAAGTTCCAGTTAGAACCGTTGATGTCGGGCATTACACCACGCATGATAGCCTCTACGCTTCCCGGCATCTTCCAGTTCTGACCTGTGGTGCGGAAGATGTCAGAGAAGTTGCTGCTTGAACTCTTGTCAGCCTCGTGGTCATAGATGTTGGTATATTTGTATTCAGCCAATGAATAAGGTGTGGCACCGCTCTCAAGGTGCGCGATGGCCTCTGCCAATGCGTCAGCAGCCTGCGTAGCGAGATTGGTGTTGTAAGCGTAGGTCTTGCCATTGGTGGAAGCACCAACCTGCGCACCGTTCTCATTGAGCGGAGAGGCAGCCCAGAGCAGAACCTTACCGAGATAACCCAATGCGCAGACTTTCGTGATGCGCAGGTCGTTCTTACCGAGCGTCTTCTTACCGATGGTCGTGTTGTCCCAGTTATCGGGCAACAAGTCAGCAGCGGCGCGGAAATCTTCGGCGCAACGCTGTGCGCACTCCTGGAAGGAAAGGCGCGGCAATGTCAGCACCTCGTCGGCAGGCAGCACGGTATCTACATAAGGCAGACCACCATACCATACAATCAGCTCCTGATGCCACCATGCACGGAAGAAGAGTAATTGACCTTTAATAAAGTTCCTTTCTTCCTGTGTTGCATCAGTCATCTTGTCAAAGTTCTCCAAACCGAGGTTCATCTTACGGATGCAATACCACGCATGCTCAAGAGAGTGGTTGAACTTGTCGGTTGAAGTCGGGTTCAGGCTACTGCTGTGCAGATAGCTCTGGTCATCGTTATACCAGTGACGATAGTCGCCGAGGTCAAAGTGGGCAGTAAGGTGCGTATCGCCACCACCCGTGTTCATCAGCTCATCCTCGCCCCAGTTGAATGTGCAGCACCAGTAGTTGGATTCCTTGTTGGGGATACAGTTGTAAATCTCCTCCACGAAACCCTGGAAGTTGGTGAAATTCTTGAAGGCTTCGTCAGCTCCTACATTAGAGTCCGGCTCCTTGTCCAAATAATCGGTACACGAAGTCATCCCAAGTGAGAGCGAAAGGACGGCAACACCTATTATATATATATTGATAAACTTTTTCATTGCTTCTTCTGTTTAAAGATTGAACTTGAGACCGAAGTTTACGCGCTTCATCGTAGGATATGCACCGTTGCCGGCAGTACCGTTGGCGGCGAAGTTAGACTCGCGGTCATCAGGCATGCGGGTCCACAACCAGAGGTTGTTACCACTGACAAACACTTTCAGGTCTTTCACGCCCATCTTGCGTACCCAAGGCTGTGTGAAGGTGTAAGCCACCTCAACGTTCTTCAGGCGGATATACGAACCATCGCAGAGATATTGCGTACCGTAATAGTAAGTAGGATTGGAAGTGAAGCGCGGGGTCACTACATCTGCTGCGTAATGGTCTTCACTCCACCATGTGCCCTGTTCATAGACGTTGGCAAGCATCGGGTCGGCGAGGCTTATCATCGTCACGTCACGGGTTACGTTGGTTACACCGTAGAACTGGGCAAAGCAACTGAAGCCTTTCCACTCAAAACCGATGGTGGCGTTGTATGTGTTCTGCGGGGTGCCTGTGTAACCGTAAGGCACGTTATCATTTACGTTGTCAATCACACCGTCACCGTTGAAATCGACGATGTAGTAGTCGCCCGGCAACTTCTGATCGTCCTGTGAGTCGTGCTTCGGCGAACCGTAAATCTGGTCGTAGGTCTGCATCATACCCTTGTCAAGGAATGCATGGGTCTGACCGATGCTGTAGCCTGCCTGCTTGCGGTAGCTCGGCAGCAACGGAGCATCGTCCTTCACCTTGATTTGGTTCACGGCGTGCGTCATGCTCATGTTAGCCCAGAGGCGCATCTTGTTGGGCAGCACCTTGTTGAGGCGCACCTCTATTTCGTAACCATTGGTGGTTACCTTACCGAGGTTAGCCCACGGAGCTTCCTGACCGAAGTACGAAGGCATAGAGCGGTCGCTTCCTCTCACGAGAATGTCTGTACGCTTGTCGTGGAAGATTTCAACCGATCCTGCGATGAGGCCACCAAGGAAACCATAGTCAATACCGATGTTGGTCTTCTTAACCTTCTCCCAATGAACATTCGGGTTACCCACCGTAGCCTCGCGATACCACTGGTAAGGTGATGTACCCTGTGTCACATCCAATGAGCTGGCACCGCCGTAAGCCCACTGCGTCATATAGAGGAAACGGGCATTCCAGATGTTGTCATCACCGATTTCACCATACGATGCACGAACCTTCAACATATCAATGATATTCTTCTCACGGAGATACTTCATGAATGGCTCTTCGCTGATCATCCAGCCGATAGCGCCAGAGTTGAAGAAGGCGAAACGATTGTCCTTGCTGAATTTCTCAGAACCGTTGTAAGCACCGTTGTATTCGAAGAAATAACGGTCATTGTAAGCGTAGGTAGTACGGAATACCCAGTCCTCACGATAGCTCGGAATCATGGAACCCTTTGCATACTCCTGACGGGCAAACACACCCATCGCGGTCACATCGTGCTTACCGAAGGAGCGTGCCCAGTTGAGTTGCAGCTGATAGTTCAGGTTGCGCTGTGTCTCTCCGTTGTTCACCGTACCACCCTGCGTACTCCACTTGTTGCCTTGCGAATAGTCAAAGCGGTCGTATGCCTCGTAAGCCGACTTATAGTTCACGGCTCCCGTCTCCGGGTCAATCCACTTATACTGCGGATCGTTGTAGAGGTCATTGATACCACGCTGGTTTTCATTGAACGTGTTGTCCCATGCAATCATTCCGCGGGCGCTCAGTCCCTTGGTGATGAAGTCGAGGTTCTGTTCCAATACGAAGTCGGTTGTGATGCTTGTCGTCGTACTCTCCTGTGTACCACCGAGTGCCACAGTCACAGCTGCGTTACTCACGTTGGTAGAACCGGGCAGATAACCCCACGAACCGTCGCTGTACTTGGGCAGGAATGCATCGGGGGAGATGTTATAGACACCTGCCCACTGCTGTGCAATCTGCCACTCGTTGTTCACAAGGTTGTTCCACGGTGTTGTCTTCTTGGCGTTAGAACCGGCGATGTTCACCTTGAATATCGTGGTCTTCGTAATACTAAAGTCAAGGTTCGAGCGCACGTTCACGCGATTATATCCGTAACCCGTGCTATATTGGCGACCGTTACCGAAATCTTTGTAAAGGTCACCCTCGTTCACGAAATCCACGCCTGCGAAATACTTCACGAACTTCGTACCACCTGCCACATTCAAGTTGGCATTGTACGACATCGTGTAGTCCTTAAACAGTGCGTCAATCCAGTTTACGTTCGGGTAACGCTCACGCTGCTCGATGGTCGTCTGGTTGCGATAGTTCTCAATGAAACTGACGGGCTTCACGTATGCAAAGCTCGACGGCGAAATGTTCAACTCATGCTCCACAGCCATGTTACGTGCCATAAGCGCATCGTAAGAGTCATATTTATCCGGCAACTTTGAAGGAATCTTCATGACGGCGTTTGCCGACACGCTGATTTGTGCCTTACCCTCTTGTCCGCGCTTGGTGGTGATAAGGATAACACCGTTTGCACCCTTCACACCATAAACGGCGGTGGCAGATGCGTCCTTCAGCACGGAGATGGTGGCTACCGACTGGATATCAACGCTCGACATCGGGCGTTCGATTCCATCAACGAGTACCAGCGGGGCTGAGTTGTTCCAAGAGGATGCACCACGAATCACGATTTGCGGCTCTTCATCACCCGGCATACCACTTGATGCGGTGGTGATGACACCCGGCAGGTTACCCGTGAGGGCTGCACCGATGTCCGTGATACCTGCGGCACGTTCCAGCACTTCGCCCGTGGTCTGGGTGATGGCACCCACCACCGACGCTTTCTTCTGCTGTCCGTAACCAACGACAACCACCTCGCTCAGCATGGCGTTGTCATCTTCGAGAACGACGCGCAGGAAGTTGCTCGTAGCACGCACTTCCTTGGCAATCATTCCCACGTAAGAAACTACCAGCACACTCTGTTGGCTCGGCACTTCAAGGGCGAAATTTCCGTCAAAGTCGGAAATCGTTCCCTGACCTGCATTGCCTTTCACCAAGATACTGGCTCCAATGATGGCTTCACCTTGGGTGTCCACCACCTGACCCTTCACGGTGATACCCTTCTGTTGGGCAAAGGCAGAATTGCCCCCCCCAACCAAAAGGATTGCCACCAAAAGGATTCGCTCGATAAAAGTTTTTACCTTTTCCATTACATGGTCATTTTTGTTTGTATTTTAAGTTAGCTATGAATATCGGGTACAAAGGTATAACAATATTTAAGAAATAACATTGCCAAATGTAACATGCTCTTTACGGTATGTTACATTTGATACTTTTTGCTTAATTTTCAGCACTTTCCCGTTTGATTTTGGGGCGTATTCTGCCAAAAATCGTTGCGAATGGGGGAATAAAAGAAATGCGCACATGAGCGTGTGCGCATTTCTTATCGTGGTTGGTGACTACTTCTGAATCTGCTTCAGCATTTCCTCCACGGCAGCCTCAAGTTGGCGGTCGCGGCCATTGATGTAGTCCTCGGGAGTGTTATAGACTTCGATGTCGGGGAAAAGTTCGTTATTCTCTCCAAACTTGCCATGCATATCAAGACAACCCACCTGCGGGATGCCAAACACGAGTGAGCGGTCCATCAGCGTTTCCCACCATACGGCAGTCATTGTTCCCGCCACGGGCGCACCTATCAGCTTGCCGATGCCCAACTCACGATATACCCACGGGAAACCGTGACCGTTGCTATAGTCATCTTCGCATATCAATACGCACGATGGCTTCACCCACTTGTTGAAGGGGTCATAACCCACATATTTGCCGTGAGGCACGAAACTCTGGTATTGCTTGCCGCTAAGCAGGGTGCAGAGGTCATCATGCAGCCAGCCACCGCCATTGTAGCGTTCATCCACGATGACAGCCTCACGATTGCGATTCTCATCACTCAGCAAGTCACTATATACCTGACGGAAGCTCGGGCTGTTCATCGCTTTTACGTGAACATACGCCAATTTGCCACCCGATAGGCTATCCACGATGTGACGATTCCTGTCCACCCAACGCTTGTAAAGCAATTCCTGAAGATCAGCCTGGCTGATGGGGCGGATAGTGACATCCTTGCCATCAATCGTCAATCGCACGGGCTTACCAATCTTTCCATCGAGCAGATAGTTGTAGTCCATACCTTTTATAATAGGTGTGCCGTCAATCTTCTCGATGATGCTTCCCGAAGGAATGTTCTTCAGCGCAAGCGGACTCCGTTTGATGGTCTCCTCGATGCGGATGCCGTCACCTTCATAGTCTGGGTCGATGAATACGCCAAGATTTGCTGTCCTCAATGATGCACCGCTGTGGCTATAACGTGCGCCGGTATGCGATGCATTCAGCTCGCCAAGCATTTCGGAGAGCATATTGCTGAAGTCATGGTTATTGTTGATGTGCGGCAAGAATTTTTCATAAACCTTGCGATAGGCTTTCCAATCCACGCCGTGCATATTGGGGTCGTAAAACTTATCATCCACCTGCTGCCAGATATGGTCAAACAGATATTGGCGCTCCACGTAAGGACGATAATTGAATGGGGCCTCAAAGGCAATCGTCTCGGTCTTCTTCTTGCCGAGGTCAATCTTCTTGATGCCCCTGCCGTCGTTGAGATAGAGATTCTTGACTTCCTTATCTGCCTGCAAGCCACCACGGCCCACATCTTTCATCACTAACTCTGTGCGGTTTTCAAGGAAATCATGTTTCCAGAGGTCAAAACCACCCTCGAAGGCGGCCTGATAATAAAGTGTGTCGCCGCCAGGACTCAGCACGTAATCACCCAAGCGTGAGGAGTTTACGGTGAGGCGCACGATGCGGTCGCGGGCATTCTCGAGGTCAAGTTCAAGGCGCTTGTTGCTATTGTCAGCACTCTTTGCACTTCCCTTGCTTCCCTTACCGCCTTTTGCACCAGTCTTATCATCCTCCTTTTCAGCCTTCTTGCGCTCTTTTTCCGCCTCGTCATACAATGCCTTCTCTTCCTTCGTCATGCGGAAACGCTCGTAGGCATCGAGGTCGAAGAACATAAGGTAAGCATCGGTCTCCGCGCCCCAACTTCCGTGGCTCCGATAGCCGGCACGGTCACTTTCGTAGAGCATAGCCTTTCCGCCGAGCACCCACTTGGCACCGCCGTCGTTGTAACCGCTGTTGGTGAGGTTGTGAGGAGGCTGATTGCCGGAAGCATCCACGAGGGCGATGTCGCTGTTATTCCATCCGCCTGTGCCGATATAGCTTGAGAGCAACCAACGGCTGTCGGGACTCCACTCAAACCACAGGTCGCCGTCGCTATAAGAGAAGTTGTATTTGGCATCGAGCACGGTGCGGACTTGCTTGGTAGCGAGGTTCAGCACACGCAATGCCCCGCGGTCTTCAAAGAACGCAATCTCCTTACCATCAGGGCTATACTTGGGCTGAAGCGAGGTGATGTCACTTGTAATCAGCCGCTCTTCAATCAAGTCGGTAGCGTATGCAAATTGCTTTTCGTCCTTATTCTTAATCGTGGTGCGATAAATCTGCCAATGACCGCCACGCTCAGCACCATAGACGATGCTACGCCCATCGGGAGCGAAGTCGATGCCGCGCTCTTGTTCGGGGGTGTCAGTAATCTGCTTGGTGGTCTTGTAGTCAATGCTCGTCACATACACATCGCCGTGCATCACGAACGCGATTTCCTTACCCTTCGGAGACACGCAAATCTCCGTAGCCCCAGAGGTCTGCAACTGGCGGCGCAAGTCAGTATCGCTGCGGTCAGCAATCACGGAGACGCTCACTTTCTGCTCCTTGCCATCTTTGTTGGTGTAGATTTCACCGTCGTAGCCATAGCAGAGTGTGCCGTCAGTCGCCATCGTGAGGAAGCGAACAGGATTCTGCACGTGGTGTGTAATCTGCTGCTCACCGCTGCCGTCAATGCCGCGCTTCCATACATTGAACGTGCCGTCTTGCTCACTCAGGTAATAGAACGATTGACCGTCGGGTGCCCATACAGGCGTGCGGTCCTCGCCACGGAAGGTAGTGAGCTTCGTATGCTTGCCGTCGCGGAGCAGCCAGATATCGCGGCAAATGGAACTCTGGTGATGCTTGCGGAAAGCATCTTCGTAGCCCTTCTTATCGTGGTAGAGGATATCGCCCTGCGGGTTGATGCTGATGTCCTCCATCGTGATGACAGAGTAAAGTCGCGGGCGACTGCCGTCAGTAGCCACCTCATAAATCTGTGGGAAATCGCGGTTGGCAAAGATGCCCGACTTGGCGGTGGGCATCAGCGCGCTGCTATACAATACGTGGTTGTTGTCGCTGAATGCGATGGGATATTCATCGGCACTATGCGTGGTGAGCCGCTTGGGTGTGCCGCCGGTCTTGTCAATCAGATAGATATCGAAACTCCCCTCTCTCGTGGAGGCAAAGGCAATCTGTTTGCCGTCGGGACTCCACACGGGATAGGCATCGTAAGCCGGGTTGGTGGTCAATTGGCGGGCACTGCCACCCGTGGCGGCAACCGTAAAAAGGTCACCTTTGTAGGAGAACACAATGGTCTGCCCGTCGGGTGAAATCGCGGGATACCGCATCCATAGCGGTTCTTCTTGTGCGCTCGCCGTCAGCAGGGATGCGAGGCAGAGGAGGGTGAAGAAAGTCTGTTTCATATTGCGATTGTTTATAACGAGTATATTTATTCTAATTAAGGTGGGTGCCTATTATAAATAAGGTGGCTGGTTATTGCAATAAGATGGCATCTTATCGGAATAAGGTGCCATCTTATGCGGGGTTACAAGCCTGCTTGCGGATTCCATTGGCTATTGTAGGAGAATACGGCCTCTGGCGTGATGGCTGCCGCTTCCTTCTTCGTGAGCTGACGGCTCCATGCGACGCGCTGACTTGTACTCGCGCCCTCGCCACGGTTGTTGTATTCGCAATAGCGGGCGGTCTTCTCGCGCTGCTTCTCCCAATGCTGCCATCCCTCGGGGCGAATCTGACTGCCCAGTTCGCAGTTCATGAACAGCGTATAGCCATAGTCACGCCACGGACGCCCGAGATACACCTGATTCACGCCTTCCTTGGCAATCAGGCGGCAGTTGTTGAACACATAGCCGTAGGCAACATCTTGCGGAGTGGATGCTGCGGTAATGAACGAGTTGGCGAGACTTTCAATCGTGCATCCCTCGAACCACGCGGTGGAGGGGCCGAAGATAAAGTCGGTCGTGCCGCAGATATAGCAGTCCTTGAAATACAGGCGCGTGCTGGGCATGCCCGTGTAAACCGTGTCCTGATGACCGATGAAGCGGCAGTTGATGAAGATAAGCCTGTCGCCCTCCGTATGGAGCGCCACGGCCTGCCCACGGCGTGCTGCATTGTTCTCCACGGTCAGGTTTTTCAGCGTGATGGCATTGCCCTCAATTTTCACCGTATAGGTGCGGAAAGTACCCATGGGGAGATTTGTCTCAGGGCGCTTCACGTTGGCATGGTCATCGTAGGTGATGATAGTACCCTCGGTGCTCTCGCCGCAAATCTCGATGTTCTGCAGCCATTGGGGGATGATTAGCTTTTCCTTATACGTTCCGTTCTTGACATAGATGACCTTGTGGTAGTCCATGAAGGCGCGGCATACCTCAATGGCCTCGGCGATGGTGCGAAACTCACCTGTGCCGTCGCGGGAAACGACGATGGTGTCAGGGTTGTCATACTTTCCTGCGGCACTTGCACTGAGGCAGCCGCAGAGGATGCAAAGGGTGCAGATTAGTTTTCTCATTGTCTTGGTGTATTAGTTTGTCTTACATAATTTGTGAAATCTCTTTCAGATCGGGAATCTTCTTGAGGCTGCTGATGATGGCCTTCACGTCATCGCGGTCATGCACGCGCAACTCAATGCTACCGTCAAAGATGCCATCCTCGCAGGTGAAGTTCACGGTGTGGATGTTCACGTTCAGCTGGGCGGATATCACTTGCGTCACCTCGTTGAGCAGACCCAGGCGGTCGATTCCTCCGAGTCGTATGGTGGCGTCAAAATAGAGCTTCTTGTGCATGTCCCACTTGATATCGAGGATGCGGTTGCCGTAGCTTGTCTTGAGTTTGGCGGCTACGGGGCAGGCACGCTTGTGAATCTCCACCTGATTCTTGTTGGTGATATACCCTAATGCATCATCGCCGGGGATGGGGTGGCAGCAAGACGGGAATTTATATTGCGTGATATTCTCCTCGGAGATATAAATGGGTTTCTTGCGATTGAATTTCTCGGGCACGACAAAAAGCTCTTGCTTGGGCAAGTCTTCCTTTCGTTTCTTTGCCACGAACCGCACGAGCTTACGCCAGCCTTTGGTGCTTTCCTCGCCTTTGGACTTCCCGTTCAGTTCATCGATGTCTTTCTCGCCCAGTATCACCACCTTCTCGCCGATGGCCTGATAAAATTCGGCACGCTTGGGGTATTCGTGGAACTCTGCCAGTCGGTCGGCAATGGCGGGAGTCAGTTCACGGTTGTGGCGTTGTAGGAACTCGCTGAGAATTTCCTCTCCTTTGCGGCGGCTCTCGCGGTTGTCGCGGCGCAATATCGCCTGAATCTTCGCCTTGGCTTTCGCCGTGGAAACGAAATTAATCCATGAAGGGCTGACATGTTGCGACTTGGAGGTAAGAATCTCCACCTGGTCGCCACTATGCAACTTATGACTCAGCGGCACCAGTTTGTGATTCACCTTCGCACCGATGCAATGGCTGCCGAGGAAGGTGTGAACGGAGAAGGCAAAGTCAAGCGCCGTACATCCTGCGGGCAGCGTACGAATCTCACCCTTGGGGGTGAACACGAATATCTCGCTGGCAAAGAGGTTGAGCTTGATGGTGTCAAGGAAATCCATCGCATCCGGCTGTGGGTCGTCGAGTATCTCCTTGATAGTATGCAACCAATCGTTCAGTTCATTCTCGTCCTCCGTATATTCCTCCTCAACGCCGTCCTTGTATTTCCAGTGGGCAGCGAAGCCTTGCTCGGCAATCTCATCCATACGGTCGGAACGTATCTGCACCTCTATCCATCGCCCTTGCTTTGACATAAGCGTGACATGAAGCGCCTGATAGCCGTTGGCTTTCGGATGACTCAGCCAATCGCGCAGACGGTCAGGATGCGACTTGTAAATCTTCGACACGGCAACATAGATGTTGAAGCACTCATTCACCTCTTCCTCGCGGATGCGCGGGGTAAAGATGATACGCACGGCAAGGATGTCATAAATCTCCTCAAACGTGACGTGCTTATTTTGCATCTTGTTCCAAATGGAGTAGGGGCTTTTTACACGCTCCTTAATCTCATACTTGATGCCCATCTGATGGAGAGCATCCTCAATGGGAGCAGTAAACTGATTGAACAGCTCATCGCGCTGGGCGCGGGTAGATTGGAGTTTAGCCTCGATGGCGTTGTATTCGTCGGGATGCTCGAACTTGAAACTCAAGTTCTCCAACTCAGACTTGATCTTGTAGAGTCCGAGACGATTGGCGAGCGGGGCGTAGAGATATAGTGTCTCGCCCGCAATCTTGTATTGCTTGTTGGCTGGCTGCGAATCAAGCGTGCGCATATTGTGCAGACGGTCGCATATCTTGATGAGGATGACACGGATGTCTTCGCTCATCGTCAGCAGCAACTTCTTGAAATTCTCCGCCTGTGCTGATGCCTGTTCTCCGAAGATTCCACCGCTGATCTTGGTCAGTCCATCAACAATCTGCGCGATTTTCGGGCCAAACATGTTCTCGATGTCCTCCACGGTGTAGTCCGTATCTTCCACCACATCGTGGAGGAGGGCGGAACAAATGCTTGTAGAGCCAAGCCCAATCTCCGAGCACGCTATCTGTGCCACGGCGATGGGGTGCAGGATGTAAGGCTCGCCAGAGAGACGGCGTACACCCTTATGCGCCTGACGCGCGAAGTTGAAAGCCTTCGTGATGAGATCAACCTTCTTTCGGTGGCGCGATGCGGTATAGTCATTCAGCAATTTCTCAAACGCACCGTTTATCAGTATGTCATCACGCTCTTCCTGCGTCATCTGCTCTTCATTCATAGTGTTTCTGTTTCCGTTTTATATGGATTGGACTTATCTCGGTTGTCGGATTATCTCACTCGGAGTTTCTTGCCCGCTTGGATGTTGGTGCCCTTGATGCCGTTCAGTTGCTTGAGCTTGGCAACGGTGGTTCCGTTGTTCTTGGCAATCTGCGAGAGGGTCTGACCTTTCCTCACGGTTACCGTCGTGCCTCCACGACTACTGCTGTTGCGTGCGGTGCGGCGGCTGCTATAGCGGGTGTTTCTTGAGGTCGTCTTGCCTCTGTAGGTTGGGGCATCGTCGTTCACATTGACCACCGTACGCTTGGTAAGCAGTTCCGTGGCGCGGTAGGCATAGATGGAGTCTTGGTTGTCGATAAACTTACCTACGTCTGTCAGCGGCATCTTAATGGCTGATGGCTTCGTGGTGCCGGGCACGATGTCGCGGCGGTATTCGGGATTGAGTGAGCGCAGCATGTCGATATCCGTGCCGATGACACCTGCTATCTGCTCCAGATGAACATCCCGGTCCACGATTACGGTGTCGCTTTGTGCCGGAAGTTTGGTCGTCATGGGGCAGATGCCATGCTCGCAATAGTAGTTCATGATGTAGTTGGCGGCAATGAAGGCGGGCACATAGCCACGTGTCTCTGCCGGCAGATAGGGATAGATTTTCCAATAATCTTTCTCGCCCCCCGCACGATGGATGGCCTTGTTGATATTCTCAGGGCCGCAGTTGTAGGCTGCAATTACCAAGTTCCAGTCGCCAAACACGCGGTAAAGGGCTTGCAGATAACGGGCGGCAGCATACGATGACTTCACGGGGTCGCACCGTTCATCTACCAACGAGTTCACCTCCAATCCATATTGCTTACCCGTGGCAAGCATGAACTGCCATAAGCCTGTTGCTCCCACGCGAGATACTGCCTTGGGATTGAGTGCCGACTCAATGATGGGCAGGTATTTCAGTTCCAAAGGCAACTGATGCGCCTCCAATGCCTCCTCAAAGATAGGCATGTAGAAATTTGCCGCACCGAGCATATAGCTCACACTATAGCGCAAGCGGCCGCTATAGCGGTCAATAAACTTCTGTACCACGTCGTTGTATGCCATTTCCATCACGGTAGGCATACGGCGCAAGCGCTCAATATACACCTCCTGGGGGAAGGTAGGGCCTTCGGGCAGCATCTGGCAGTCGGTTTCCGTACCGAGGTAGGTCTTCGACATATACAGGTTCAGCAGACTGTCGAGATCGTATGTCATGGCTGCGGGAAACTCGATAAGCTCCTCGTTGCCGTCGTTGTCGGTAATGGAAATCTCGTCCTCGATGGGCACATCCTCATCGCCCTCTTCCTCTTCTATCTCTTCTTCCTCCTCGTTGGCAATCTCGTTGCCGTTCGTTTTCACTTCCTCCACTTTCTTCTTCTCAATCTGCCCCTGCGCCTGCACTTGGCAAGTGCCAGCGGAGATTGTCAGGCCGAGGATGATTATCCAAATTTTCTTCATATCGTATATTCCTTATTATGATTCGTCTTGTCAAAAGTTCAGGCTGCATTGAAGTCCCACTGACGATGAGTTCAGCGGGTTAGCCGAAGCATTGCCGTTGTTCATGATGGTCGGCTCCACCCGAAGGCTGAGATCCTTGGAGATGTCGAACACCGAAAGTTCTGCATCTACATACGCATCGATGACCGACAGCGCATAGACACCCACCATCACGAAGAAACTCATGTCGCGCCAACGACGGAAACGGTCCTTACGCTTCTTGAAGATGTCCTTATAGCGTGCCTCGTTGGCGGGTGTAATCTGCATGCCGAGATGCAGGAACTGGTTGTAGCTCTGCGTATTCGGGTCGTTGTCCATGATGTCGAGATACGCCTGAGAATAGTCTTTATAGAGCGTGTTGTTCCAGTTCATGGCGTATAGGCAGCCTATGAATCCCCCATACACGATGGGCAGTTTCCAATATTTGCGGTTATATATCTGACCGCCGCCAGGGATGACGAGTGCAAGCCAGAGTGCCCGCTTGGGGTCAGGCCGCCATTGCGACCAGTCCTTTAGCATCTCTACATCCGCAGGAATCTCAATCTTCGTTGGCACCTCTATCTCCGTTGGAATCTCGATGCTCATCTGCTGAGCGGTGTCGGCAAGTTGCGAGAGTGTCTGCTCAATCTGAATGGCGAGACTGTCTTTTTGAACCTTTGGCACGGTGTCCGTTTCCACTTGAGCCGATGATTCCACCGCGCCCGCTATCAGAAGCAGGGCAACAAACAGGATGCGTGCCGATGTCAGTATTTTCTCTTTCAACGCTTGTCTCTCCGAATGTGCTAACTCTTTTCAGTTCTTCATCTTGTCGATGGCGTTCATCACACGCTCCAATTCCTCCTCGTTGGCGAAGGGAATGCTAATCTTACCCTTACCCTGCGGCGAGCATGTCATCTGCACCTTCGTTCCGAAGAGCAGTGAGAGGCGGTCTCTCAGCAGGCAGTATTCAAGGGGCAGCTGGTTGGTGGGCTTGATTTTCTTGACGGTCTCCTTGATGGTCGCACCGCCCTTAATTTCCTGTACGATTTCCTCCACCTTGCGCACGGAATACCCATTCTTCTGCACCTCGTGGAACAGCCTAATCTGTGCCGATGGACTGTCAAGCGAGAGCAGCGCACGAGCATGGCCCATGTCTATCTCCTTGTCTTTCAATGCCATCTGCACCTCTGCGGGCAACTTCAGCAAACGCAGGTAGTTGGTGATGGATGCCCGGCTCTTGCCGATGCGTGCCGATATCTTCTCCTGCGTCATGCCGCCTTCAGCCAGATGCTGGTAGGCGAGTGCAATCTCTATCGCGTTCAGGTCCTCGCGCTGTATGTTTTCCACGAGCGCCATCTCCATCACGCTCTCGTCTTCTGCCGTGCGGATGTAGGCGGGCATGGTGGTGAGACCCGCTAACTGCGATGCTCTCCATCTGCGCTCACCTGCGATGATTTGATACTTGCCATCAGTGGTCTGGCGGAGCGTGATAGGTGTAATAAGCCCCACTTCGCGGATGCTGGCTGCAAGTTCTTGCAGGGCTTCCTCATCAAATTCGCGGCGTGGCTGATTGGGGTTCGGCTCAATCTGGCTCACGGGAATCTCATTGAGGTTGGAAGTCCCGTTGGTCTGTATGTTCCCGGTGTCTATCAGCGCGTCCAACCCGCGCCCTTTCCCATCGCCGATGCTGTCGAGTCCGCGGCCAAGCACGGTCTTGTCGTATTTCTTCTTAACGGCCATGGCTTACTTGTTTTTGAGGATGATTTCACGGGCGAGTGCCAGATGGTTCTTCGCACCTGCGGACTCCGCGTCGTAGAGGATGACGGGGATGCCGTGGCTGGGTGCCTCGCTCAGTTTCACGTTGCGCTGGATGACGGTCTTGAACACCAATTCCTGGAAATGGCGCTTCACCTCGTCGTAGATTTGGTTAGCGAGGCGCAGACGGCTGTCGAACATCGTCAGCAGGAAACCTTCGATTTCCAACTGCGGGTTCAGTTTCTGTTTGATGATGCGGATGGTATTCAGCAGTTTGCTGATGCCTTCTAAGGCGAAATATTCGCACTGCACGGGGATGATCACCGAGTCGGCTGCCGTCAGCGAGTTCACCGTGATAAGCCCGAGCGACGGGGAGCAGTCGATGAGTATGTAGTCATATTCGTCGCGCACCGGCTCAAGCACTTTCTTCATGATTCTCTCGCGGTCGGTCATGTTCAGCATCTCGATTTCCGCGCCCACGAGGTCAATGTGGCTCGGTATGATGTCAAGTCCCTCGATGTCAGTCGTATAGATGGCATCCCGCACATCGGTCTTATTGATGATGCACTCATAGATGGAGCTTTCCACCTCCTGGATATTCACGCCCAAGCCGCTTGATGCGTTTGCCTGCGGGTCGGCATCCACCACAAGCACCGACTTTTCTAATGTGGCGAGTGAGGCTGCGAGGTTGATGGTCGTGGTCGTCTTGCCCACGCCGCCCTTCTGGTTTGCCAAAGCAATAATCTTGCCCATTTTGTATCTGTTTTGTCCTTATTTAAAATGAGAAATTTGGCCACAAAGTTACATATTTTCGGCGAGAAATCAGTCCATTTAAACCTTTTTTCGTACTTTTGCATCCAAATCATTGATATTTTAAGTGGATTTTATGGAAGTCAAGCGCCCTTTACTACTCATTTCCAACGACGACGGCTATCAGGCGAAAGGCATCAACAGCCTCGTGGATATGCTTTCCGATGTGGGTGACATCATCGTCTGCGCGCCCGAATCAGCCCGTAGCGGTTTTTCTTGCGCATTCTCAGCCGAGTTGCCGCTGAGGCTCCGGTTGCGCCAGAAGCGCGAGGGATTGGAGGTGTGGTCGTGTAATGGCACGCCGGTGGATTGCGTGAAGATGGCGCTTGCGGAGATTGTGCCGCGCAAGCCTGATATGGTGATTGGGGGCATCAACCACGGCGACAATGCTTCCGTGAACGTGCATTACAGCGGCACGATGGGCGTCACGCTCGAGGGTTGCATGAAATACATCCCTTCCGTGGCTTTCTCGCTCTGCGACCATAGTGCCGATGCCGACTTCGAACCGCTGCGTCCCTTTGTGCGCTCTATCACGCAAAGGGTGCTGACTGAAGGACTCCCCACAGGTGTTTGCCTGAACGTGAACTTCCCCGTGGCTGCGGCGTTCAAGGGTGTGCGCATCTGCCGCATGGCGAAGGGCACGTGGGGCAACGAGGTGGTTAAGTGCAGCCATCCGCGAGATTATGACTATTGGTGGATGGTGGGCAGCTACACCAACGATGAGCCGGAGGCGGAAGATACGGACAACTGGGCACTGAGGCACGGCTATGTGGCGATTACGCCCACGCAGACCGATGTCACGGCTTATCAGGCGATGGAAAGGCTCAAGGAGTGGGATTTGTGAGAACCAAAAGCAGGGAGTTATGAAATACTATCTGATAGCCGGTGAAGCCTCTGGCGACTTGCACGCCTCGCACCTGATGCGCTCGTTGAAAAATATTGATGGTGAGGCTGATTTCCGATTCTTCGGCGGCGACATGATGGCGGCGGTGGGAGGCACTTGCGTGCGCCACTACCGCGACCTTGCCTATATGGGTTTCATCCCCGTGCTGCTTCATCTGCCGAAAATTCTCGGCAATATGCGTCTTTGCAAGCGTGACATCAGCGAGTGGCAACCCGGTTGCGTGATACTGGTGGATTATCCCGGCTTTAACCTGAGTATTGCGAAGTATGTAAAATCCAAGACAAACATTCCCGTCATCTACTATATCTCTCCGAAGATTTGGGCATGGAAGGAATACCGCATCAAGAACATCAAGCGCGATGTGGATGTGCTCCTCTCCATTCTGCCCTTTGAGGTGTCGTTCTTTGAGGAGAAACACCATTATCCCATTCACTATGTGGGTAATCCTACCGCTGACGAAGTGCGTGAGTTCCGTGCGAAACACGAGGCCGCTGAAGAATCTTCTCATTTCGGAGCGTCTTCAAGTATTGTTGAATCAGATAGTCCCAATATATTCTCCAAACGCATCATCGCCCTCCTCGCAGGTAGTCGCCGACAGGAAATCAAGGACAATCTCCCCGCGATGCTCGAAGCAGCACGCGCATTCCCCGACTACCATTTCGTGCTGGCTGGCGCTCCCGGAATTCCCGACGATTTTTATGACAAATTCTTGACGGATAATAATGTAGAGTTGGTGAAAAACCAGACCTACGCCCTCCTCAGTCGTGCCCATGCAGCACTCGTTACCAGCGGCACCGCCACCCTCGAGACGGCTCTCTTTGGCGTGCCGCAGGTGGTATGCTATGAGACTCCCCTGCCTCGCCTCCTCGGTTATCTGCGCAAGCGGGTGCTGAAGGTCAAATACATCTCGTTGGTCAATCTCATTGCAGGCCGCGAGGTGGTGAGCGAGTTGGTGGCGGAGCGCTTTTCGGTTGAAAACATCATTACAGAACTGCGAAAGTTGCTTGATGGCCCTGCCCGCCAAGAAATGCTCGACGGCTATGCAGAGGTGTGGCGTGCGTTAGGCGATGAAAAGGCTCCCGACAATGCCGCGCGTATCATCCTCTCCCGCATCCGCCGCAAATAGCATTATCATACGAGCAGCATCATCAAGACGCTGATGATGGTCACCACGGTGGTGAAGATGCGGAACTCGCGTTCTGGCAGGAACTTGACGAGCCGCACGCCGAGATAGGCTCCAATCAGAATGAAGGGGATGGCACAGGCATCGATGGCAAGCGTCGTGAGATTGATGTTGTGCCACGCGAAGATTTGGAGCGGCAGTTTCAGGAAGTTCACGCAAAGGAAAAACCACGCATTCGTGCCTACGAATGCCAGTTTCGGCATGCGCACCGACAGCAGGTAGATGGCGAGCACGGGGGCGGCAGCATTGCCAATCATCGTGGTGAATCCGCCGAGCAAGCCGAACAGCGGACTGTACCACCAGCGTTCCGCGAGCACATTCTCCTTACCCCGCCACTGGCTCCAGAGCATCACCGCCAGCACCAAGGCGAGGCACGCGCCCATCAGGTGCTTGAACTCCGTGGCGGGAATCAGGTGGTCCACCCAGAGGGCGAGGAAAAAGCCCGCTATCGTCGTGGGGAGCAGCCTCACGATGTATTTCCACTCCGCCTTTCGCCTGTAATAGCCCACGCCAATCAGGTCAGCCAGGCACAGCACGGGCAGCATCAGTCCCGTGGAGGGCTTCGCGCCGAAAGCCATCGCCAGGAGGGGAATCGTGAGGATGGTCAGTCCCTGCACGCCCGTCTTCGACATACCCACGAAGAGCGCCATCACGAACAGCACCACCCATGCCCAGTCACTTTGTATATATGCCGAGAAATCCATTGCTTTGTCAAGTATTATTTTTTTATCGGGTACACAAGTATTATTTTTCCGGGTGCAAAGGTACTGCAATTTTCGCGGCTCTCCAAATCCGAGGGGTACGCGCAGCGTTAAAATCCGTTAATGGCGGAAGATACCCCACAATGCGCTTGGCTAATCGTATCGTCATCGGCTTGTCACGCCTCAAAAGCGTCATACCTCAAAAGACCCGGATTTGTTGCAATGTTGCATTGTTGCATGTTGCAATAAGGTCGTTCCGATGTGCAG
>JAFLSG010000027.1 GCA_022511065.1 Prevotella sp.
ACCCACAACCTTCTGATCCGTAGTCAGATGCTCTATTCAGTTGAGCTAGGGAGCCGTCCCTTTTGTTTTGCGGATGCAAAGGTACGCACTTTTTTGGAACTGACCAAAACTTTTAGCACTTTTTTCCAAAAAATCTTTCCCACTGCACGATTTCCGCTGCCAGACTCTCTGCCTACACGATAATCCGCGTCTTGCGGTAATTCTCGCGGAACTCCGACGGACTGCATCCCTTCCGCTTCTTGAAGATGCGGTTGAAGTTGCTGAGATTGTTGAACCCGCAGCTGTAACCTATCTCCGCGATGGAGTTCGTGCTGTCCACCAGCATACGGCTCGCATAGCCCAGGCGCAGGTCGATGACATACTCACTGAGCGTGCGCCCCGTGTGGAGCTTGAAGAAGCGACTGAACGCCGACGAACTCATACCGGCTATCTCCGCCACCTGTGTCAGCCGAATCTCGTCCTTATAGTTCTGGTCGATGAAGCTCTTCACCCGCTGCACCCTTCTGCTGTCGCTCGACACATCTATCTTGGCGAAGCTGGTCGATGCCAACGAGCGCGCCCCCTCACAGAGCGACAGCTCATAGAGGATGGTGAGGAACTGCGTGAAGGCATAGAATCCGTCCTTGATGCTACTCAGCGTGTCAAGCTGCTGATACACTCGCATGATGGCATCCATCGGGAAGCAGAGTCCCTTGCGGGCCTCCAGCAGCATCTTGCGCAGCGAACTGAAGGGATTGCGGAGGAAGATGTGGTCTTCGTCGAGATTCAGGTCAAACTGCACAGTCACCTCGCGGATGGTCTCGCTCACGCAGGTGTTCTGCTCCCACACATGCTCAAGGTCAGGACTGGTGATGAGCACCAGGTCGTACTCGCCTATCACCTCGCTTGAGTCGCCCACGATGCGCCGCACGCCAGGGGCGTGCTCCACAAAGTTCAGTTCATAGACCTCATGGTTGTGGATGGGGTAAGTAAACTCCCGCTTGCGCCGGTCAGCGATGTAGAGCAAGTCCTTGCCCATCAGCGGGGAAATCTCATGAATGACTTTCGACACGCGCGCTCAGATTTTCAGTTCCTTCAGTATTTCAGACATGCGCTGCATATTCTTAATGCGCATGGGTACGAGAGGCAGGCGGAGCACATTGCTGATGAAGTTCATCTCGCTGAGCATCGCCTTCACACCGGCAGGGTTGCCATCCACGAAGAGCAGGGAGAAGAGGTCGATGAAGCGGTGGTGTATCTTGCGGGCAGCGTCGTACTCCCCGCGCATCTGCAAGCGGATCATCTTCGAGAACTCCTTGGGCAGGGCATTACCTATCACGCTGATGACACCCACCGCACCGCACGATACCATCGGGAAGGTGAGCGCATCGTCGCCAGAGATGACATCGAAGTCTTTCGGCTTGTTCTTGATAATCTCGTCCACCTGCTCCAGATTACCGCTCGCCTCCTTGATGGCGACGATGTTCTTGCAGTCGCGCGCTAACCTGACGGTGGTCTCCGCCTTAAGGTTCACACCCGTACGCCCCGGCACGTTGTAGAGCACCACGGGCAACTTCGTGGCAGCAGCTATCGCCTTGAAGTGCTGGTAAAGTCCCTCCTGCGAGGGCTTGTTATAGTAAGGACATACGCTGAGGATTCCATCCACGCCACGGAAGTCACCCTCTTGAAGTTCCCTTACCACAGCCGCAGTATTATAGCCGCCGCATCCCATCAGGATGGGCACTCTGCCCTGCACGTAATCTACGATGAAGTCTTTGATTTTCTGTCTTTCCTCCGCCGTGAGCGTAGGCATCTCGCTCGTCGTGGCGAGAATGCAGAGGAAGTCGGCGCCGTTCTTCAGCTGGTAGTCGAGCAACCTTTGCAGTGCCTCGAAATCCACGGAGCCGTCTTCCTTGAAGGGGGTAATCAGCGCAATGCCCAACCCCCTGAAAATGTTATGCACCATATTGTCGTCTAATTGGTTTTGGGTTTCCATCTCATTCGGCCTTGAACAGCTCCTTGATGCCGCCTATCGAGCCGAGCAGGTTGGTGGCCTCGAAGGGCAGATAGACCGTCTTGGTCTTGTCGCCTTCTGCCAGTTCCTGCATCATCTGGATATACTTTTGTGCGAGCAGGTAGTTCGCCGGATTGGTCGATTTACCCACTGCCTCCGTTATCAGTTCGATTGCCTTTGCCTCGGCCTCTGCCACGCGGATGCGAGCCTGTGCCTCACCCTCTGCCTGGAGGATAGCCTCTTGCTTGGCTGCCTCCGCCTTGTTGATGATGGCGGTCTTCTCACCCTCTGAAGCCAGAATCTCCGCAGCCTTCTCACCCTCCGAGGTCAGGATCTGCGCACGCTTGTTGCGCTCTGCCTGCATCTGTTTCTCCATCGCGTTCAGCACGGTGGCGGGCGGCGTGATGTCCTGTAGCTCCACGCGGTTTACCTTCACGCCCCACTTGTCGGTCGCATCGTCGAGCACCGCCGAAAGTTTCTTGTTGATGGTGTCGCGCGAGGTCAGCGTCTCGTCAAGCTCCAGTTCGCCGATGATGTTTCTTAGCGTCGTCTGCGTCAGCTTCTCGATGGCGTTCGGCAGGTTGTTGATTTCGTACGTCGCCTTGAACGGATCCACAATCTGGAAGTAGAGCAGTGCGTTAATCTCCGTCTGCACGTTGTCCTTCGTAATCACGTTCTGCTTCGGGAAGTCATACACCTGTTCGCGCAGGTCTATCGTCGTGGAGTACATATAGCGCCCGTGGTTGAGCACCACGATTGACTTCGCCCGGTCGATGAACGGGATGATGATGTTGATGCCCGGCTGCAACGTGGCATAGTAGCGACCGAGACGCTCCACGATTTTCGTCTCCGACTGGGGGATAATCACCAGCGCCATCTTGGCGAAGATAACCACGCAGACCACGATGGCCACGAGGATGTAAGTCATAATGTCCATAACTGTCAGTTTATTGTTTGTTTAATTATTTCCGTTTCCTACCGTCTCTACGGTGATGATGGTACTCTCGCGCCCCACCACCCGCACGGCTGTGCCTTCGGGGATGTCCGCCCCCTCGCGGGTCACGGCCTTCCACACATCGCCGTCAATGGCAACCCGTCCGTAGCCGTCGGTCTTCACCGTCTCGACCACCCTGCCCCGCCGTCCGAGCAGCGCGTCGGCATTGCTCACCCGGTGCTCGTCGTGCCTGTGCAGATATTTCAGCGCAAACGGGCGCACAAGGAAGATGCTGATTAACGTAAACACGGCAAACGCACCCAACTGCAGATAGATGCCGCCACCCATCGCCGTGACCACCGCCGCAAAGACCGCACCTACAGCAAAACAGATGATGAAGAAGTCGCCCGCCGTTAGTTCTAAAATCAGGCAGACCACGGCAACCACCGCCCAAATCTGCCACAAGTGTTGCGATAAATACTCAATCATAGCGCAAAGTTATGAAAACTTTCCGAAACCACCAAATTTTCATCCGCCATAACGAGGGAAACCTATTATTTATTTAAGGATAGCATCCACGACAAGTGCCGTAGCGACATCCATCGCGTACTAAAATGTAAAATTATTTAACCAAACTTGCAAGCAAGCCATTGCCGAGCGCATAGCCCTCAAGAGCCGCGCCCGTGTCGGTCGGGAGTATCTACGCAGTGCCGATGCGTCAGCCTCTAAGCCTGTTCGCCCACACACAAGTTCATCCCTCTCCTAAAAATCCTCTCCCCTTTGAACTGCGCAGATGCCGAATGGAGGCTGCAAACGAGGTGAAAAGAGCCTCCAAACGGGTCGAATTCAGCCTCCAAACGACCCGTTTGCAGCCTTCAAACGAAACGGCATCAAAATGGAACGAACAAAACGAAAGAAACAAACGAGTAAAAGCAATGACAAGACAGCAGCTCGCAGCCTATGCGGACGTGAGCACAAGGACGCTGAACGACAACCAGTACAGCCCCACTTTCCGGGAGTCCATACGCCGTAAACACGAGTAGCGATACTTTTTTCGTCTGATTTAGAGACACTAATGACTTGTTTTCAATTTTAATTCATATCTTTGCAAGGAAAATCTGATTTACTAATCAATCATTGCGCTATGGCATTTCTACGAAGACTTTTTTGCGGATTGATAGCAGTATTGCTAACTGCCCATTTGCATGCTCAACCCATTACTGCTGGAGAGCATACACGAGTAAATACAGTCTATGGTCCGATTGAGGGTTATCAAGACGGCAGCATCTTCACGTTCAAAGGCATTCAGTATGCCAAGGCAGAACGCTTTATGCCGCCAAAGGCACCTGACAAGTTCACGCAACTGCGCCAGTGCAAGCTGTATGGGCCGCAAGCTCCACAGGGCGAATCACTGCGGTGGAATGGCAACAACCAGACGGATTATGCTTTTGGCAATCAGTTTGTCATCGAGCCGATGGACGAAAAGGAGTGCTTGGTGCTGAACGTGTGGACACCAAGCATCAGCGACCGAAAACGGCGACCCGTGTTCGTATGGATTCATGGTGGCGGCTATAGCGGCGGTTCTGGACACGACCTTCCCTGCTATGAAGGCCGGGCTTTGGCAGAAGCAGGTGACATCGTGGTAGTGAATCTTAATCACCGCCTGAACATTCTCGGTTACATTGACTTGACAGGGTTGGGCGGCAAATACTCGCACTCTGTAAATTTGGGTATGCAGGACATTGTGAAGGCGTTAGAGTGGGTGCGCGATAACATTGACCGCTTTGGCGGAGACCCTGACAACGTAACCATCGGCGGGCAGTCGGGCGGTGGCGGAAAGGTCTCTACCCTGATGGCGATGCCAAGCGCACAGGGGCTTTTCAAGCGTGCCATCGTGCAAAGTGGCTCTACCATTCGTCAGGCAGAGCCGGAAGCGCCCCGCAAGTTTGGCATCGCATTGGCAGAGGAATTGGGGCTTACACCCAATGGGAATGCCGACTTTACGCAGTTTACATACGACGAGCTGAATGCCGCAACGGAGCGATTGGCACACAAGGGTATCAAAGACAGGCTCTCGCCTGTAGTAGATGGTACAATTCTTCCTCAACATCCGTTTGCCCCTGCTTCAGAAGTCTCGCGCAATGTGCCCATGCTGATTGGAACAGATTTTAACGAATTCACGTTTGACATCAGCCGGAACATGACAGAAGAGGAGGCGGTGGCTGCCGTGAAAAGCCGCATGGGTGAAGAAGCTGGCGCAAAGTTTGCAGATGCCTTTCGCAAAGCATATCCAAATGCAGCACCGAAAGAAATGACTTATGTGGACACAGGTTTCCGCGCCAATGCAGTCCGTCAAGCAGAGGCAAAAAGCGCACAAGGTGGCGCACCGGCTTACCTCTATCTATTTACTTGGAAACCTGAAAGCAACGCACTTGGGGCATCGCACGGCATGGAACTCCCATTTATGCTGCACAATGTCAGCCTACAGCGAGAAATGACAGGCGCATCCCCTGCCGCTTACAAATTTGAGAAACTGATCAGCAACATTTGGCTTGCCTTTATCAAGACGGGCGACCCCAACGTGGAAGGACTGCCGACATGGGAGCCATACAATGCGCAAACTGGCGTGACGATGATTCTGGACAACGAATGCTACCCACTTCAACATCATGACAAGGAGCTGATGGAACTGAGCAAACCTATCTGGTAAAATCGTCTGAGAACAAATCTTCAAGATTCCACTGCAAGAACTCTTCAACAGGAACACCGCCCGAGCCGACGACAAACGAGCGCGATGGACTGAACAATTTGGCAAGCAAATGATGAAGTATAAATTAGTTTTCCTAACTTTGCGGCAAGTTTCAATATTAATAATTTAAGGTTATGGAAAGACAAATGCGACGCTTCAAGCAGATGCTCCCCAAAGAGGAGGTAATCCAGATACTATCAGAAACCACCAATGGTGTGCTTTCGCTCACTGACATCGACGGCTGTCCTTATGGCGTGCCGCTCAGTTTTTGCTACGACGGCGACAAGGCGGTGTATTTCCACTGCGCACGCCACGGACGGAAAATGGAGTGCATCACAGAGAACGGGCGGGCATCGTTCTGCGTCGTGGCACAGGATGACATCAAGCCCGAAGAGTTCACCACCTATTTTAAAAGTGTCATCCTCTCCGGCAAAATTTCCGTTGTAGATAATCTGGAGGAGGTGATGAAAGGACTGCGGATGCTTGGCGACAAGTATTCGCCCGGCATAGACAGCACCGATGCCATCGCCCATTCACTCGAAAACGTGGCTGTCATCAAACTGGAAATTGAGGTCATGTCGGGAAAAGAGGCCATCGAACTGACCCGCAGTCGGGCGAAGAAATAAACAAGGAAAACAATAATCGCAGGGAAAAAGCGTTATTATATGCGTGACGAAACTCCGTAGATACCTGCTGACGATGATGATGCTGTCTATAAGCATCGCCGCACTTGCCGACGACTTCACGCTCAAAGGGAAGGTGGTCGATGAACAAGAGCAGCCATTAGAGTTTGCCACAGTCGCTTGTCCGCAACAGGGAAAGGTGACGATGACCAATCTGAAAGGAGAGTTTACGTTAGAATTGCAGTCGGCCGACTCGGTGGAGGTGCGTTTCTCGATGGTAGGCTATGGTGTGCGAAAGCGCGTGTTCCGCCGCCCCAAGGGAAAGATGACGGTGCAAATCGTAATGCAGCCGATGGAGGCTTTGCAGGAAATCACCGTGACGGAACGGCGCAGACAGACCTCGCAGACGGAGCAATTGGATGTGGAAGCCATCAGGCATTCACCCTCCGCATCGGGCAATGCCGTGGAGGAACTGATTCAGCAACAGGCGGGTGTATCTACCCACAACGAAATGTCAAGCCAGTATAATGTGAGAGGTGGCTCGTTCGACGAGAACTCTGTGTATATCAACCAAGTGGAAGTGTATAGGCCACTACTGATACGGAGCGGGCAACAGGAGGGACTTTCGGTAATCAATCCCGACATGGTGGAGAAGATTGGATTCTCAGCGGGTGGCTTTGAGGCAAAATATGGCGACAAGATGTCATCGGTACTTGATATCACCTACCGCCGTCCGAAACAATCAGAGGCTGCCATCACCGCTTCGCTGCTCGGGGCAAGTGGCTATGTGGGCGTGAGCGGCAGCAAGTGGTCAATGAGCCACGGACTCAGATACAAGACCAATCGCTACCTGCTCGGCTCATTGGAAACCACGGGAGAGTACCGCCCGAACTTCATAGACTACCAGACTTATATCGTGTATCAGCCAAACAAGCGGTGGACGGTGGATATCATCGGGAATATTTCAGAAAACCACTACAACTTCAAGCCCGAAGACCGCGAAACCTCATTCGGTACGCTGACGGATGCGAAATCATTTAAGGTGTATTTCGACGGAAAGGAAAAAGACGTGTTCCGCACATTCTTCGGTACGGCGGGCATCACCCGCAACTTCGGGGACTCCACTACCGTGAAGTTCCTGACATCTGCCTTTCACGCCAAGGAAAGCGAGCGATACGACATCATGGGGCAATACTGGCTCGACGACTCGCAGACACAGGAAAGCCTCGGCGTGGGTACGTATATGGAGCATGCACGCAACTATCTGACCGCAGACGTGATCAGTCTGAAACTCATCGGAAGGCACAAGACGAGGCGACACGACATCGAGGCGGGCATCACCTACAAGACGGAGCATATCAAGGAGCAGGCAAGGGAATACGAAATGCGCGACTCAAGTGGCTACTCCATCCCCCACTCGCCCGACCGTCTTGACCTTATCTATACGCTCGCGGCACGCAACGATGTGAAGAGCCACCGCACGGAAGCATACATACAAGACACCTACCGCTTTGCCAAGGGCGACACACACTATACACTGAATTACGGCATCAGACTGAGCAACTGGTCGTTCAACAAAGAGACCATCGTGTCGCCACGGGCATCGCTCGCCATCATCCCTGCATTTAACACCGATTGCACGTTCCGTCTCGCCACGGGACTTTACTATCAAGCACCATTCTATAAAGAGATGCGCGACACCATAACCCAAAACGGTATGACCACTGCCATCCTCAACGAACACATCAAGAGCCAGCAGTCTTTACAGTTCATCGCTGCGATGGACTACCGTTTCAAGATGCTCGGCCGCTCCTTCAAGTTCTCCGCAGAGGCATACTACAAGGCACTCTCGAACCTTATCCCCTACAACGTGCAGAACGTGAAGGTGACTTACTACGGTGAAAACCTTTGTTCCGGCCATGCAGCGGGATTGGATTTGAAACTATACGGAGAGTTTGTGCCAGGCACGGACTCGTGGCTGACCTTCTCGCTGATGAGCACGCGGCAGAAATATATGGGCGAATGGATTCCAATGCCCACCGACCAGCGGTATTCCATCAACCTGCACTTCACCGACTACTTCCCCGGTACTGACCGATGGAAGATGACACTCAGGCTTGCATACGCCGACGGGCTACCGTTCGGTGCACCCCACCGAGGTTTGGAACAACAGCAATTTCGCGCCCCCGCCTATAAGCGGGCAGACATCGGCATGAGCTATCGCGCAATCAAGGAGGGCAAGGGCGTGAAGAACGTGTGGATAGGGGTGGACGGACTGAACCTCTTCGGCATTTCCAACGTGAATTCTTACTATTGGGTGACTGATGTGAGCAACCGTCAATGGGCGGTGCCAAACTACCTGACGGGAAGACAAATCAACGGAAAGGTGACGATAGAGTTTTAATAATATTTAATTCTATCTTGCTAAATTCTTAATTCTTAAGAATAATACGTATCTTTGTGCCCTAAATTAAATAAATATACGTAAAACTTATAAATAAAGTTATGAAGATTTCTCACATTGAGCATCTGGGCATAGCAGTCCAGAGCATCGAAGAGAGCCTGCCGTACTTTACTGACGTGCTGGGCTTGGAGTGTTATGCGACAGAAGTAGTGGAAGACCAGAAAGTGAAGACCGCCTTCCTGCGCTGCGGCGAGGTGAAGTTGGAACTGCTGGAGCCGACATCGCCTGAGAGCACGATCCAGAAGTGGCTCGACAAAGGCAACAAGGGTGTTCACCACGTAGCATTCTGCGTGGAAGACGGCGTGGCTGAGGCACTCGCCGAGGTTAGCGAGAAGGGCGTGCGCCTGATTGACCAGGCTCCGCGCAAGGGTGCAGAGAACCTGAACATCGCTTTCCTCCATCCGAAATCAACCTGCGGCATCCTGACTGAGCTTTGTGAACACTAATCAATCCATTAAGTAAAATGAGCAAGCAATTAGACAAGATCAAGCAACTCATCGAGAAGCGCGAGCAGGCGCGTCTCGGCGGTGGTGAGAAAGCAATCCAGAAACAACACGAGCGTGGCAAATACACAGCCCGTGAGCGCATTGAGATGCTGCTCGACGAAGGCTCGTTTGAAGAGTATGATATGTTCAAGGAGCACCGCTGCCACAATTTCGGTATGGAGAAGAAGCAGTTCCTTGGCGATGGCGTGGTAGCAGGAAGCGGTACGATTGACGGCCGTCTGGTGTTCATCTTCGCACAGGACTTTACCGTGCATGCCGGTTCACTCTCCGAGACGATGAGCCAGAAGATATGCAAAGTGATGGACATGGCCATGAAGATGGGCGCTCCCGTGATTGGCATCAACGACTCGGGTGGCGCACGTATTCAGGAAGGTATCAACGCCTTGGCAGGCTATGCTGAGATTTTCGAGCGCAATATCCTTGCCTCAGGTGTGATTCCCCAGATTTCGGGTATCTTCGGTCCTTGCGCAGGCGGTGCCGTTTATTCTCCCGCCCTCACCGACTTCACGCTGATGATGGAGAACACATCTTATATGTTCCTGACAGGCCCGAAGGTGGTAAAGACCGTAACGGGCGAGGATATTGACCAGGAGCACCTTGGTGGTGCAAGCGTACACGCCACGAAGAGTGGTGTAACCCACTTCACCGCCAAGACTGAGGAAGAGGGAATCCAGATGCTGAAGACACTTTTGAGCTACATCCCCTCAAACAATATGGAGGTGGCTCCCCTCAAGCCCACAAGCGATCCCATCAACCGTATGGAAGATGCGCTGAACGAGATTATCCCTGAGAATCCCAATGAGGCATACGATATGTATAAGGTAATCGGTGCCATCACGGACGACGGAGAGTTCTTCGAGGTTCAGCCCAAGTTCGCCAAGAACATCATCGTGGGCTTTGCCCGCTTCAACGGTCAGAGCGTTGGTATCGTTGCCAACCAGCCCAGCTGCTACGCAGGTGTGCTCGACGTGAACGCTTCCCGCAAGGGTGCGCGCTTCGTCCGTTTCTGTGATGCCTTCAATATCCCCATCGTCAGCCTCGTGGATGTGCCGGGTTTCCTGCCGGGCACAGGTCAGGAGTACAATGCGGTTATTCTCCACGGCGCACAGTTGCTCTACGCTTACGGCGAGGCAACCGTACCCAAGATTACCGTTACCCTGCGCAAGTCTTATGGTGGCTCGCACATCGTGATGGGCTCGAAGCAGCTCCACACCGACCTCAATTACGCATGGCCTTCAGCTGAGATTGCCGTGATGGGCGCTTCCGGCGCTGCAGCAGTGCTCTACGCCAAGGAGGCAAAGGCAAAGAAAGAGGCTGGTGAGGACGTGAAGGCCTTTATCGCAGAGAAGGAAGACGAGTACAACGAGTTGTTCGCCAATCCGTATCAGGCTGCCAAGTATGGCTACATCGATGACGTGATTGAGCCGCGCAACACCCGCTTCCGCATCTGCCGCGGTCTGGCACAGCTCGCCACCAAGCGCGACGCCCTGCCCGCCAAGAAGCACGGAAACATTCCTATGTAACGCTTACCGCACCCTTTCCCTCATAGACGGGGGAAAGGGTGCTTAATACTTGTATGGTATGAAGAATAACGAAATATATGCTGCCATTGCCCTCGCCCTGCACGAGCATTTGGGCAACAACACCCACGACGCGGAAGCGGGTGTCATCACGATTGCCCCGCACAACTCGCAGTGGAACAGTTTTGCACAGACAATGAGACAACAACCCTAAAAGCATTGAGCATGAAAGAGTACAAATATACCATTAACGGCAATAAATACGAGGTGGTTGTCGGTGACATCACGGACAACATCGCCACGCTGACCGTGAACGGAGAGGAATACACCGTGGAGATGGAGAAGGAACCAGAGCCGGAAAAGCCCAAACCGGTGGTTCGCCCCGTAGTGCCCAGCAGACCAAGACAGGTGGACAGGAACGCACTCAAGGCTCCGCTGCCGGGTGTCATCACCGACATCAAGGTGAAGGAAGGCGACGAGGTGAAGGAAGGCGACACGCTCGTTGTGTTGGAAGCCATGAAGATGGACAACAACCTGACCGCTGAAAGAGATGGAAAAGTGACTGCCGTCTGCGTGAACGTGGGCGAGACCGTCATGGAGAACGATGACCTCGTAGTCCTCGAATAATCCCTTCCCTGAAATATCCCGCATCATGCGGAACGCATAAATTACGCCTGTCATAGTAAGTATTACGACAGGCGTAATTCAATAAAAACAAATCAAACTAAAACGCTAAAACAATGAGAAGACTGTTAGTATCCCTTTCCCTCCTGTCACTCACCCTGACACTCTCTGCCCAGCAATGGCCAGAGGCAAGACCTGAGGCAAAGGCGGGCGCACGCTGGTGGTGGCTCGGCTCTGCCGTAGATAAGGAGAATCTCGCATGGACGATGCAGGAATATGCCTCGCACGGTATCGGGGCACTTGAAATCACCCCACTTTATGGTGTGCAGGGTAATGAGGCGAATAATATACCCTATCTTTCCGATAACTGGATGAGTATGCTGCGCTTCGTGGAAGAGCAAGGTAAGAAATTCGGCATTGAAGTGGATATGGCAACGGGCACGGGCTGGCCATTCGGAGGTCCGTGGGTTCCATTAGAGGAATCTGCCTGCAAGGCGGTGTTCGTAGATACCTCCTTCGTGGGGAAGAAAGTGGAACACCTTGATTTGTCTGCACCCAAAAAGGATGCAGAATACTGCAAACTTGGCAAGGTGATGGTTTATGGAAATAACCTTGCCATAGACGTAACCTCCTCGGTGGCAGACGGAAAACTGACATGGCAGGCTCCGAAAGGTACGCAAAAGACTGACGCATGGCAGGTGATTGCCTTGTATGTGCGTTACGGCGTGATGAAAGTAAAGCGTGCCGCACCTGGTGGTGAAGGGCTTGTCATCGACCATTTCGACAAGCAAGCCGTACATAACTATCTGTCACACATTGAGGTAGCATTCGAACGCACGGGTACTCCCTACCCTCACACATTCTTCAATGATTCCTACGAGGTGTCGGAGGCAACGTGGACACCTACCTTGTTTGACGAGTTTGAGAAGCGTCGCGGCTATCGTTTGCAGGACTATCTGCCCCAACTTCTGAATCAGCGCGACTTGGCGGAGCGCAGTTGTCAGCAGGTGATTTCCGACTATCGTGAGACTTTGGGCGACCTGCTCTTGGAGAACTTCACGCAGCAGTGGACGGCGTGGGCACATTCCCACGGAGCCATCACCCGCAACCAGGCGCACGGTTCACCTGCCAACTTGATTGATTGCTACGCCGCTGTGGATATTCCCGAGATTGAAGGCTTCGGACTTTCGGAGTTCGGCATCAAGGGATTGCGGCAAGACCCTGGCAAGACTCGCAAGAATGACTCCGACTTCTCTATGCTGAAATATGCTCCGTCGGCAGCCCATATCTGCGGGAAGCCCTACACATCGAGCGAGACATTCACTTGGCTGACCGAGCATTTCCGTACCTCGCTCTCCCAACTGAAGCCCGATATCGACCTGATGTTCTGCGCAGGTGTGAACCACATGTACTTTCACGGCACGTGCTATTCGCCCAAGAACGACCCGTGGCCAGGGTGGAAGTTCTATGCATCCATTGACATGAGTCCGACGAACAGCATCTGGCGCGACGCACCTTATTTTATGCAATACGTGGAGCGTTGCCAGAGTTTCCTGCAATGGGGAGAGCCAGACAATGACTTCCTCGTCTATCTGCCCGTCAGAGATATGTGGCAGAAGCAACCCGAAAAACTCTTGATGCAGTTCTCCATTCACCAGATGGGCAAACTTGCCCCAGAGTTTATTGAGAGCATCCTCGACATTGACAAGGCAGGATTCGACTGCGACTATATCTCGGAGAAATATATCCTGACCACCGAGTTCAAGGATGACATGCTTCAGACGGCAGCCGGCACACGCTACAAAGGACTGATCATCCCGGGCAGCGGAAACATGCCGGAGCACGTAAAGGCGCACATCGAGCATCTGAAGGAACAGGGTGCGCACATCATCTACGGAACGGATGCCGCTACATTGAAGTTGGCAGCCCTGCCTGAGCCGATGAAATACGCTGGTGGACTGAAGGCTATCCGTCGCAAGAATCCTACAGGCTATCATTATTTTATTGCCAACCTCTCACCCGAGGATGTCAGCGAGCGCTTACCACTCGCCGTCGGGTTTGCGGGTGCTACATGGTTCAATCCACTGAACGGGGAGATTATTCCCGCAAGCATTTCCAATGACAGCATAGACATTTGCCTGAGAAGTGGAGAGTCTATGATCTTGCAGACTTATACGGATATGCCCGATGAGTATGTTGCCAAGAGCATATTTGCTTCCACTCCCATGAAGCCAGAAAACGGAACGGCAAGCGAAATCGTGCTTGGTAATCCTTGGACACTCTCGTTCACAGAGGAAGCCCCACGGGTAGGAAAGACCTTCACGCTTAATGCGCCCCAAACTTGGGAGGCACTTGATGACGATTCCGTCAAAGTGACGATGGGAACGGGTATCTACACCACGCACCTCAATCTCTCGAAGAAAGATGCCACAAACAATTGGCAGATAGATTTGGGTGACGTGCGTGAATCTGCACGCGTCTATATCAACGGTACGTTTATCGGATGCGCATGGTCAGTGCCTTTCGTGCTTGACTGCAAGAACACATTGAAGGCCGGCGACAACGAGATCCGCATTGAGGTGACGAACCTGCCCGCCAACCGTATCAGCGACTATGACCGCAGAGGCGTAAACTGGCGCAAGATGGAGGAAATCAATGTGGTGGACATCAACTACAAGCGTACCCTTTACGGCCACTGGGAGCCTGTGCCCAGCGGTCTGAACGGAGCGGTCAAGTTGGTGAGGAAGTGACAGTGTGCGTCACACCTGCGGAAGGTGGAACTTGTACTGATTATTAAACACTTCACTGACAGTATTGATTTCAAGGAACTTGGTGCCTCCACCCTCCCCGATGTTTCCACTGAGGTAGGCAATCTTGTCATCAAGTTCGATGTAACCCTTTTGTCTGAGCATACGTACGGCAGCGAGGAACAGTTCTTCGCTGCCTATGTGTTCTTTCTGATAGACTGGTATCACGCCATACGAGAGCGCCAGCAACCGCTGAAGCCTATCCTTGTAACAGATGGCCAGCACGGGATTCGGACCACGAAAGGCAGCAAGGTTGCGCGCCGTGTCGCCCGTAGTGGAATCAGTGATAATACCCTTCACCCCAAGTTTCTCCGTAGCCTCAATAGCGGCATGCGCCATGAACTCACGGATGTCACAACGGGGTGACAGCGGAATCTCAATGTCGTTCTCGCGCATCTTATCCTTCTCCGCCTGTTCAGCAATAGCAGCCATTGTCTGCACAGCCTCCACTGGATACTTTCCGCTTGCGGTCTCGCCGGAAAGCATCAGCGCATCGGTGCGGTAGTAGATAGCATTGGCAATGTCCGTCACCTCTGCACGCGTGGGGCGCGGATTGTTTATCATCGTGTGCAGCATCTGCGTAGCCACAATCACGGGTTTCTTCGCCTGTACGCACTTGCGGATAATCTGCCGTTGAATACCAGGGATTTTCTCGATAGGCACCTCAATGCCCAGGTCACCACGGGCAATCATGATACCATACGAAGCCTCGATAATCTCGTCGATATTATCCACTCCCTCCTGATTCTCTATCTTCGATATAATCTTGATGTCGGAATTATAGGCATCAAGGATAGCCTGCACGGCACGCACATCGGCGGCAGAGCGCACGAAGGAATGCGCAATGAAGTCAATGTCCTGCTCGATGGCAAGCATGATGTTCTTACGGTCTTTATCTGTCAATGTGGGCAGGGCAATATGCACGCCCGGCACATTGACACTCTTATGCGAGCCGAGTACACCATCATTCTGCACCTGCGCGATAACCGCAGGGCCGTTGATGCCGATGACCAACATATCTATTGCCCCGTCATCGAAAAGGACGTGGCAACCCTCGCTGACATCGGCGGCAAAGTTCTGATAGGAAAGGTTGATGATGTCGTGGGTGGTATCCACGTCGGGACGACCGATGATCTTCACCACGTCTCCCGTCTTGTATGTGATAGGCTCGGCGCATCCCGTAGTGCGCACCTCCGGGCCTTTCGTGTCAATGAGTATTCCAATGTGGTGGCTGACGGCACGCACATTACTGATAATCTGCTTGATACCCTCTGCATCCGCATGGGCGGTGTTCATCCTGACAACGTTCATTCCTGCCTCAAATAGATTCCTGATAAAATCAACATCGCATCTGCGGTCGCTGATGCTGGCTACAATCTTTGTCTGTTTCATTTCTGTTTAGATGCTTGTTTTCGGGGTGCAAAGGTACAAAAATCCACCCAAACGATACCTAAAATCACTATTTTTTGAAAAAAATCGCAAGAAAATTTCGGTATCACGTTGAAAAACAATATCTTTGCAGTCCGAAATCAGACACTGACGATTTACACATTATTAATATATAATATAAAAGACATGACAAAGGCAGATATCATCAGCAAAATCTCCGAGGAGACTGGCGTCGCCAAGAGAGACGTGGCTACAACGGTGGAGGCATTCATGGCAGAGATTCGTACGAGCCTCTGCGAGAAGAAGGAAAACGTATATCTCCGCGGTTTCGGTACTTTCTCCGTGAAGCACCGCGCGCAGAAGACCGCCCGCAACATCTCCAAGAACACGACGATGGTCATCGAGGCACACGACTTCCCCGCATTCAAGCCGTCAAAGAGTTTTGTCGAGAAGATGAAGTAATTAACATTTAAATATCATAATTATGCCAAACGGAAAGAAAAAGAAGGGCCACAAGATGGCCACTCACAAGCGTAAGAAGAGACTGCGCAAGAATCGTCACAAGAGCAAGTAATCGCTCGTCTGCGACCCAAAGAAGAAATGAAAGGAGTGTGTCTGCTTATCCGTAAAAGGATAGCGACACACCTTTCTTAGTTTTTAACGACAACCCGTCAGAAAAAGCAAAAAGACAATGACAAGTGAAGTAATCATTGATGTGCAGCCGAAAGACGTGTCCATCGCCCTGCTCGAAGACAAGCAACTGGTGGAGTACCAGAAGGAGCAGCGCACGGAATCGTTTTCCGTCGGCAACATCTACGTGGCAAAGGTGAAGAAGCTGATGCCCGGACTGAATGCCTGCTTCGTGGACGTCGGTGCCGAACGCGTGGCATTCCTGCATTATCTTGATCTGGGAAGTCAATTCTGCTCTTACGAGAAATACCTGAAGCAGGTGGTCAGCGACCGCAAGAAGCTCTACCCTATACAGAAGGCAACCATGCAGCCCGCCCTGAAGAAGGACGGCAGCATCGCCAACACGCTCAAGGTGGGACAAGAGGTGCTGGTACAGATTGTCAAGGAGCCTATTAACACCAAAGGCCCACGCCTGACCTGCGAACTGAGTTTCGCCGGGCGCTACTTAGTGCTGATTCCCTTTGACGACAGCGTCTCCGTATCCACGAAGATTAAACGGGGCGAAGAGCGAAGCCGTCTGAAACAACTCATTCAAAGCATCAAGCCCAAGAACTTTGGAGTCATCGTGAGGACGGTGGCGGAAGGCAAGCGAGCCGCTGAGCTTGATGCGGAACTGAAAATTCTGCTAAAGCGATGGGAAGATACCATCACCAAGGTACAGAAAACCACCGAGCGCCCGCAGTTGTGCTTAGAGGAGGAAAGCAGATCTGTAGCCTTGTTGCGCGACCTATTCAACCCCACCTACGACGGCATCCATGTGAACGACGAGACGGTCTATGAAGAGATACAAGCATACCTGGGACTGATTGCGCCGGAGAAGAAAGACATCGTGAAGCTCTACAAGGGCACGGTGCCCATCTTCGACAACTTCAGCGTGACCAAGCAACTCAAGTCGGGCTTCGGAAAAACGGTGAACTACAAGCGGGGAGCCTATCTCATCATCGAGCATACGGAGGCTATGCACGTGGTGGATGTGAACAGCGGTACACGCATCAAGAAGGAGAACGGACAGGAAGCCAATGCCTTGGAGACCAACCTCGGCGCAGCTGATGAGCTGGCTCGTCAGCTGAGATTGCGCGACATGGGTGGCATCATCGTGGTGGATTTCATAGATATGAAACTGCCCGAAGACCGCCAGATGCTCTACGAGCGGATGTGCAAGAACATGCAGAAAGACCGCGCCAAACATAACATCCTGCCGCTATCGAAGTTCGGGCTGATGCAGATTACCCGTCAGCGTGTGCGCCCGGCAATGGACGTGAACGTGGATGAGACGTGCCCGACGTGCTTTGGCAAGGGAAAAATCAAGTCGAGCATCCTGTTTACAGAGACCTTAGAGAGCAAGATTGCCAACCTGGTCAATAAGATTGGCATCAAGAAATTCAGCCTGCACGTACATCCCTACGTGGCGGCTTACATCAACAAAGGCATCTTCAGCCTGAAGCGCCAATGGCAGATGAAATACGGCTTAGGCATACGCATCGTGCCGTCACAAAAGCTGGCTTTCCTGCAATATGAGTTCTATGACTCCAACAGGCAGTTCATAGACATGCAGGAGGAAGTAGAAATCAAGTAAAACAACCCCAACAAGCCCCCACGTATGCTGACACTGAAAATCCTGTTCTGGGCATCGTTGCTCATCGTATTCTATACCTACCTCGGATATGGAATCTTATTATACATCATCATCCGGCTCAAGCGGCTCTTTTGCGGCACTCCACAAAAGACCGCATTGCCGGCTGACGACGAGTTGCCCACCATCACCCTCATGATTTGTGCCTACAACGAACAAGACGTGGTGGCGGAGAAGATGGAGAACACCCGAAAGCTCGACTACCCGAAAGACAAATTGCGCGTGATGTGGGTGACCGACGGAAGCAACGACCGCACCAACGAACTGCTGGCGACTTACCCAGAGGTGGATGTTGTGTATAGCCCGGAACGCCGAGGCAAGACAGCCGCATTGAAGCATGGACTGAGCGAGGTGAAGACGCAATACGTGGCATTCACCGATGCCAACACGATGATCAATGCAGGTGCGATGCGTGAGATTGCCCGCTTGTTCATGGATCCCACGGTGGGCTGCGTATCAGGCGAGAAGCGCGTAGCAGCAAGGGAAAAGGGTGAGATGGCCGCTGAAGGCGAAGGGCTTTATTGGAAATACGAGAGTACGCTGAAGAAATGGGACAGCGAACTCTATTCTGCGATGGGGGCGGCTGGTGAGTTGTACGCCATCGACCCGAAACTTTGCCGTGAGGTGCCCGACAATGCGCTACTTGATGACTTCATGCTCTCCATGTATGTCGTCGATGGTGGCAAGCGCATCGCATACACCACCGAGGCTTACGCCATGGAATATGGCTCGGCGAACATCTACGAGGAATCCAAGCGTAAGCGCCGCATCGCCGCCGGAGGATTGCAGAGTATCTGGTGGCTCCGACGGATGCTCAATCCGTTCCGTCAGCCCGTCGTGGCTTTCCAGTATATCAGCCACCGCGTGTTGCGATGGAGCATCACCCCCGTGGCAATGGTCATTCTTCTGCTCACAAACATACTGCTTGTTGCGCTAAGATGCCATGTTATCTACACAACATGCCTGGTTATGCAGGCATTGTTCTACCTTGCTGCCTTCGGGGGCTGGCTGACGGGGCGAATGGGCAAGCGCAACAAACTGCTCTACACCGCCTACTACTTCGTGTTCATGAACCTCAACGTGTTCCGCGGAATGCGCTATCTGAGTACCCACAAGCACAGCGGAGCATGGGAAAAAGCGGTGAGAAGTTAAAAAAATCCTTAAAAACGACGACACTATAGAATATTTTTCGTATCTTTGCGCCGCCATAGTATCAGCATCAGACAGATGGATAAGGACGAAAAGGAAATATTACTACAGAAATTCGCTGAAGCTAACCGAAAGCTGATGGCTGCCAACGAGCAGTTGGAGCAGGCAAACCGCAAGCTGAAAGAGAATGAGGAGAAGGCAAGGAAGGCCGAGACCGCCAGCAGGATGAAGTCTCTCTTCCTCGCTAATATGAGCCATGAAATCCGTACTCCGCTGAATGCTATCGAAGGTTTCTCCAGAGTTCTGGTGGAAACGGACTCGCAAGAGGAGCGAATGAAGTATTTCCAGATCATCGAGAGTAACAACAGCCGTCTGATGAGTCTCGTCAATGAGATACTCGATTTGTCAAGGGTAGAGTCGGGCGAGATTGTGATGCGCAAGGCACCGACAGACCTCAACGAGTTCTGCAAGGAAATCAAGAACATATTCAAGTTCCGCTGCCCGGAAACGCTTAACCTGGAGTGGAAGAAGCCGTCGATGCACGTGACGATGGTCACGGACAGTAACCGACTGATGCAGGTGTTCTCCAACCTTATCAGCAACTCGCTGAAGCATACGCCCAAAGGCAGCATCACCTACGGATATAACATACTCGACGAGGGCGAGAACATTGAGTTCTTCGTGACGGACACGGGTTCGGGCATCGATCCGAAAGATATCCCGCACATCTTCAACGCCTATATGTCGAGAGACGCAGAGACGGGCAACAACGGCTTCGGTCTCGGTCTGCAGCTCTGCAAGATCATCGTCGAGAAGTTAGGCGGGACGATTTCCGTAGAGTCCACGCTGGGCGAAGGTTCCACGTTCACGTTCAGGTTCCCCTTCGAGGGCACCATCGGCGGAATGGAGCAGGACAAGACGACGACCACCACCAACGTGAAATCCATCCGCATCGGTGGACGAACGGATGACAATACGAAGACCATCCTTGTGGCGGAAGACGAGGACAGCAACTACGAGTTAGTGAAGATTGTGCTCCAAAAGCGCTACCAACTGCTCCGCGCACACAACGGTATCGAGGCGGTAAACATCAACGAGGACAGCAGGCCCGACCTCATCCTGATGGATATCCGCATGCCGCAGATGAACGGCTACGATGCCACGCGCATCATCAAGGAAGTGAACACCAGCACACCCATCATCGCCATCAGCGCCTATGCCTACGACGAAGACATACGGCAAGCGAAGGAGGCGGGCTGCGATGATTTCCTGGGCAAGCCTTTCAAGGTGGAGAAGCTAATAGAGATGGTCGAGAAATATATAGAAGACGACAACTAATCATTCATCAACCTAAACCTTACCATTTTAATTTTTTATTCAGATTATGGGAAAACGTGCCGTGCAGAAATATTTTTCATTCATGATTTTGGTGGTCACCACATTGTTGGCGGTCTTCACCTTCGTGGGACTCTATGGTGGTGATGTGCCGCCTGCCGGCAATACCGCCCGCGCCATGATGGTCTATGCCCTACCTTTCCTGATTGCGGGCAATGCCGTGTTCCTCATCTACTGGCTGATTTTGCGCCGTTTCCACTGGGCACTCATCCCCTTGATAACCATCCTGTGCTGCATCCCCTACATCGGGACAATCTACCAGTTCCGCTCCTTGGATGAGACAGCCGATGCCAAGCCCGGACTCAAGATTGCCTCTTACAACGTGGCGATGTTCAGCCGTGAGACTTCAGGCTTCATGGCGCAGGACATCCTTGCCCAGATGAAGAGACAGAAAGTCGATGTGCTCTGCCTTCAGGAGTATTTCGACCAGAGCGGAAACCGCAAGAATTCTGATTCCTACAAGGCATATTTCCCCTACATGGCCGTCGGCAAGAGCGACATGGTCATCTACAGCCGTTACCCGATTACGGACACCAAGACGTTTGACTTTGACCAGACCAACAACAGTGCGCTGTGGGCGGAGATTGACGTGAATGGTGCTACCTACCGCGTTTACAACGCGCACCTGGAGACCACGGGTCTGAACGGTACGCTCCACAGGGCAGCAAAGATGTCCAACAACGGAATGGACTTGGAGAGTAACGCCTTGGTGAGAGCCATCTACGGCAACTACACCCTCGGCATGCTTGCCCGCACGGGACAGGCCAACATACTAGCAATGGATATGCGTGAGGCAGAGGTGCCCATCATTGTGTGCGGTGACTTCAACGATGTACCTTATTCATACGTCTACAACACGATGCTTGGCGACAAGATTGACGGCTTCAAGGAGTGCGGTTCCGGCTGGATGTACACCTTCCGCGGTAAGAAAGTGCGCATCGACTACATCTTCCACGACAAGGAATTGCAGGGTCTTTCCTATTACAAGCGCGAGCTGAGCTATTCCGACCATAATCCGATATTCATGAAGATTGCGCTGAAATAAACAGATAGGATAATGAAGACAAAGTTTTTCTTTTCAATGATGATGGCTTGCCTCGCGATTTCCGCCTGTGCAAGTAAGACATCTGAGCCTCAGACGGAGCAGACGGAAGAAAGCGACAGCAAAGCCGCCGTGGTTTATTTTACGAAAGACATCACGCCCAAGTCGCTTGTCAAGATCTACAAGGCATTAGGCGTAGAGGCAAAGGGTCGCGTGGCGGTGAAGATTTCCACCGGCGAGTCAAGCCGCTCAAACCACTTGCGCCCCGAACTGATAAAAGACCTCGTGCAGGGTGTGAACGGCACACTTGTGGAGTGTAACACCGCCTACGGCGGCAGCCGTAACACCGTGGAGCGCCACAAGCAGGCGATTGCGGAGCGCGGATATGACAAGATTGCCAAGGTGGATCTCATGGATGAAGAGGGCACAATGGAGATTCCCGTAGAGGATACCAAGTGGATTAAGCACGACATTGTGGGCTCGCACATGGCAAACTATGACTTCATGATCAACCTCGCCCACTTCAAGGGACACGCCATGGGTGGCTTCGGTGGTGTGCTGAAGAACGCCAGCATCGGCGTGGCATCATCTTCCGGCAAGGCTTATATCCACTCGGCTGGCGTGACTGACGATGTGAACAAGGCATGGGGTCACACTGACAACCAGGATGGTTTCCTTGAGTCGATGGCTGCCGCAGCACAGGCCGTCCACAACTATTTCAAGCAGGAGGGTAAGGACATCATCTACATCAACGTGATGAACAACATGTCTATCGATTGCGACTGCGATGGCAATCCGCACGCACCCGAACTGAAGGATATGGGTATCCTTGCTTCTACCGACCCCGTAGCACTCGACAAGGCTTGTCTTGACCTCGTGTTTACCCATGAGTCCGTTAAGGGTGATGATGCCGACCCGCTCATCAAGCGCATCAACAGTCTGCACGGCACGCACACCGTCGCTTATGCCGAGCAACTCGGATTGGGCACAAGCAACTACACGATAGTGGATATTGACAAATAAAAAATGGCAGAGATTTCTGCCATTTTTTTGTTATTATTCACGCCAAATATTTGCATTTCGCCCTTTTATTTTGTATCTTTGCAGTAGCATAGACAAAGCAAAAAGAAAGTCTCACCTTTCCAATATCAGGTTTGCACCGCCCGCCGCAAGCCCTTTCTCCGCTCCCCGCAAACATTTTCCCCAACAGGCGCAAGGTCTTCGCACGCCCGCTGCAAACCGCGTGTATGCCTTTTTACTCCCTTGAAGAACCTTATTTGCTCCTTGTTATTGCGTATATTGGTAATACCATGTGACAGAAAAAACCTCACATTACTTCCGCCATCAGGTCGTTTCGCCCACTAAGACTGAAGGTAGAACACAATTTATTCCTGCAATTCAGCGCCTCTCACCCGGGAAAGAAGGGGGAATGGGGCCATAGAAATTGGGACGGTTCTCATTCCAGACACTGACGGAAACGCTGAACTGGGGATTGAAATTGTAACGGACAGAAGCACCAATCTTGTCGCCCACATCACTCATCCAATAGAGATGCGGGGGCAGGTTGGGCTTCATCATCGACTTCTGGACAAAGGCAGAAGCCTCCCAATGCTCATCGAAGCGATAGCTGAGCATGGCGGTAAGACCTGCATCATTGAAACGGGCACCGCTCCAATCGAGGAAAGAATAATAGCCACCGAGGGCGAAAGAGAGCTTCGGCGTGATGTTGTCCGCATACATCACGGAAAGACTATGGGCAAACCCGCTGCCTGAATGATGCCCCAAACCGAAAATGGCAGAGGCAGACAACGAGGCATTGAACCCCTGATGGAGCGCCCAGTCACCATAACCAGAGAGCAGACTGCCGTAATAGGGATAATGGGATATAGTGCCGCGAGAGGTAAGCAGCGGGAAAGATATCGCGAGGGTGTCCGCACGGAATCCTGCGGGCGCAGCTATTTCGGGAACAACTGGCGCAGAAAGACCTGATACTGATGCTGCAGAAGTTCCTAAATCTGAGCGCGCATCGCCTATCTGAGAAGCGGCATTCTGCCGCTCCACGCTTTCAGCGACGGAAACAGGCTCCTGCGCACAGAGTGTCCATGCGCAGGAAGCCATTGTCAATATCGTCAGTATCCTCTTTATTGCCATGTGAAATATTGCAGATTACTCGTCAGGCAAGAACAGCGGATCTTCGGGCATCACCATTACAGGCTCCGACTCCGCAACCTTCAGAATGTTCTCGGGCACGTACTTCTTATCAACCACCAGGCGGAACATGAACTCACGGAACCAGCGGTCGGTCATAATCAGACAACCCTGCTGCCCCCAAGAAGCTCCCCAAGAGTTCTCCACCTTCCACTTCTTGGCGTTTCCATTCTCGTCCAGATCTACCGCCGTGAGGGTCATGGCATGGGTAGAACCGCTGTCGAACGTAGAGATACGCTGCGCCTTGTCCATGCCGAAGGTCGTTCCGAAGAGTGAACCATAGTCAAAGTTCTCCGTGTCGGCATAGCCGCGCTTGCGGTCGAGGAACTTACCCACATCGTATGAACTATACAATTTACGGCCATCCTTCAGCGAGGCAATCGCCATCTTCTCAATCTCATCCATCGGCAGATTGACGTATTTCCAGTTGTGACCATCATAGGTGTGGCGGTCATACTCCACCTCGTATGTCTTGTAGTACGGACGGCGCGGGTCGTTCATCGCCATGATGAACGTGCCGTTGATTGGACCGCCCACCACTTCCTGATAGAATGACTGCGGGGTATATTCCTTCGCAGCACCTGCTGCCTTGCCGTTCTTGGTCTTGAAGGCATAGGTGAACTGCTGCGGAGGCTCGCCGATGGTCAGCACAAGCATCTTGTAAATCTGGCTCAGCATACCAGCCTTTGCCTTCTCGATGGCGGCAGGTTTCTGACCTTTCTCCACCATGTCGCGCAACTGCAGACCGAACTCGCGGAGCTTCGAGGCAATCAGCGAGCGGGCTTTCGATGTGTTGTCCGTGCTGAACGACTCGGGCATCACTTCCGCCGGAACCAAACCATACTTCTCTGCCAAGTCGGAAACACCGCAGAACGTACCGCCGTCGCCAATCGGACTATGGAAGAAGAAGCGCACGCGCTCATCGTCGATAGGCTTCTTCGCCGTGTCTATTACGCCCTGAAGCATCAGGTTTGCCTTTTCCAACTGATCCCAGAAGAACAGATAGGCATGAGACAACTCAAGCGTGAGCGAGTCGCTCTTCTGCGCGAAATTGGAGCGCAGCACGTTGAGACCACTGAACATCCAGCAACGGCCGGATGACTTCTGATCGGTGATGGACTGCCGTTTGGTCTCCACACTGAAGTAAGTGTCGAATGCACCGGCATTCTGCTGATTCTTCGCCAAAGCGTCAATGTTGTTGGCAGCAATAGCATTCACGAGTGCCTTGTTGGCGGGCGATGCCGACTGCTCCTTCTGAATCTCCTTCAGCATCTCTACCGAAATGCCGCCCACCTTCGACTGCGCACTGACCACGAGGGCAGAGCCACACGCCACACACAGGGTGAAAATAAGTTTTTTCATATCGTTCTTGTTTTAGTGATTATTTCTTGTAATACTTCTGCGCCTCGGGCAGCCATCCCTGTATCTGCTTGATGCGGGTGGCATCCGAGGGGTGGTCGCTTAGGAACTCTGCCGTCTGACTCGTGGAAGCTGCCGCCATGCGCTGCCAGAATGTTACGGCCACCTTCGGGTCGTAGCCTGCCATCGCAGCGAAAATCAGTCCCATGTGGTCGGCCTCGCTCTCATGGCTGCGCGAATAGCTCAGGTTCTTGAAGTTGAAGCCCTGCGCCACCACTGCCTGTACCACCGACGAAGTGTTCGTGCCCATGCCCAAAGCACCTGCCACAGCCGAGCCAATCTGCAAGCCATATTGCTGCTTGATCTGCGTACTCATCTGCTCAGCGGAATGCTTCGCCACCGCGTGGGCTATCTCATGGCCAAGCACGATGGCAAGCGAAGCCTCGTCCTGCGTGACGGGCAGCAGTCCCTCATAGACCACAATCAGACCGCCAGGCATGCACCAAGCATTCACCTGCTTGTCCTGTACGAGGTTGAATGTCCACTTGAAATTAGGAACTTCCGATGCGAGGCCGTGGGTATTGAGATAGGTCGTCACGGCATTTGCCAGATTCTGCCCCACCCGCTTCACCATCGCCGTGTTGTTGGCATTGGTCGATAGCTTCGCCGTCTTCATAAACTCTTGATACTGTTGCGTGGCAAGACTGAGCACCTCGCCATCGCTGACCATCAGATTCTGCTTGCGCCCCGTGATAGGCACCGTGCTGCTCGTACCGCAACTCACCACGGTGACCGATACCAAAGCCAGCAGAAAAACTTTCAAACTCTTCATATGTCGTAGATCTAAATTCGCTTTCTGCCCGCAAAGTAAGCAAAAAATATCGAGAATAGCAAATTTTCAATAAAAAAACAGAGGCATCCCCGAAGGAATGCCTCTCTACTGACTACTTAGAGCTAACCCTATTTATTCAGGCCGCGGTTGTTGATGGTCGTGTTCAGCAGCGTCAGATAAGTGCGATACTGCTTGTCGTTGAGCACGTAGCGCATCCACTTCACGTTGTTGCTGATGGCGCGATCTACCAATGCCTTGCGGTCGTTCTTGCCGTACTCAGCGGCGAACTTCATCTCTGCCGCGAATGTGTGGTGGATGTCTGCCACTGCCTCTTTCTGGTCGTCTGCCAGGCTCAGCGCATAGGAGAGCTTGTTCATGTTCACGGTCATGTCGTAAACCTCCATGTTGCTTACCGTTGCAGCGTTCTCACCCTCTGCGAATGCAGTTGTCATGCTCATCAGAGCCACCATTGTCAAAATCATCTTTTTCATCTTTTTACCCTTTCTTTTTTACTCGGGGCAGCGTGTTACTCTGCCCTTACCTTAATACTTAAATGTTATCCTAAAACGTCTTTTGACGGTGCAAAGGTACGCCGGATTTCGACGGCAAACAAACATTCTCATCAAATTGTGTGCGATAACAGTCCTTTTATTGATACAAGTCAAAGAATGCTTCCTTTCCCTCAAAAAGCTATCTCCGTAAATCTTTTCAAAGGGAATAGATAGTTATATGGATAAAATTACGTACCTTTGCAACCTATATCAAAAACAGTTTTTCAACAATGGACAAGCTACAACACAGATTTCTGTCAGTCGTCTATCAGCTTTATGTCGTGGCTGACGGAGAAAGCACACTACAGGAGCAGACCAGCACGGACCGCCCCTTTGAGTTCATCAGTGGTTTTGGCATCGCACTCGAGAACTTCGAGCAGCAGGTGGTGAAACTGGAGCGAGGCTCCACCTTCGACTTCATCCTGCCACCCGCAGAGGCTTTCGGGGAGTATGACCCGGAGGGCGTGCATAAATTAGAGCGTGAGGCCTTCTGCATTAACGGCCACTTCGACCGTGAGAACATCTATATCGGCGCGGTGATTACCCTCGTGAACGATGAGGATCAGCAGTTTATGGCAAAGGTCGTGAAGATTGAGGAAGACGGAGTGACCATAGACACCAACCACCCATTGGCCGGCAAGACGCTGAACTTCACGGGATTGGTACGCGAGAACCGCGAGGCAACGGAAGAGGAGGTGCAGCACCTCATCAAACACCTTGCGGGCGGATGCTGCTGCGGCGGCAACTGCGAGGGGCACGACCATCAGCACGACGGTGGCTGCGGCTGCGGGCATTGTCACCACTAACCCACCCCAACGGGGCAACCACACTACGGATATGCGCAACACGTTTGGAAACATATTCACGCTGACCACGTTCGGCGAGAGCCATGGCGAGGCTGTTGGCGGTGTCATCGACGGCATGCCCGCCGGCATTGACATTGATGTGGAGTTCATCCAGAGCGAACTGAACCGCCGCCGTCCTGGGCAGAGCCGTATCACCACCTCGCGGAAAGAGCCTGACCAGGTGGAGTTGCTGAGCGGTGTCTTCGAGGGGAAATCCACGGGATGCCCCATCGGGTTCATCGTGCGCAACACCAATCAGCATTCACAGGACTATGAGAATATGCGCTGCCTGTTCCGCCCATCGCATGCCGACTACACCTATTATAATAAGTACGGCATCAGAGACCATCGTGGCGGAGGGCGTTCTTCTGCCCGCATCACCATCAGTCGGTGCGTGGGCGGAGCTTTGGCAAAGTTGGTGCTGCGGCAATTAGGCATCACGGTGCAGGCATATACCTCGCAGGTGGGCGACATCGCCTTGGAGCGTGATTATCACAAATACGACCTCTCCCTCACGGAAACCAACGCTGTGCGCTGCCCCGATGCGGAGAAAGCAGCGCAGATGGAGGAACTGATAGCCAAAGTTAAGGGCGAGGGTGACACCATCGGGGGTATTATCACCTGCGTCATCAAAGGCTGTCCCGCAGGGCTTGGAGAGCCTGAGTTCGACAAGCTGCACGCGGCATTAGGGGCTGCGATGCTCAGCATCAACGCCGTGAAAGGCTTTGAGTATGGCGAGGGTTTCAATGGTGTGACGGCAAGAGGTTCGGAGCAGAACGACGTGTTCATCAACGAAAACGGGGCAATTACCACCCGAACCAACCATAGCGGAGGCATCCAGGGCGGTATCTCCAATGGTCAGGACATCTATTTCCGGGTAGCCTTCAAGCCTGTCGCCACGCTGTTGAGCGAGCAAGAGACCGTAGATTTAGAGGGAAATCCCACCATCTTCACCGCTCGCGGGCGGCACGACCCATGCGTTCTTCCCCGGGCTGTGCCCATCGTGGAGGCTATGGCAGCGATGACAATCTTGGACTACTATCTGCTCGGAAAAGCAGCTGAAAAAGTTCAAAAAAGAGTCTAAAGGGCGGCTCAGAACACTCAAAAAGAGGAAAAATCGCACTTTTTTGAAAAAAAATACAGAAAAAATTTGGAAGATTGCGAAAACTGTTATACATTTGCACTTGCAATCGTGGGTTTGTGAAAATCTCGATTTGCTTTAGTTAAGTCTAGTTTAGTTTTTGTGTTGGTTGAGGGCTGCCAGTTGGTAGCCCTCAAATTTTATCATTCATTTTTCCGCCCAGAGATAAGCTGATATTTTGTTTTCTCTTATTTGGAAGTTTAGGAATAACTTTGTATCTTTGCAGCAGAAAGGACAAATACCAAGGTATTATGAATGCTGAGACTTTGAATTTTACGGTTTTCTGTATAGGAAGTGTAGCTGACTATCTTAAAATGGATGCCAGTGACATTTACCATAAACTCTCTGACTCAAACATTATATCAGACTACATTGTACCTTGTTATGATACGCTTCATACCTTCTCGAAAGAATACATTGTAGAAGATTTGGTCGAACTGATGCATAGAAGAGGAGTTTTGACTGCATGAAAGTTTATCATACTTCTACCACAGAGATTACCTTGCCTGATATAATTCATTCAAGAGAATACCTGGACTTTGGGCGTGGATTCTATATGACTACCATTAGGAAGCAAGCCGAGAATTATGGTCAGCGCTTTATACGCAGGGGAGATCCGGCTATCATGAATATATATGAACTTGATGAAATACCTGTCCAATTCTCGTACAAGAAATTTGAAACACTTGATGGAGAATGGTTAGATTATATCGCGCGCTGTAGGAAAGGTTTACCCCGACAGCACTACGATATGATTGAAGGAGGGGTGGCAGACGATCAGGTTTTTGATACCGTTGATCTGTATTTGCAAGGAGTTTATTCTCGTGAGCAAGCTCTTGGGCAATTGCACTTCAAGCATCCTAATTTCCAGATATGCATAGCTAATCAGCAATTGTTGGAGCAGTGTTTACATTTTGTGGAATCTATTAAATTGAAATAAGCCATGATTGCAAACAAGACCCTTCTCCAAAGGAAATTCGCTCGAATTATTAGTATCTTCGCAAATAAGGCTTCGATATCTTACGAGGAAGCTTTAGGTAAGTTTTATGACTCAAAGACTTTCACCCTAATTAATGAGGGTATAGCCGATATGCATTGTATGAGTGATGACTATCTTGCAGAAGAACTAATGATGGAATACGGCTTTAAACTTGTTCCCAACTCAACAACTCCTTTGGTATAAGTTCTTTGGCTTACGAGTGATATTTCTCAAATGAAACAGAGCAAGTTTGCCAGCTCTTTTTCCCCTGCAAACACCACGAAAGATATTATGATGCATAAAGAGAATTGCGCGTTATTTAATCTTAAAAACGTTATTCTTTCCTAAATCTGCACACCTAAAGCAGGGTGTGCAATGGCATTTATGGAGGGAAAATTACGGGAATTTTTGCACCTAACGAAGGGAGATTTCGCCCGAAATGGAGCAGAATTTTGCACCGAGTGGAGAGAAGATTTTACGGGAAACGAGGGCAAAAGTTTGCGGGAAACATGGGCGGAAGCTTGCGTCCTCAACGGAAGGGGAAAGCGTCTGCGCAATGGTGGGAGGGACTTCGCGCGCCTGCGCGCAAAAATTCATTTCTCCCTCTATCTTTAGCCCCCTATAAGGGGGGCGTAAGAAGATAGAGGGGAATT
>JAFLSG010000028.1 GCA_022511065.1 Prevotella sp.
CGACCTCCAGGTTATGAGCCTGGCGAGCTACCAACTGCTCCACTCCGCGATGTTTTATCGTTTTGCGGGTGCAAAGGTACGACAATTATTCGGATTCTGCAAACAATCGCGCTACTTTTTTGCATTTTTCCCCGCTTTTTCTTGGCTATCTCGCACAAAAAGCCTAATTTTGCACACTGTTATTGCATGTGCAATTTCGTATAAGTTGAACAGAAACAGACCGATGTCAATATCCAAGACAAGACAAACATTGGTGGACGTGGCCCGGCAACTCTTTGCCAAGAACGGCCTTGAGAACACGACGATGAACGACATCGCGCTCTCGTCGGGCAAGGGGCGGCGCACGCTATACACCTATTTTAAGTCGAAGGAGGAAATCTACTATGCCGTCATCGAGAGCGAGCTGGAGCGGCTGAGCGACAAGCTCGACGAGGTGGCGATGCGCAAGATACCCCCACAGGACAAAATCATCGAACTGATCTACACGCACCTGAACATGATTCGTGAGACGGTGGTGCGCAACGGAAACCTGCGTGCCGAGTTTTTCCGTAACATCTGGATGGTGGAGAAGGTGCGCAAGCACTTCGACGACGCGGAGGTGGAGCTGTTTCGCAAGGTGTTCACCGAAGGCAAGGAGGAGGGTGAGTTCGACATCGAGAACATCGACCTCGTCGCCGACATCACCCACTACTGTATCAAGGGTCTGGAAGTGCCTTACATCCTCGGGCGCATCGCGCACGGCATGAGGGAGGAGGACACGAAGGTTCAGGTGGCGAAGATTGTGTATGGTGCATTAGGTAAGAAAACAATTAAACAATAAAAACGAAGAAAGATTATGGGATTACTGGACGGTAAGACAGCCCTCATCACAGGAGCTGCACGCGGTATCGGAAAGGCTATCGCACTGAAGTTCGCCGAAGAAGGCGCAAACATCGCATTCACCGACCTCGAAGTGAACGAGGAGACGGAAAAGGAAATCGCTGCCAAGGGCGTGAAGGCTAAGAGCTACGCCTCGAACGCTGCTGACTTCGCGCAGACGGAGGAGGTGGTGAAGGCCGTAAAGGAGGAGTTCGGAAGCATTGACATTCTCGTGAACAACGCGGGAATCACGAAAGACGGGCTGATGCTCCGCATGACTGAGCAGCAGTGGGATGCGGTGATTGCGGTCAATCTGAAGTCGGCATTCAACTTCTGCCACGCCATCATCCCGGTGATGATGCGCCAGCGCGGCGGCTCCATCATCAACATGGCATCGGTGGTGGGCGTGCATGGCAACGCAGGGCAGGCTAACTACGCCGCCTCGAAGGCAGGCCTGATAGCACTCGCAAAGAGTATCGGTCAGGAGATGGGCCCGAAGGGCATCCGCGCCAACGCCATCGCGCCGGGCTTCATCGACACGGCGATGACGCAGGCACTCTCTGACGACATCCGCAAGGAGTGGATTCAGAAGATTCCCCTGCGCCGCGGCGGACAGGTGGAGGACATCGCCAACGTGGCCACGTTCCTCGCCAGCGACCTGTCGAGCTACGTCACGGGTCAGGTCATCCAAGTGGATGGCGGCATGAACATGTAAGAAGAGATGCAGGTCGTTTACGAAGACAACCACATCATCATCGTCAATAAACGGAGCGGGGAGATCGTGCAGGGTGACAAGACCGGCGATCGCCCCCTCTCCGACTTGGTGAAGGACTATATCCGGGAGAAGTATCACAAGCCGGGCGAGGTGTTTCTCGGCGTGGTGCATCGCCTTGATCGTCCCGTGGGCGGGCTCGTGGTATTCGCCCGCACCTCCAAGGCACTCACGCGCCTCAACCGGATGTTTGCCGAGGGCGAGGTACACAAGACCTATTGGGCCATCGTGAAGAATCCGCCACGGGAGCCGGAGGGTACGCTCACCCACTGGCTCGTGCGCAACGAGCAGCAAAACAAGAGTTATGCCTACGACACGGAGAAGCCACACTCAAAGAAGGCTGTGCTGAAATACCGCGTCATCGGGAAGTCAGACCACTACACGCTGCTCGAAGTGAGACTCCTGACGGGCCGCCACCATCAAATCCGCTGCCAGTTGGCAAAGATGGGATGCCCCATCCGAGGCGACCTCAAGTATGGTGCGCCCCGAAGCAATCCCGACGGAAGCATCTCGCTCCTTGCACGGCGCGTAGAGTTCATCCACCCCGTCTCCAAGGAGACCATCACCGCCGAGGCTTCCCTGCCCGACGACAATCTTTGGGAAAAATTTGCATATTTCGCGGATTAATATTATCTTTGCACCAAAGATAAGAAACAAACTCAATGCTAAAATACAATCAATGAAATACGTTGCCCTGCCGACTGACGACGTGCGCCGCCTGTCGTTCTACTTAGCCATGGAGGAGTATGTGGCGAGACGGCTGTCGGAGCCTGACTGCTTCTTCATGTGGCAGGTGAAGCCAAGCGTCATCTTCGGGCGCAACCAGTTGATTGAGAACGAGGTAAACCTTGAATTCTGTCGCAAGCACGGCATTGAGACCTATCGAAGAAAGAGCGGTGGAGGGTGTGTGTATGCAGACATGAAGAACATCATGTTCTCCTATATCACCTCCGAGGAAAACGTGGGATTCACGTTCAACAGATACATTGGCATGGTGGTACTCGTGCTGCGGAAGTTAGGCATCGAGGCGACGGCAAGCGGGCGCAACGACATCATGATAGGCGACAGGAAAGTGAGTGGCAACGCCTTCTATCACATCCCGGGGCGAAGTATCGTACACGGCACCATGCTCTACGACACGGACATGATAAACATGGTGGGCTCCATCACCCCGACGGACGGGAAACTGCTGTCGAAGGGCGTGCAGAGCGTGAGGCAGCGCGTGGCCCTGCTGAAAGACCACACCATAATAAGCATCGGGGAATTCAAGCAGTTCGTGCGTGAGAACCTGTGCGACGGCGAGATTCTGCTGACGGCGGAAGACGTGAAGGGCATCGAGGAAATGGAACGTGAATATCTTTCCGACGAGTTCATCTATGGCAACAATCCCCGATATACCCTCGTCAGGAAACAGCGCGTGGAGGGCGTGGGCGACATGGAGGCACGCATTGAACTGAAAAACGGCGTGATACGCTCGCTTAACCTCATGGGTGACTACTTCCTCGTTGGGGAAATCGATGCGGTACTGGCATCGCTGAAAGGCGTGACACTCGAAAAGGAAGCCTTGGAACGGGCACTACCCGCACGGCTTGACAACGTGATTCTGAACCTAAAAAAAGAAGATTTCATTAACCTATTACTACTGCAATAAGACAAAATGGCTATTAAACAAGAACTGGAAAAGAAAGAGAAGCGTACTTGCCTGCACGACAAGCATGTCTATCTCGGGGCGTTCATGGCTCCATTCGGCGGTTACGACATGCCGATACAGTATTTAGGCATTGCCCCGGAGCATACGGCGGTGAGGGAAAAAGTGGGCGTGTTCGATGTGTCTCACATGGGTGAGGTAACGGTGCGCGGCAAGGATGCCGAACGCTATGTGCAGCACATCTTCACCAACGATGTGGCAAATGCCCCCGTGGGGAAGATTTACTACGGCATGATGTGCTATGAGAACGGCGGCACGGTGGATGACCTTCTGGTGTATAAGATGGGAGAAAACGACTTCTTCCTCGTCATCAACGCCGCCAATATCGACAAGGACTGGGCGTGGATGCAGCAGCAGGCAGAGGGGTTCGACATCGACCTGCAAAATGTGTCTGACGAGTATGGGCAGATAGCCGTGCAGGGGCCTGAGGCAGAACACGTGATGGAGACCGTACTCGGATTGGCTTGCTCGGAACTGGTGTTCTACACCGTGAAGACTATCGGCGACATCATTGTGAGCCGCACGGGCTATACGGGTGAGGACGGTTTTGAAATCTATGCCAAGCCGGAGCAGATTCGCGGGTTCTGGGACAAGTTGATAGATGCGGGCGTACAGCCCTGCGGACTTGGCTGCCGCGACACGCTGCGCTTTGAGGTAGGATTGCCGCTCTACGGCGATGAACTGTCAGAGGAGATTTCCCCCGTGATGGCAGGACTGACAATGTTCGTGAAGTTCGACAAAGCGGAGTTTATCGGTCGCGAGGCTCTGCTGAAACAAAAGACGGAGGGCACGGCGCGCAAACTCGTGGGCATCGAATTGGCAGACAAGGCGATTCCCCGCCACGGCTATACCGTGCTGAAAGACGGCAAGCCCATCGGCGAAGTGACTACCGGCTATCACACTCTATCGACCGACAAGAGCGTCTGTATGGCACTCATCGATACGGAACACGCCAAACTTGACACGGAGGTGGAGATACAAATCCGTAAAAAGACCTTCCCCGGCAAGGTGGTCAAGAAACGCTTTTATGACAAGCATTATAAGAAATAACTAAAAAATAAAAACTGTATTATATTATGGCAAAAGTATTGGAAGGACTCTACTACTCAGAGTCGCACGAATATGTAAGAGTAGAAGGCAACTTTGGTTATGTAGGCATCACGGACTATGCGCAGAACGCACTCGGCAACGTGGTCTATGTGGATATGCCAGAAGTGGATGACGAGGTAACAGCCGGCGAGGAGTTCGGTGCGGTGGAGAGCGTGAAGGCCGCCAGCGACCTGATGTCGCCCGTCAGCGGAACCGTCGTTGAGGTGAACGAGGCATTGGAAGACGAGCCCGAATTGCTCAACCAAGACGCATTCGCCAACTGGATTATCAAGGTGGAACTCTCCGACAAGGCAGAAGTGGATAGCCTGATGGATGCTGCCGCTTACGAGGAATTCTGCGCAAAATAAGCATCTATGGCCTACAAATATTTCCCTCATACGGAGGACGATTTGCGGGCGATGCTCGACAAGACCGGCATCGCCTCGCTTGATGACCTCTATGCGGAAGTGCCGGAGTCTATACGATTCCGGGGCGACTACAAGATTCCCTCGGAGATGAGCGAGTTAGAGGTGCGGGATTTGTTCGGGAAATTAGGTTCGCAGAACAAGCAACTGACGTGCTTCGCTGGTTTCGGGGTGTATGACCATTACACACCTTCTGCCATTCCCAACCTGCTCTCACGCTCGGAGTTCCTGACCTCCTACACGCCCTATCAGGCTGAAATCTCACAGGGCACGCTGCACTATATCTTTGAATATCAGTCGATGATGACCGAACTAACGGGCATGGACATATCGAACGCCTCGATGTATGACGGGACTACCGCCACCGCAGAGGCAATGATGATGGCCGTGGCTGCCGGTAAGAAGGCGAACAAGATATTAATATCAGATACCCTCAACCCGCAGACACGCTCCGTACTTGAAAACTATGCCCTGCACCAAGGCATCACGTTAGACGCCATCGAGGTTTGCGACGGTGTGACCTCTGCTGAAAGCCTCCGCCAGAAATTAGCAGAAGGCGGTGTGGCGGGTGTCATCGTGCAACAGCCTAACGTGTATGGTATCGTGGAGGATTACACAGGCTTTGCAGATGCCTGCCACGATAGCAAGGCTTTGCTCATTATGAATAGCGTGGCGGCAGACCTTGCGGTATTGAAGACACCGGGCGAATGGGGCGCAGACATTGCCGTGGGTGATGGTCAGTCGCTTGGCATCCCCATGCAATTCGGAGGCCCTTACGTGGGTTATCTTTGCTGTACGGAAAAACTTATCCGTAAGATGCCGGGGCGTATCGTGGGTATGACGCGCGACAATCGTGGACAACGTGCCTTCGTATTGACACTCCAAGCCCGTGAGCAGCACATCCGTAGGCAGAAGGCTACATCGAACATCTGCTCTAACCAGTCGCTGATGGCACTCTTCGTTACCATCTATATGTCGCTGATGGGCAAACAAGGACTGAAAGAGGCCGCCGAACTATCATACGCGGGTGCGCACTATCTCTGCGACCGTCTTTTGGAGACTGGACGCTTCTCGCTCGCCTATCCCGACCGCCCATTCTTCAACGAGTTTTTCGTGAAATATGACGGTGATACGGATGCGCTCTATCAACGCTTTATTGACAATGGCATTCTCGGAGGCGTGAAGCACGAGGATGGTCTGCTGATTGCCGTGACCGAGAAGCGGACGAAAGAAGAGATTGATAACCTCGTAAAAATTGCCGCCTTATGAACAACAGACTATACGGAAACCTGATATTCGAACTTTCGAAAGAAGGTCGCAAGGGCTACAGCCTGCCAAGAAACAACTTCGGCGACTATGCGATTCCCGCCTCGCTACGCAGATTGGAAGAAGCAACTTTGCCAGAGTGTGACGAGATGACCGTGGTGCGCCACTACACCAATCTGTCGCAAAACAACTTCGGTGTGGATAATGGTTTTTATCCTTTGGGTTCTTGTACGATGAAGTACAATCCTAAGATTAACGAGGAAATGGCTGCCTTGCCCGAATTCCAACATCTGCACCCGATGCAGCCCGCCGACACCACGCGTGGGGCGCAAGCGGTAATTACCTTGTTGGAACGCTCACTATGCGAACTGACGGGTCTTGCACGCTTCACTTTCGAGCCGTATGCCGGCGCACATGGTGAATTGACGGGTCTGATGACCATTGCCAACTACCATCGTAGCCACAACGATGAACGGCGGAGAAAAGTCATCGTGCCCGACTCTGCCCACGGCACTAATCCCGCCTCGGCAGCAGTCTGCGGCTTGGAGGTCGTTGAGGTGAAATCCACCGCGGACGGATTAGTAGATTTGGAAGACTTGAAAAGGCTCGTTGCAGCAGAGGGTGAGAATGTCTCTGCCATGATGATGACCAACCCCAACACGCTCGGTCTTTTTGAGCGGCAGATACCAGAGATTGCGGCATTGATTCACGAGTGTGGCGGACTGATGTATTACGATGGTGCAAACCTTAATCCTCTGCTCGGTGCTTGTCGCCCCGGGGATATGGGATTTGATGTGATGCATATCAATCTTCACAAGACATTCTCCACACCACATGGTGGTGGCGGTCCCGGTGCGGGTCCTGTCGGTGTACGGAAAGGACTTGAAAATTTCTTCCCGCACGTGAGTCCCTATCACGGAAACTTTGCCGTGATGATGCGTGCATACGCCTACATTCTCACGCTCGGCAGGGAGCATATCAAGGAGGTTGGACCGCTTGCCACGCTCAATGCCAACTATATCAAGGAGTGCCTGAAAGATGTCTATGAACTACCCATCGACGGACTTTGCAAGCATGAGTTCGTATTCGACGGTCTGAAAGACAAATCGACAGGTGTCACTACGATGGATGTGGCAAAACGATTGCTCGACTACGGGTATCACGCACCCACCATCTACTTCCCCTTACTCTTCCACGAGAGCCTGATGATAGAGCCGACCGAGAATGAATCGAAGGAAACGCTCGACGGCTTCATCGAAGTGATGCGGAAGATTGCAGAGGAAGCGAAGACAAATCCAGAGGTTGTGAAGGCAGCACCACACCATACACCCATCGGTCGTGTGGATGATGTGTTGGCAGCCAAGCACCCGATAGTGACTTACAGGCAACTGAAGAACGAAACGACGGAAGTATGACACAAACTGACCTTATCATCATCGGCGCGGGACCCGGCGGTTACCGCGCCGCTGAATATGCCGCGAAGAATGGACTGCAAGTGACGATATTCGAAACCGCTCACGTTGGCGGCACTTGCCTGAATGAAGGATGCATCCCAACCAAGTCTTTCGCCCGCAATGCCGAGGTGGTGGAGACATTGAAGGAGGCAGAGGCATTCGGACTGAATGCCCTGCATTATGAACTCGACTTCAAGCGCGTCGTGGAACGTAAGGAAGAAGTGCTCAACGCATTGCGTGGCGGCATTGAGACCTTACTCTCCCACCCTAACATCACGCTGGTCAAGGACTACGCGGCGTTTGTGGATACCCATACGGTAAAAACCACCACGACACAGGAGGAATATCAGGCGAAGAACATCATCATTGCCACCGGCTCTATCCCTAAGACCTTGCGCCTGCAAGAGCATGACGGGAGAGCGGTGCTTGACTCTTCTGACCTGCTGAACCTGCAACAATTACCCCAATCACTCTGCATCATCGGTGCCGGAGTAATCGGTATGGAGTTTGCAAGCATTTTCGCTTCATTCGGGGTGGAAGTCACCGTCGTGGAATTCTTGAAAGAGTGTCTGCCCGCCCTTGATAGCGACATTGCCAAGCGTTTGAGGAAGACGCTGGAAAAGCGGGGCGTTACTTTCTGTATGCAATCGGCGGTGACAGGCATCACCAAGGATGGTGTGACATTCGAGCGGAAAGGCAAGAAAGAGACTATTCAAACAGAGCAGATTCTGATGGCGGTAGGTCGTGCGCCACGAATCTCCCCAGATTTTTCCAATGCTGGTTTCGAGTACAATGAGCGGACAGGTATTCAAGTGGATGACCATCTGCTGACCACCATCCCGGGCATCTATGCCATCGGCGATGTGAACGGGAAGCAGATGCTGGCACATGCGGCAGAGATGCAAGCCATCCACGCCGTGAACCATATTCTCGGGAAATCGGACGATATCCGTCTCGACATCATGCCCGCCGCCATCTTCACCAATCCCGAAGCCGCGTGCGTAGGACTTTCCGAAGACCAATGCAAGGAAAGCGGAGCGGACCATGTGTGCAAGAAGGCATTTTGGAGGGCAAACGGCAAGGCACTTGCCATGAACGAGACAGAGGGAATGCTCAAACTCATCGCTTCGCCAGAGGGAAAGATATTGGGTTGTCACGCTTTCGGAGCACACGCCGCCGACTTGATTCAAGAGGTCAGCGTACTGATGTGCAACGGTGCAACGGTACAACAATTGGCAAATATGACACACATCCACCCGACACTTTCCGAAATCGTAAAGGCCGCCGCTGAGCAATTTGAATGAGCATTGTCGCGCTCGAGTGCGCCAATCGCCATAAATTGTAGCAGAACCGTAAGATTGTCAGGATAATGTTGTATATTTGCAGCGAGATTTAAGATACTGAATGAAGAAAGCGTGGAAGTGGATTGGGATTGCGGTGTTGTCGCCCATTCTGCTGTTCATCATACTCGCCACATTACTATACCTGCCACCCGTCCAAAATTGGGTGGTGGGTAAAGTAGTTGCTTTCGCCTCCGAGGAGACGGGAATGGCGATTACGATTGAGCGCGTGAGCCTGGAATTCCCGCTGGATTTGGGGATAGAAGGTGTAAAGGTTATCCAGCAAGAAGAAGGCAACGACACGATTGCCGACATCCAAAAAGTCATCGCCGATGTAAGACTCTTGCCACTTTTGAAAGGGCGGGTAGTCGTCAATGAATTGGCACTAAGACAAGCGAAAATCAACACCAATGGCTTCATCAGTGATGTGTGCGTAAAAGGTGAGTTCCAGGAACTATGGCTTTCCTCAAAGGGCATTGACCTCAGAAAGGAGACGGCAAAGGTAAACGGCGCCCGACTTGCAGATGCGAAATTAGACATTACCCTCAGCGATACCGCCGCCATTGACACAACCACATCGGAAATGCTATGGCGAATTTATGCCGATAGCCTCAGCATCGCACGGACAAGCATCAAGATTCATTTGCCGGGCGACACATTCGATGTGGGCATCTATATGGGGAAGACCGTGTTGCGGGAGGCTGACATCGACCTCGGCGCAAGTATATATAAGGTGTCAAGCATTAGTTGGGCTGACGGAGGGCTGACATACGACAACCGTCAAGAACCCGAAGCCCCGGGATTGGATATAAACCACATCGCACTCAACAGCATCAACCTACGGATTGACTCCATCGAATATGCCGACCCAAAGACTTCGCTTCAGATAAAGAATGTGATGGCGAAAGAGAAAAGCGGATTGGAAATCACCCAATTGTCTGGCAACATCGCGATGGATTCGGCGAACATCAATCTGCCCCACCTCACCTTACGGACGCCCGATTCTGACATTGAGTTAGAGGCCGCCATCGGACTCAACGCCTTCAACGACTCCCTGAATAGTGCCTCTATGGGCGGAGATTCGCTGACCACACCCGATGGTTCACGAATGATGCTCCGCCTAAATGCCCAACTCGGCAAGCAAGACTTGATACGATTCATGGGTGAACTCCCACAAAAATTCATAGAGCAATACCCCAACCATCCGCTAAGCATCAAAGGGTCAGCCGACGGAAATATGCAGCAAATGGACATTGCGGGGATAGACATCTCACTCCCTACCGCCCTACATATCACCGCTAACGGCATAACAAGGCATCTTACGGACATAACAAGGCTCTTTGCTGACATAAAGTGGCATGTTAATGCGGAGAACATGAATTTCGCCACAACACTCCTTGACAAGAGCATCGCGGAGAATTATCGTATTCCCCAAAACATCACGCTCGATGGGAATATTCATGCAGACGGGCCACATTATGCAACGACCTTGACCGCCAAGGAAGGGGACGGCATCGTGACGATGAAGGCAGACGCTACCCTCCCGCGCGATGACAAGGGCGAGATGAGAATGGCTGCCATTGCCTACGATGCCAACATCAGCATTGACAACCTGAACCTGCACCACTTCATGCCCAACGATTCGCTCTACACATTCACCGCCGACATCAAGGCGAAAGGGCATGGCACTGACTTTTTCTCCAAGTACAGCCAGTTGGATGCTGAGATGCAAGTACATCAGTTCCTGTATGGTTCATGGAATCTTGACGACATCATCGCCACGGCAGACCTGCACGATGGGCGGGGTGTAATGACCGTAAAAGGACACAATGAACTCTTGGACGGTATCATCGAACTCGATGCCCTGCTCAGTACGAAGCGCATCGAAGCCACGCTCGGTGCCGATGTTTCCAAGATGGATTTGTATCGGATGCGGCTCGTGGATGCCCCCCTTTCCGTCGGGATGTGCGGTCATGTGGATATTGCCTCTGACATGAAGCAGACGCATTATGCGAGTGGTCTGTTCAATGACCTATACATCCAAGACTCCAAGAAATTGTATCGCCCGAAAGATATCGGGTTGTTGCTGAACACTAATCCCGACACGACCTACCTGCGCGCCCAGAGTGGCGACTTCATCCTGAAATTGGATGCAAGTGGAGGATATGAGCAACTTATCAAACAAGGAAACACGCTCGCGGACTCCATCATGGCGCAGTTTGAGAAAAGAATCATCGACCAACCCGCCATCAAGGCCGTCTTGCCCACCCTCAAACTCCATTTGGAAAGCAAAAGCGACAACCCCGTGGCTAACTTCCTAAAAACGAGGGACATCAACTTCAAGGAACTATTGCTTGACATTGACACCTCTCCCATTACGGGCATCAACGGCGACAGCCATATCTACTCGCTCAACTATGACAGCATTCGTATAGATACCGTGCGGCTGAACTTGAAACAAAAGGGCGACCGACTGACCTACAACGGACAGATACGAAACAACAGGCGAAACCCGCAATTCGTTTTCAACACGCTCATTGACGGAAGTTTCCACCGTCGCGGTGCCATCACAGGGTTGCGCTATTATGACGAAAGAGATAGGCTTGGCGTGCGCATAGGGGCTACGGCGGAAATGGAAGAGGATGGTTTGCGACTTCGTCTTGTGCCCGACAGACTGACATTGGGCTACAAGGAGTTCAATCTGAACAAGGATAATTACGTATTCTTTGCTTCCGACAAGAGAGTCAGGGCAAAGATTGACCTGATAGCAGACGATAAGACGGGTGCCAAGATATATTCCGAAGACCTGGACTCAACGATGCTTCAGAATCTCACGCTCAGCCTCAACCGCATCGATCTCGGGGAAATCACCTCCGTCTTCCCCTATATGCCCCACATCACGGGCTATCTTGATGGCGACTATCACCTCCTGCAAGACCAGGACGAGCGTTTCTCCATCGCATCGGATATGACTATCACCAACATGGCATGCGAAGGTTCGCCCATCGGAAACCTCGGCACAGAGTTTGTCTATCTGATGAAAGAGGATGATACGCATGCTGTCGAAGCCCGGTTGATGCTCGATGACGAAGAATTCGGATTGCTTAGTGGCACATACCAGGGTGAAGGTGAAATTGACGCAACGCTCACTTTGACACGGATGCCCCTGTCGATGGCGAATGGTCTCGTGCCCGACAAGATTATCGGACTTGATGGCTACGGCGATGGAAACCTTACCATTAAGGGAACGACCGCTCGCCCTGATGTAAACGGTGAGATTTATCTTGATTCCTCCCACCTCATCAGTGTCCCCTATGGCATCAGGATGCGCTTTGACGATGACCCTGTCCGCATCGTAGATTCCCACTTGTTGTTGGAGAACTTCGGCCTTTACGCCTATAATGACGAACCGCTCAATCTCATGGGCAGCATAGATTTCTCAAACACCGACCGCATCATGATGGATATGCGGATGCAAGCGCGCAATCTCTTGCTCATCAACTCCAAGCAAGAGGCGGGTTCCATCGCCTTCGGAAAGGCCTTCGTCAATTTCTTCGCCCGTATGCAAGGACCTTTGGAAATGCTGAGCATACGCGGAAAACTTGATGTGCTCGGTTCCACCGACATGACCTATATGCTGCTCGACTCGCCGCTCTCCACCGACAACCGACTGGATGAATTGGTAAAGTTCACGGATTTCAGCGACAGCACGCAGACCGTCGTCTCCCGGCCACTCCCCTCTGGGCTTGACATGGACTTGACGGTTAGCGTGGCGCAGGGGGCACATATCGTCTGCGACTTGAATCCCGAGCACACCAACTACGTAGATTTGACGGGTGGTGGCGACCTGCACATGAAATACAATACGGATGGCATCGGACTGACCGGGCGCTACACGTTGGTAAACGGCGAGATGAAATACTCCCTGCCCATCATCCCCTTGAAGACCTTTAATATTAAGAACGGCAGCTATGTGGAGTTCACGGGCGACCCGATGAATCCCCGTCTTAACATCACCGCTACGGAGCGCACGAAGGCAACCGTTAGTGGCGATGGTGGACAAAGCCGCTCCGTTGCTTTCGATTGTGGCGTGGTCATCACCAAGACGCTCAACGATATGGGATTGGAATTCGTCATCGATGCTCCCGAAGACCAGAATGTCAGCAGTGAACTCGCTACGATGTCCACCGAGCAACGAGGGAAAATTGCCGTCACGATGCTGACCACGGGCATGTATCTTGCCGACGGAAACACGGGTGGATTCTCCATGAACAACGCCCTGAGTAGTTTCTTAGAGAGTGAGATTAATAGCATCACAGGCTCTGCCCTCAAGACGATTGACCTCAGCGTGGGCATAGACAACTCCATCGATGCATCGGGAGACTCCCATACAGACTATTCCTTCAAGTTCGCCAAGCGGTTCTTCAACAACCGTCTGAAGATTGAGTTAGGCGGAAAGGTTAGCTCGGGGGCGAGTGACCCGATGGGACAAAAGCAATCGTTCTTCGACAATGTATCAATGGAATACCGCCTGAATCAGGATGCAACGCAGAATGTAAAGTTATTCTACAGCCAGAACGTATATGACTGGTTGGAGGGATATACCAGCAAGTACGGTGGCGGTTTCGTATGGCGGCGCAAACTCGATAATTTCTGGGACATCCTGACTTTCTGGAAGAAGAGCGCGCAACCGATGCCGATGATGCGACAACCCGCCATGACCATGCCCCGCGACACCATACGAACGGACTCAATAAACGCACCTGCCCATGAGACGAAATAACCTCCTAATACTCCTTCTTGCAGCGTTGCTCGCCTCTTGTTCCATGACCAAGAACATTCCGGAGGATGACCAACTGTTCAGAGGACTGACGAAGATAGCCTACGAGGATGAGCATCCGAATGCTTACATAGACCACCTGGCAACCACCAAGGAAGAGGTGGAGGCTGCCCTCGCTACCGTCCCCAACGGTGCATATTTCGGCAGCAGCTATTACGCCAAGCCCTTCTCGTTCCGCCTATGGGTCTATAACAAATATTCCACAAAGGATTCCAAATTTGCCAAGTGGATGACGAAGACCTTCGGCAAGGCACCCATACTGATGAGTCAGGTGAACCCAAACTTGCGTGCTGCCGTCGCCAAGTCCGTGCTCCGCAACAACGGCTATTTCCGTGGGGAGGTCACCTATGCAAAAGTACCACTGAAGAATCCCAAGAAAAGTAAGATTAGCTACACCGTCAAGCTCGATAGCCTTTTCACTTACGACTCGGTGGCTTACGTCAATTTCCCTCCCGACATCAAGCAGCTGATAGACTCCACGCTCGATGAATCGGTGGTCCGTCGTGACGAACCTTTCGATGTCGCGACGCTTGACGGGGAGAGAACCCGCATCAGTACCCTGCTTCGTAATAACGGCTACTATTTCTACAACCCGAGCTATGCGTCATACCTTGCAGACACCTTTGCCATTATCGACAAGGCACAATTGCGCTTCCAACTTGCCAACGAACTGCCGAGTGAGGCGCTACGGAAATGGTATGTTGGCAACATTGAGGTGCTATTCCGCAAGTCGATGCGCACACCGCCGACCGACACCGTACACCGCCGACATCTTACTATATATTATAGTGGTAAGAAACCACCCGTCCGTCCACGCGTCGTGCTCAAGAACCTCAAGTTGCGCCCGCGCCAACTCTTCAGCTATGACAAGTATTTGGAGTCCGTCAATAACATCAACAGCACGGGGATGTTCAGCAATGTTGATTTGCAATTTACCCCCCGCCAAGACAAGGACACGCTCGACCTGCGCCTCAACTGCACCTTTGACAAGCCTTACAACTTCTACATTGAGACCAACTTCACGGGCAGTACCATCGGGCGTTATGGCCCGGAAGTGAAACTTGGTTTCACCAAACACAATGCTTTCCGTGGAGGCGAGGAACTTGACATCAACCTGCACGGCTCCTATGAGTGGGCGAATCACGGCGGGTCGCGCATGAGCAACTATCAGTATGGTTCTGACATTTCCATCGAGTTCCCTCGCATCATCGCCCCGTTCTACAACAGCGACCGCATCCGCCGCAACAAGAACGGCCGCCCCAAGCGCCGCAACTACACCTTCACCCCGACCACCATCGCCAAGATATCAGCAGATGTCGTGCAACGCCCCACCTACTATAAGATGAATATCGTCTCTGGCGAATGGACCTACCGCTGGCAGTCGTCTGCCCAAAGCACGCATCAGTTATCGCCGTTCACGCTGAAATATCAGCACATGGGCAGTTGGACGGAGAAGTTTGACTCCATCCGCGCGCAGAACGTATATCTCTTTGCATCCATGAGCGACCAATTCACGCTCAAGATGCGCTATACCTACACTTACAAGAGTCCCGCCGCATTCCATCATCCCATCCGTTGGGAGACGACCGTCGAAGAGGCGGGTAATCTCTTATCGCTCTACGACCGCATCGGCGGACACGCCTTCACGGAGCGCAACAAGAAACTCTTTAATACTCCCTACTCGCAATTCATCCGCTTGGAAACCGACCTCACCAAGACATGGAACCTCAATGCCAACACCAACCTATTGGCACACTTCAACGGCGGACTTATCTACAGCTACGGCAACAGCATAGACACGCCGTTCAGCGAGGTGTTCTATGCCGGCGGTGCCAACAGCATCCGCGCCTTCAACGTGAGGGGAATCGGCCCCGGTAGCTTCGGTGATTATTTCGATGACCAGATGTCATATCTGATGCGGAACGGCGACATCAAGCTCATCGGCAACTTGGAATATCGCACGCGCCTCTTCGGTGACTTGCACGGCGCAGTGTTCTTGGATGCCGGAAACGTATGGACCTTTGACCCGAAGGTGGGTAATGCGGGAAGCGAGGAGGCAAACGACATGGTGAATACCCTCTATCAGGGAACAGCGCTCAGACTCTCCTCCCTGTTCGACCAGATTGCGCTCGGGACAGGATTCGGGCTCCGCTACGACCTTGGATTTCTGGTTATCCGCGTTGATTGGGGTGTCGCGCTCCACTTCCCTTACGACACGGGTAAGTCAGGTTATTTCAACATCAACCGCTTCAAGGATGCCCACACACTCCACTTTGCCGTGGGGTATCCGTTCTGACCTCCATCACCCGACAAATCCGACAAGTTGCAGACGTGTAAATTCATTAGTAGCTCCACGATGTCCCATTTTGTGCTCCGCAGTGCGCCATTTTGTGCTCCACGATGGCCCATTCTGTGCTCCACTGTTGCTCAATTTGTGCTCCAGAGTTGCACGACAGAGCACAAAATGACGCATCGTCGAGCCTAAGATCTTACACGCGCGCGTACATTATATTATATATAACATGCCACACGAATAGAAAAGACGAGAAAACGAGAACGTCTGCCGCCGCGTTAAATTATATAAAAAGCAGCACTAAACACGATTACCATTACCACTTGTCACACCTTTTTCGTACCTTTGCAGAAAAATTACCTAAACAATAAAAAACAAAGCTTATGAAACCAACTCTTTTCCTGCTTGCAGCAGGTATGGGAAGCCGCTATGGCGGACTGAAACAACTCGATGGACTGGGTCCCAATGGCGAGACCATCATGGACTATAGCATCTACGATGCCATTCAAGCCGGATTCGGCAAGATCGTGTGGGTCATCCGAAAGGATTTTGAGGAGCAGTTCCGCACGCAGATTCTCTCGAAATACGAAGGGCAGGTTCCCTGCGAACTCTGCTTCCAGTCGATTGACGCGCTGCCCGAGGGCTTCAGCGTTCCCGAAGGCCGCCAGAAGCCTTGGGGCACAAACCATGCTGTATTGATGGGCAAGGATGTCATCAAAGAACCGTTCTGCGTCATCAACTGCGATGATTTCTATAACCGCGACGCCTTCATGGTTATCGGCAAGTTCCTCTCCGAGCTTCCCGAGGGTGCAACAAACCAGTATGCAATGGTGGGTTTCCGCGTGGGTAACACACTCTCCGAGAACGGCACCGTAGCTCGCGGCATCTGCTCGAAGGATGCAAACGAGAACCTGACGACCGTAGTTGAGCGCACCGAGATAGTACGCTGTGCCGAGGACGGCTCGGAGGCAGGTGCTGCCGATCAGCCCATCCGCTACAAGGATGAGGAGGGAAAGTGGGTATGCGTAGAGGACAACACCCCCGTTTCGATGAACATGTGGGGCTTCACACCCGACTACTTCGAGCACTCGGAGGCTTACTTCAAGGAGTTCCTCAGCGATCCGAAGAACATGGAGAACCTAAAGGCGGAGTTCTTCATCCCGCTGATGGTGAACAAGCTCATCGTGGAAAACACCGCAACGGTGAAAGTGCTCGACACCACATCCAAGTGGTTTGGCGTGACCTACGCCGCCGACCGCGATGCAACCGTCGCCCGCATTCAGCAGCTTGTGGACGAGGGCATCTATCCCAACAAACTCTTTTGAGATTCAATGAACATTGACATACTTACAGGAAATCAGCTGGCTCAACTCGACCAGCTGATTTCTAATGCTCAGAACATCATCATCACTTGCCATAAGAGTCCTGACGGCGATGCACTCGGTTCTTCGCTCGGCTGGGCGGAATACCTGCGGATGCGGGGCAAGGAAGTCACGGTCATCGTACCCGACCAGTATCCCGATTTCCTGCATTGGTTGCCCAACACGGACAAGGTTGTCCGCTACGACAAGCATAAGGAAAAGTGCGACATGCTGTTCAAGATAGCTGACCTCGTGTTCTGTCTTGACTATAACACGCCGAGTCGCGTGGATGAAATGGAACAGGCTTTGCTCTCGACACCGGCAGAGCGCGTGCTCATCGACCATCATCTGAAACCCGATGTTCCCACTGTGCTCACCATCAGCTATCCCGACCTTTGCAGCACATCGGAATTAGTGTTCCGCATCGTGTGGCAGCTTGGTGGTTTTGAGGAGTTGAAGAAACATTTTGCCGCTCCCATCTATTGCGGCATGATGACTGACACGGGCGGCTTCACGTTCAATTCCACTCGCCCTGAGATATTCTTCATTATTTCCCAACTGCTCACGAAAGGCATTGACAAGGACAGAATCTATCGCAACGTATATAACAACTATTCCGAGAACCGCATCCGATTGATGGGCTATGTATTGTACGAAAAATTAGTAGTGCTGTCCGAATACCATTCCGCATTCTATACCCTGACGAAAGAAGAACAGAAGCGTTTTCACTTCATCAAGGGTGATGCAGAGGGATTAGTGAACATTCCCCAGCAAATCAAAGGGTTAAAACTATCCATCTCGCTGCGCGAAGACACGGAAAAACCCAACCTCGTATGGGTGAGCCTCCGCTCGGCAGATGAGTTCCCTTGTAATAAAATGGCAGAACAATTTTTCAACGGCGGTGGGCATCGCAATGCTTCCGGCGGACGCGTGAACGGCACGATGGAAGATGCGGTGGAGACGGTACGCAATGCCATCACAGCCTTTGGCGACACGTTAAAGTAGCCTAATATTGCCGTTGTTTGGGAATTATTTCGTATTTTTGCAGCATTCAATATAAATAAGGATATGAAGAAACTATTGTTTTCACTGATAGCCCTTGCAGCAGTTTTTACCAGCTGCAACGATTACGAGACCTACGGAGACAAGAAAGAGAAGGAGCGCAATGCCATTTCCAAGTTCATTGCGGACTCCTCGATAGTGGTCATCTCCGAAGACCAGTTCATCCAACAGGGGAAGACCACCAACCTTGCGCGCAACGAGTTCGTAAGGTTCGACAAGAACGGTGTCTATATGCAGATTGTCCGCGAGGGTTGCGGCACTCCGTTGCAAGATGGCGAGCAGGTGAATCTTGTCTGCCGCTTCACCGAATTTAACATCATCACCGACACCATTCAGACATTCAACAACACCAGCTACTTTGCCGCTTCTCCCGACATCATGCAGGTAAGCCGCACAAGCGGAACTTTCACCGCTTCGTTCGCAAGTGGGGTGATGCTCAGTTACTATGGCAGTGCCTCCGTGCCCTCCGGCTGGCTTGTTCCGCTCACATACGTTAAGGTGGGGCGACCGCTGTCTGAGACCGACGAGAACTGCAAGGTGCGCCTCATCGTGCCTCACTCACAGGGACACTACACGGCATCAAGCAACGTAATCCCCTTCTATTATGAAATCACGTTCCAACGTGAGTCATAATCATCCGCAAACACTCATTTAACAAACACGCAAATCATGACACTCATCAAATCCATCTCCGGCATCCGCGGAACCATTGGCGGACGCACGGGCGATACCCTGAATCCACTCGACATCGTTAAATTCACCACCGCATACGCCACTTTCATTGGTGGTAAGAAGATTGTGGTAGGTCGCGATGGCCGCATTTCCGGCAGTATGGTGCGCGACATTGTCTGCGGTACACTTGCCGGTATGGGCTACGATGTGATTGACATCGGCTATGCCACCACCCCGACTACAGAACTTGCTGTGCGCATGGCAGAAGCCGATGGCGGTATCATCATCACCGCTTCTCACAATCCCCGCCAATGGAATGCACTGAAACTGCTCAACCGTGAAGGTGAGTTCCTTACGGCTGCCGATGGTGCAGAAGTGCTTCGCATTGCGGAAAGTGAAGACTTTAATTATGCAGAGGTGGATCAGTTGGGGAAAGTAACCGTCGATGATTCGTTCAACCAACGGCATATCGATTCCGTACTCCAATTGGAATTGGCCGATGTGGAGACTATCCGCAAACGGAAATTCCGCGTTTGTGCTGATACCATCAACTCCGTGGGTGGCATCATCCTGCCTGAGTTATTCAAGGCGCTCGGCGTGGATTACGAGATTCTCAACGCTGAATGCACGGGCGACTTCGCACATAACCCGGAGCCGTTGGAGAAGAACCTCACGGGCATCATGGAGAAGATGCGCGGTGGAGGTTTTGACTTGGGTATCGTGGTGGACCCTGATGTGGATCGTCTTGCTTTCATTTGCGAGGACGGCACGATGTTCGGTGAGGAATATACACTTGTGGCTGTGGCTGACTATATCCTCAGTCACAAACCGGGCAACACAGTATCTAACCTCTCCTCTACCCGCGCCCTGCGCGATGTCACCGAAAAACACGGTGGCAAATATACGGCAGCAGCCGTGGGCGAGGTGAACGTGACCACGAAGATGAAGGAAGTTGGGGCGGTCATCGGAGGCGAAGGCAACGGTGGCGTCATCTATCCCGAAAGTCATTACGGCCGTGATGCGCTCGTAGGCATCGCCTTGTTCCTGTCGAGCCTTGCCCAGAAGGGATGCACGGCTACTGAATTGCGCAAGACCTTCCCAGATTATCAGATAGCCAAGAACCGCATCGACCTCACACCAGAAACAGATGTAGATGCCATTCTCGTGCGCGTAAAGGAGATGTTCGCCAAGGACAATTCCGCCCAAGTCAATGACATCGACGGCGTGAAAATCGACTTCCCCGACCGTTGGGTACACCTGCGGAAATCAAACACCGAACCCATCATCCGCATCTACAGCGAGGCACAAACCATGGAGCAGGCTGACGCACTCGGCAAGCAACTGATGGATGTGGTATATAAAATGCAATAACCAAAACAGACGAAAACAAAATGAAAAAGGCATTTATGAGCATCATCGCCCTTATGACGGCGGTAACGATGAGCGCTATTGACGACAACACGGTGCTTGTCACCTACAACGGGGCTTCTGCCACGGTGGAGATAGCCAACAACATCAAGAACTATGTCACCGCAACCACCAACGGCGCACACGTGAGCATCGTACAGGGAACGGACATCGGAGACAGGACTGGCGAAATCTATTACACGCTTGCCGGCAGCTCGACCGATGGAGCATTTTACATGGAAGGCTCATACAAGGCCTCACTGATATTGGAAGGACTGACCCTGACTAATCCGAGCGGACCAGCCATCAACATTCAAAACGGAAAGCGCATCAACGTCAGCATCAAGAACGGCACGGACAACACATTAACCGACGGTGCTAATGGCGACTGGAAAGGATCCTATGTCTGCAAGGGGCATACCGAGTTTAAGGGCAAGGGAACGCTGACCGTCAATGGCAACACCGCCCACGGCATCTGGGGCAACGAATACGTGGAGGTGAAGAATTGCACCATCAACATTCCCAATGCTGTGAAAGATGGTATCAACTGTAACCAGTATTTCTTGATGGAAAGCGGTTCCGTAACCATTACCAGACCCGGTGATGACGGCATTCAAGTTTCATATAAGAGTAAGACGACTGACGACCCAGAGGACACGGGGTGTTTCACGCAGACGGATGGCATATTGTCTATTACCGGGCATGGCGGTGTATGCATCAAGGTGGATAACACCATTACTTATAGCGGAGGCACGCAGAATTTCAACACGAGCGACATCATTGAGCATGCCGCTACGGGCATCAGCTCTATCCTACAGGAAGAGGGTTTAGGCATTGACGATGCAGAAGCCATTTATGACTTGGGCGGACGCAAACATTCAAAGGAGACTTCCCTGCCTAAAGGTGTCTATATCTTGAAAAAAGGCAAGCAAGTAACAAAAGTACAGGTACAATAAAAGATTATGAAGAAACTGCTATCAACATTGCTATTCATCATGACTGCCATCAGCATGGCAGCGCAGATGATGGACCCCGTAACCTTCACCGCGCAGCTGAAAAACACCGGCGGCGCAGAGGCGGAGATTGTGTTTACTGGTACTATCGACAGAGGATGGCACGTCTATTCCACGGGACTTCCCGCCGACGGCCCTATCTCTGCCACGTTCAACTCCGGCAAGATGATGGACGGTGTAGAGCCAATAGGCAAGTTACAGGCACGGGGCAAGGAGCTGGAGCAGTTTGATAAGGCATTTGGAATGGAACTGCGCTTCTTTGAGCAGAGCGTCACGTTTGTTCAGAAAATAAAGTTCACCAAACCCGACTACAATATTGACTGCTATTTGGAATACGGGGCGTGCAACGACGAGGCCTGTCTGCCTCCCACCTCCGTGGATTTCAAGCAGAAGGGGAAAAGCCCTGCCGTAGCAGAGGATAAGAAAGAGGAGGCAAAAAAGGATGATGCCGCAAAAGCGGAAGAGAAAGCGGAAGAAAGTGCTGCCGATGCTGCAAGCAATGATGTTGCCAATGAAGACACGAGCGCAGCAGACTCTACCGCAGCCGCCGCAAATGCAGATAGCGGCAGGCTTGCCGATGCTAACCAGTTATGGAAGCCCGTCATCAACGAACTGCAGACATTCGGCGGTCAGGGTACATCTGGCGAGGGAATGGCATGGTGGCTCATCTTCCTTGAAGGACTGCTCGGCGGATTCCTCGCCCTGTTCACACCCTGTGTGTGGCCGATTATCCCGATGACCGTCTCATTCTTCCTCAAGCGCAACAAAGACCGCTCGAAGGCGATTCGAGAGGCTGTCACATACGGGCTCAGCATTGTGGTCATCTATGTATTGCTCGGCTTGGCAGTCACCTTGCTTTTCGGAGCCAGTGCCCTCAACGCCCTTGCCACCAATGCGGTGTTCAACATCCTGTTCTGTCTGCTGTTGGTAGTGTTTGCAGCCTCTTTCTTCGGGGCATTCGAGATTACCCTGCCCACTTCTTGGTCGAATAAGATTGACGAGAAATCAGAGAGTACGACGGGGCTGCTCTCCATCTTCCTGATGGCATTCACACTTGCCCTCGTATCGTTCTCCTGCACGGGTCCCATCATCGGATTTTTGCTCGTAGCCGTCTCCACGCAGGGCAGCATCGTAGCTCCCACCATTGGCATGCTCGGTTTCGCCATTGCCCTTGCCATCCCGTTCACGCTTTTTGCCATGTTCCCCTCGCTGCTGAAATCAGCCCCGAAGTCTGGCGGATGGATGAATGTCATCAAAGTGACTTTGGGCTTCATCGAACTGGCATTCGCTTTGAAGTTCCTCTCCGTGGCAGACCTTGCCTACGGTTGGCACATCCTCGACCGCGAGGTATTCCTCGCCCTGTGGATAGTCATCTTCGGACTGCTCGGAGTCTATCTGCTTGGGTGGCTCAAATTCCCGCACGACGAGGAGGGCAATCGCACCAACGTGCCCCAATTCTTCCTTGCCATGATTTCATTGGCATTCACCGTCTATATGATTCCCGGTCTGTGGGGCGCACCGCTGAAAGCCATCAGCGCCTTTGCTCCCCCGATGAACACACAGGATTTCAACTTGCAGCATACCTCTACCGAAGCCCGCTTCAAGGATTATGAGGCAGGTATGGCTGCCGCCCGTGCGGAGAGCAAGCCCGTCATCATCGACTTCACAGGCTTTGGCTGCGTGAACTGCCGTAAGATGGAGGCTGCCGTATGGACGGACGCACAAGTGGCGGACATCCTTAATAATAAATATGTGCTCATTTCCCTCTATGTGGATGACAAGACACCACTCCCCGAGCCTATCGAGGTAGAGGAGAACGGACAACAGCGCACGCTGCGCACCATCGGAGACAAGTGGAGCTATCTGCAGCGCGTAAAGTTCGGTGCGAATGCGCAGCCCTTCTATGTATTGCTCGACAATGAGGGCAATCCGCTTTCTGGCAGTCGTGCATACGACGAGGACGTCGCTGAGTACATCAACTGGCTGAACGGCGGTATCACGAACTATCGGAAATAAAAAAATACCACGAAAGATGATTGACTCCTTGACACGACAGCGAATAATCGACCTGATTCACCAAGAAGTTGTGCCCGCTATCGGCTGCACAGAACCGATGGCTGTGGCACTATGCACGGCAAAGGCTACGGAAATGCTGGGCGAGCGCCCCGAAAGCATCACGGCGGAGTTGAGCGCGAACATCCTGAAGAACGCGATGGGCGTGGGCATTCCCGGCACGGGGATGATAGGACTTCCCATCGCCATTGCCCTCGGCGCACTCATCGGGAAGAGCGAATACAAGCTCGAAGTGCTGCGCGACCTCACACCCGAAGCGCTTGAGGAAGGCAAACAATATATCTCCGAGAACCGCATCCATATCGCACGGAAGCAGCATATCCAGGAGAAACTATATATAGAGGTGACGGTATCTGCGGGCAACCGCCAGAAGACCGCCGTGATTGCCGGCGGACACACGCAGTTCATTGAGCCGGATGCTGCGGGCAAGTTCATCCTGCCAAGTCAGGCGGGAGACGCATCGGAAAGCAATGAGCAGAGCCTGCCGCTGAACTTCCGTCTTGTTTGGGACTTCGCGACTACTGCCCCACTCGATGAAATCCGCTTCATCGAAGAGGCACGCCAGTATAACATGAATGCCGCCCGCGAGGCGCTCAAGGGCAACTACGGCCACAACCTCGGCAAGACCATCGAGCGTCCGATGTCAAAGGGAATCTTCGGCAATTCCATCTTCTGCCATATCATATCCCGCACCGCCTCAGCCTGCGACGCACGCATGGGCGGCGCAATGATTCCCGTGATGTCCAACTCAGGCTCGGGTAATCAGGGCATCTGCGCCACGAACCCCGTATGCGTCTATGCCAAGGAGAACGAGAACACGGAAGAAGAACTCATTCGAGGGCTTATGCTGAGCCATTTGACCGCCATCTACATCAAGCAGTCACTCGGACGACTGTCTGCCCTCTGCGGCTGCGTAGTGGCTTCCATCGGCTCCAGCGTCGGCATCACTTATCTGATGGGGGGCGACTATGAGCGCGCGTGCCGCTCGGTGAAGAATATGATTGCCAACCTCACGGGTATGATTTGCGACGGCGCGAAACCATCGTGCTCGCTGAAAATCACCTCCGGCGTATCGACTGCGGTACTCTCAGCCCTGCTTTCCATGGAGGGCAAGTGCGTGAGTTCAGCCGAGGGCATTGTAGATGACTGCGTGGATGCCTCCATCCGCAACCTAACCTCCATCGGTGCCGATGGCATGGGCATCACCGATGAGATGGTGCTCGACATCATGACAAAGAAAGGCTGCTGACCCATTGGTCACGCAGCCTTTCCTATTTTTATCCAAGTTGTTTTCTTCCAGAGATATTCAAATGGCCCGTGGCGGTGGCTACGCATCCACCAGTGGCAGAACGCAAGTTGCAAAAGGAACAGCAACACCCCGACACACTCGCTTGCCGTGATACCCAAGTAGCGGAACATGCCGAATCCCCAGTTATAGAATATCATCGACCCTACGATGCTCTGCGTGAGATAGTTCGTGAGACTCATCCGTCCGTAGGGGGCAAGCACCATCAGCCGCTTCCCGACCTCCATCTCATAAAACACATAGATGATGCTCGACACCCAAATCAGGGTGAAGGCAAACTTATGCAACGAGGAAACGACGAGCGCCAACGGAGTGAGAATGGCCTTGCTGCTGATGAAGTCGGGCAGCATATTGCTCAGTCCGTAGAGGGGGAAGAATGCAACGAGCGCACACAGCAGCACCTTGTTCCACACCCCGCGATGCTCCCTGCGGAACAAGCCCCGGCGACCAATCAGCATACCCATCAGAAACAGGGCAGCCGTCTGAAACACACGAGCATTGTCCCACGCCCACGCAAGACTCGCCAACTGGCCTTCCCAAAGATTCACGCGCACGGTCTCCCAGAATGTTCCACCGCTCTGCACCTCGTATGCCGCTCCCCAGAGTGCCCCTGATGGAATCGCGGGAGTCACAAACGAGGCATCAAGACAGGCGCGCACGATGAAATAGAGCGCCAACGGCTGCACAAGCAGCACACAGGCGATGCCAAGCACCCACTTGTCGCTCAGCCGGCAGCACAACGGCAGCACGAAGCCCACCAAAGAGTAAAGCACCAACACCTCGCCCGTGAAAAACGACGCATTCAGATTGCCTATCAGGAACAGCAGCACCAAGCGCCAGCAGAACCGCAGCCGGAAGTCATATCCCCTGCGCCGCTGATTGTCGTCCATGATGAAGAAACTGAATCCGAACAACAGCGCAAAGATGGCGTAGCCCTTACCGCCGAACAAGAAGAACAGCCCGTCCCAAATGGCGCGGTCCGTAAAGTTCAGCCACGCGCTCTGATTCGCCGTGTCGGGAAACGCATAGAAGTTGAAGTGCTCGATGGAGTGCAACAGGATGATGCCCATCACGGCGAATCCCCTGAGCACATCCGCCACGTCTATGCGCCCGTTAAGCGCTGGCTTTTCCGCCACTTCCGTCATTTGAACAACTCGTCAAGAGCGGTGTAGAACTCCGGGCTTTCACCCACTACAGTCTTCACAATCTTGCCCTCGGGGCTGATGATAATCTTGGTCGGGAAGCCCTGAATGCCGTAAGTCTCCAACAGATTGGACTCCTTCGGGTTATAGACATGCAGCCACGGCAGTTCATGCTCCGCCACCGCCGCCTTCCACTTGTCTTCCGGGTCGTTGCAGTCTATGCCGAGAATCTCAAACTTACCCGCATATTTCTGGTAATACTCCTTCATCGCGGGGATGCCACGGATACACCAGATGCACCAAGAGCCCCAGAAGTCGAGCACCACATACTTGCCGCGCAGCGAACTGAGTGCGAGCGGTTTGCCGTTGATGTCGTTGAGCGTGAAGTCGGGCGCATCGTCAGCCGCAGCCTGACTCTCCACCGCCACACTCGTCTCTTCCGTCTCCGGCGCATCAGCCTTCACCTGCTGCCTGTTGCCCGCCGTGCAACTGAAACCTACCAAGGCCACCATTGCCAATCCTAATAAAGTCTTCTTCATAATTCTCATGTTTTTTGAATTCGGGTACAAATATAGCGAAAAAATCCGAAACGTGCAAATATCAAGGCAGGTTATGGCGACAATCAGGCATCTTATGCACATAACCTGCCTGATTGCGCGCACAAAATGTTACATTGTTACATGATACATTCTGGGGTTAATGTTTGACGGTTTGCAATTTAAATGCCGAAATATTAGTGGATTGTTTCACGTTATGCGTATAGCCAAAGCATGCGGATTTTTATAAGATGTTAAAAAAACAAGCAAGTTCTTGCTGCGTTAAATCCTTTTTACTAAATTTGTACCGCCTAACGAACTCTTAGGAGTATCTGAGGGCAGGGCGTTTAGCAAAATTATCTACAGCTGAAATCTGGAAAATTGAAGTAAAGTGGATAATGAGCAGAAACGTCCACGTCTATGGTATTCTAACCTTTATAAAGGCTTATTATATCATTGAGGCGTGGACTTTGCTTGTTACACTTTACGGGCATTCCAGAACTTCAGAAATGAAGAGCCTCAGCTGAGTAATAAGTTAAGAGTTCCCACGCCTTTATCGTATTATTAACCGCCGATGTCTGGGGATTGGTTGGCATAAATATAGTATTATGGATAAAAACAAATTCTTAGTAGGACAACTTACCTCTTGGATTGCCAAATATGGCATTCTTTGTCTTCCTATAAAAGAGGGGTATGTAAAAAGTGGTGATGCAGCTGCTCAAGGAATAGTGTATGACGAGCAACTCTTTTTTATGACTTCCGATAGCAGATTAGGGCATTCTGACACAATAGTATATACAAATAAAAAGGAATTGGTGGCAGTTTCTTTAAACGAAGTTAGCGAAACCTTTTTATCTATAACAAAAGCAATTGGGGAGCTTTATGGAGTACGCTATAAGGAAATACGGAAGCTTTCTACAAATAAATATTTATACTTATTCTGACAAACAGATTTAATATTGCTTATAATACTATCCTCAAACATTTAACACAAAAGGACATTATGGTATTCAATGAAGAAAGTTTAGAAATACTCCGTGATATTGAGCAAAATATCTGCACCCTCCCGATGTACAATTTTTGTCAGGTTCGGTCATATGTGCATAATTACTCAAATGGCTCACGAGCCATAGACATCAGTAGGAATGGAGTTCCTGTGAATTTATATCTCTTTTATCCAGATGAAGACGGGAGCGGCAAAATAGACTCCATAGCAATTTATGGTTCATATTTACAAGGATTTTACAATTCAATTCAGTCAGAAAAAATGATATTTGGATTAAAGGTAAAAGCAATATATAAGGATTCTGGAATAGAAGACTTTTTAGATGTTTATCTTGATTATATGATGACAAAAAAGGACATTCAACGAATTGGAAATGAGTATGGACTATCCCTGTTACCAGATATGATACGGCACAAGTCATATCTGCAAAAAGCCGTTCTTTCTGCACTATCCACAAAAGAACTGCTAAATATCAAGAATTCCATATATGATGATGGCGTTACACAGAAATTGATTGATTTAGCTGCGGAAGAATACAGGAAGAACAAAACGGAGAAGACACTATACGCATTGGCAATGAGCATAGGAACAATACTTAAAGAATATGAGTGGGGGATTGAGCATGTACTTTCTGATGGGTTGTGTAAGATTGCAAACAGAATAGAATTAAAACTATAAAAATAACTTTTAAGTGAAATATGTGTGACTCAAACAGAAGTTCTTTCAAATGGTCTGTAGATGTGGCTACAGCCATTTATTCGTCAAATCCTAATGCTGATACGAAATGGGATTATCTTTATCCTCAAATATGCAAATATATGAGTGAACGAGGAATCCAAGCATGCCTATTTGAAATAGTTGATGAAAACAGAAGAATTGTAAAAGCAGAGAATGTAGATATAACAGTCCTTACTATCCAAGACTCAATCAGTATATCATTCAGATTGCTTTCGCCAATAGCAGAACAAGTCTTAGACGAGGTTTACAATAATAAAGCGATATTTGGTCTTCCTGTTTCTGGAGTTATGAAAATGGATGATTATTGCTCATTGGTTACAATAACGTTTATGCCACGAAAAACATGGCAAAACTTAAATGCCCCTGAAGCAAGAGAGTTTGAAAGAAGATTTAATTTTATTGACAAATTATGTGGCATGATTGAAAAATAACATATAAGATTAACTTAGGAAAATTATGATAAATGATTTAATTGCAAATCCCTATACAGAGACTGATACTATATGTAATATTATTATATATACTTCTAATAGTATTGCGAAAAATATTGGAATATCATATAGTGAATTATGGATTGGTATAATGCTGTTAGTGTGTTTTATAATAAGTTATTATATTATAATATCATATGGATCTCTTTATTCTACATTTAATAAAACTTTATTTAAATGGTTATTTTGGATAGGAATTTTGTTTATATGGATAATTATATTTGCATACTTTAGCTTAATATCCTTTACATAAATAAGGCTTGCCCGATAGTCCTATTCTCTTTATTAAAAGGATTGCGAATACAAAAAGATGAAAAAGAAACTCCGCATAGTAGTCTGTGGGATGTTAGCATTTCTTGCCATAAATATGCTGCTGCCAACAAATCTATAAAATACATTAAAATTATTCAAAAAATCAATAGATTGCGGGCAAGTTTGCGGGAATTCGCAGAAATTTCTTATCTTTGTGAGGAAAACTTAGCATACTTATCTACTCACTAAAACAAAATTACGCGTATGAAAGATTTAAAGATGTTCATCAACGGCAAGTTCGTTGAGAGTAAAAGTGGAAAATGGATTGACGTGCTGAACCCTTCGACGGAGGAGGTTATCTCCCGCCAACCCGACGGCACGGTGGAGGATGTGAACGAGGCACTCGACGCAGCACGCGCCGCACAGAAGGCATGGGCAAAGACACCCGCCATTGAGCGCGCGCAGTATCTGCTGAAACTGGCAGAGGGAATCAAGAAGCGCGAGAAGGAGTTCACAGAGATTATCATGCGGGAACAGGGTAAGACACGCAACTGGGCAAGCATCGAGGTGGGCGCTACCATCAGCTATTTTGAGTACATGGCTTCGTTCGCGCGCCATATCGAGGGTGAGATTATCCCCAGCGACCGCCCCAACGAGACGATTCTGCTGACGAAGAAGCCTATCGGCGTGGTGGCAGGTATCCTGCCGTGGAACTTCC
>JAFLSG010000029.1 GCA_022511065.1 Prevotella sp.
CGGTCAGGGCAGCACGAGGAATCTCAATCATCGTACCAATCTCAAACTCAACCTCTACACCTTCCTGTGCAAACACCTCCTTGGCCACCTTCTGAATGACAGCCTTCTGCTGCTTCAACTCGTAGAGCGTACCAATCAGCGGCACCATGATTTCGGGCTTCGGATCCTTGCCTTCCTTCTTCAACTCACAAGCAGCACCGAGGATAGCGCGGGTCTGCATAGCGGTGATTTCGGGGAAGGTGATACCGAGACGGCAACCACGGTGACCCAGCATCGGGTTGTTCTCGTTGAGCGAATCCACGCGGCGCTTGATGTCCTCCACGCTTACGCCCATCTCCTTTGCCATCGTCTCCTGACCTGCCTTATCGTGGGGCACGAACTCATGGAGAGGAGGATCAAGCAGACGGATGTTTACGGGCAGCCCGTCCATAGCCTCGAGGATGCCCTTGAAGTCAGCCTTCTGATAAGGCAGCAGCTTGGCAAGTGCCTTCTCGCGACCCTCGGCATCCTTGGAGAGAATCATCTCACGCATGGCGATAATCTTCTTATCGTCGAAGAACATGTGCTCCGTACGGGTAAGACCGATACCCTTTGCACCGAAGTCACGGGCTTTCTGTGCATCCTCGGGCGTGTCGGCATTCGTGCGAACCTGCAACTTTGTATATTTGTCGCAGAGATCCATCAGCTCCTTGAAGTCACCCGAAAGCTCTGCAGCCTTCGTGGGCACCTTGCCGGCATATACCTGACCCGTGGTACCGTTGATGGAGATATAGTCACCCTCCTTATATACCACACCGTCAATCTCCAAAGTCTTCTTCTTATAGTCAATGTTCAGCGCACCTACACCAGACACGCAGCACTTACCCATACCACGAGCCACAACGGCAGCGTGCGAGGTCATACCACCACGAGCGGTCAGGATGCCCTCTGCAGCCGACATACCGGCGAGGTCTTCGGGAGAGGTCTCAATACGCACAAGCACCACCTTATGGCCATTGTCATGCCATACTTGTGCATCGTCAGCGTGGAACACAATCTGACCGCAACCGGCACCCGGCGATGCGGGCAGACCCTGTGCAATCACCTTAGCGGTGGTCAGCGCCTTCTTGTCGAATACAGGGTGCAGCAGCTCGTCGAGCTTGTTAGGCTCGCAGCGCAGGATAGCGGTCTTCTCGTCAATCTTACCCTCATGCAGCAGGTCGATGGCAATCTTCACCATCGCAGCACCCGTGCGCTTTCCGTTACGTGTCTGGAGGAACCAGAGCTTACCCTCTTGCACGGTGAACTCCATATCCTGCATATCATGATAGTGCTCCTCGAGCTTGTTCTGAATGCTGTCCAACTCCTTATAGATTTCGGGCATAGCCTCCTCCATCGAAGGATACTTCGTTGCGCGCTCCTCCTCGGAGATACCTGCGCGCTCTGCCCAGCGCTGAGAGCCGAGCTTGGTAATCTGCTGCGGCGTGCGGATACCGGCAACCACGTCCTCACCCTGTGCGTTCACGAGATACTCACCGTTGAACACGTTCTCACCATTGGCGGCATCGCGGCTGAAGCATACACCCGTAGCACTGGTGTCACCCATGTTTCCGAATACCATCGCCATAACCGATACAGCTGTACCCCACTCGTCGGGAATGCCTTCCATCTTACGATACAGGATGGCGCGCTCGTTCATCCATGAGCGGAACACGGCGCAGATAGCACCCCACAACTGCTCGATGGGATCATCGGGGAAGTCCTTACCTGTGCGCTCCTTGATAGCCTCCTTGAACAGCTTGACGAGCTTCTTCAGGTCATCTACGGAGAGATCCTTATCGAGAACAACGCCGCTTTCCTTCTTCACCTTCTCGATGATTTCCTCAAACGGGTCGATGTCTTCCTTGTTCACGGGCTTCATCTCAAGCACTACGTCACCGTACATCTGTACGAAACGGCGGTAGCTGTCATATACGAAGTGAGGGTTGTTCGTCTTCTTCGCCATACCCTCAGCCACCTCGTCGTTCAGACCAAGGTTCAGGATGGTGTCCATCATACCCGGCATAGAGGCGCGCGCACCCGAGCGAACGCTGACGAGCAGCGGATTCTCCTTGTCGCCGAACTTTGAGTTCATCAGTCCCTCTACGTGCTTCACGGCGGCCATCACGTCGTCGTTCAGCAGGCTAACGATTTTCTCCTGCCCCACCTCATAATACTCGTTACAGCAGTCTGTCGTGATGGTGAAGCCCGGGGGAACGGGTACACCAATCAGGTTCATCTCCGCAAGGTTTGCACCCTTGCCGCCAAGTGCCTCACGCATCTGCGCATTACCTTCAGCCTTTCCGTTGCCGAAGGTATAAACTCTTTTCTGGCTCATAGAATACTTGTTTTCTTTATTGTTTTATAGTTAATAATTTACGTTGTGGCAAAGGTACGGCATTTTTTCGGAATATCCAAATAAAAGGAGCGATTTTTACTTGCGACTCCCAAGTATAGTGCTTGCACCTTTAATTATTTGCCAGAGTCTAACCTCTATCTTCCAAATTCGCCAAGAATTGATTGTGAATCTCCTGAAGGTCGTCAGCCAAGATGCTGTTGCACTTATCTATCATTTTATCCGGAATCGGGTACATGCACGCAGCAATGGCACCCGCCATGCAGGCGATGGTATCGGAATCACCACCAATCGAGATGGCAAGTCGTATCACTTCCTCAAACGAGTTGCCCTCCAAGAAAGCAATAATCGCTTCCGGCACGCTACCCTGACATGACTCGTCGAAAGAATAGTCAGGGCGAATCTCGTCTATCGTCCTGTTGAGGTCATAGCCAAACATCTCCTCCACGTATTCCTTGATTTCTTGCTTCGACTTGCCTTCCTTGCAGAGAAATACACCCGCGGCTATTGCTTGCGCACCTTTTACCCCTTCCGCATGATTGTGAGTCACCGAGGCGGTGACTGCGGCAAGCGCCAAAGCCTCATCCAAGGTCTTGGCATACAACCCAACGGGGCTGACACGCATACCCGCCCCATTGCCCCAACTATTATAGGGGCGTGGTTTCTCTTCCTTTAACCAATCACGGAAACGTCCCCCATAGCCGGCATCAGGATATTTCCTCCCAAGCGCTTGCATACATTTAATAAGGTGATGCAGCGAATGCGTCTTGTCTTCCATCAGCCACTTTGCCACAGCCAGCGTCATAACCGAATCATCCGTGAAATCAGTCCGCATGGTAAACAACTCGAAGTCCGTAGTCTTCACATTCCGAAACTCATACGCAGAGCCGACAATATCGCCGACCAATGCGCCCAACATCTTTGTATTCGTCATCTTAAAAATCGCTTGTTTTAGTTAGCAAATCAGTTTCAGATGCAAAGATAACAAAGATTTTTTATATCTCCAATAATGTATATCCCAAACCGCTTACATTTTTTTCTGCCATTCTCTTGCTTTTCCCGATTTTATTTTGTATCTTTGCAAAAGATTAAAGCAGTTTCATTTCCCGTTGTGAAATGACTTCCGTCGGTTTTCAGCGTCCGCTACAAGATATTCTCCCACTCGTCACAAACCTTTGCCCCGCCCGCTGCAAGGTCTTAACACGCCCGCCGAAAACCTGCAAAACACCTTCTTTCTCCCCATAATATTGCTTCTTGCTCCCTGTAAACGCGGAGGTTATGTTGGTCACTAATTATCTAATAATTTGTATTTATCTCCCACAATTTGACCGAAGTTCTGCCTTTTTTCGTAATTTTGCACGCAAAATCAAGAAAGATGGCAAGAAAGAAGAAACCATTACCGATATTGGAGAATGTGACCATCACCGACTTCGCAGCCGAGGGAAAATCGTTGGCGAGGGTCAATGACATGGTGGTGTTCGTGCCTTGGGCTGTGCCGGGCGACGTAGTAGATTTGCAGGTGAGACGCAAGAAGCACAGTTTTATGGAGGCGGAGGTCGTGAGATACAAGGAGCGCAGCCCCATGCGCACCGAGCCTTTCTGTGAGCATTTCGGCGTGTGCGGGGGATGCAAGTGGCAGCAACTGCCCTACTCCGAACAACTGCGCATGAAACAGCAGCAAGTGTATGACCAGCTGACGCGCATCGGAAAGGTGGAATTGCCAGAGTTTCGCCCCATCCTCGGCAGCGTCAAGACACGGGAGTATCGCAACAAGCTCGACTTCGGTTGCGCCAACAAGCGCTACCTGACGAAGGAGCAGATAGAGACATTGCCCAACGACGAGAGCCAGAGCCTAAAGGACAATCCCGCCATCGGCTTCCACATCACGGGGGCATTCGACAAGATACTGCCCATCGAAAAGTGTCATCTGATGGATGATTTGCAGAACCAGATACGCAACGAGATACGCGACTATGCCACGGCAGAGGGCATGACCTTCTTCGACCTGCGGCAGCAGACAGGGCTATTGCGCGATGTTATCATCCGCAACTCAAACACGGGCGAGTGGATGGTCATCGTGCAGTTCCATTTTGAGGAGCAGAGCGATAAGGAGAAGGCAGAGGCATTGCTGCAGCACGTGGCAGACCGATTCCCGGAGATCACTGCGCTGCTTTACGTGGATAACCAAAAATGTAATGATACCATCGGCGATCAAGATATTCGGGTTTTCAAGGGGAACGACCACATCTATGAGACGATGGAAGATCTGCGGTTTAAGGTTGGACCCAAGTCGTTCTATCAGACGAACACGGAACAGGCGTATCATCTATATTCCGTTGTGCGCGAATTGGCGGGATTGACGGGCAATGAGTTGGTTTATGACCTCTACACCGGCACGGGCACCATTGCCAATTTCGTGGCTCGGCAAGCACGGCAAGTGATTGGCATCGAGTACGTACCCGAGGCGATTGAGGATGCAAAAGTGAATTCAAACATCAACAGCATCGGCAATACGCTCTTTTATGCGGGCGACATGAAGGATATTCTTAATGAAGAGTTTATTGCTGAGCATGGCCGTCCCGACATCATCATCACCGACCCACCACGTGCGGGCATGCATCCCGATGTGGTAAAGACCATCCTGCATGCTGCCCCCGACCGCATCGTCTATGTATCTTGCAACCCCGCTACACAAGCGCGTGACCTGCAAGTGCTTGATGAGCAATACAAGGTGGCAGCGGTGCAGCCCGTTGATATGTTCCCCCATACGCCACACGTTGAGAACGTGGTGCTGCTTGAAAAGCGAAAAGACGCATAAACCCAAATCACGAACGAGATATGAGAATGAGCAAAAGAACATGGGCAGCGCTACTGCTCACCTGCCTGACCTTCAGCACAGCCACGGCACAGGAGCAGAAATGGTATGACAACATTAAGTTGAGCGGCTACGGCATGCTTCAGTATCAAGGACTTGACAAGGAGGGTGCAGAAGAAAACTCCTTCAATCTCCGTCTGCTCCGCATCAGCATCGATGGCGGATATAAGGATTTTGTCTATAAGGTGCAGTTTCAGGCAAACGGCAACACGGCAAGTCTCGGAGCCTCTCCCCGCGTGGTAGATCTCTGGGGCGAGTGGCAGCCCAACCGCCACTTTAATGTAAAGGCGGGACAATTTAAGCGCCCCTTCACTTTTGAGAACCCCATGCACCCCATCACGCAGGGTTTTATGAGCTATTCACAAAATGTGTCGAAGCTTGCGGGGTTCTCTGACCGCACGGGTGAACAAGCCTCCAACGGGCGTGACATCGGTGTGCAGATACAGGGCGATTTCGTGGAGAATGCCAACGGCAGAAGCCTATTCCACTATCAAATAGGTGTGTTCAACGGACAGGGTATCAACATGAAGGACGGCGATAACCGAAAGGACATCATCGGCGGTCTGTGGGTGATGCCCGTCAAAGGGATGCGCATCGGTGCATTCGGATGGACGGGTAGCCGTGACAACGTGGCGAAAAACCGCTATGCCCTCTCTGCCGACTACGTGACCACAAGTGACTGGACATTCCGCACGGAGTATGTACACAGTCAAGGTTACGGGGCAAATCCCGATGCAGGCGACAAGGCCGACGGTTACTATGCCCTCTGCATCGCGCCGGTAAAGAAAAACAAGTGCCACGTAAAGGCACGCTATGACCTCTACCGCGACCAAAAGACATGGGAATCAAGCAAGACCTATTATGAAATCGGAGCGGACTATCTGTTCAACAAGAATCTGCAACTGAACGTGGAATACGCCCGCGTGAACGAGCGTTCGCTGCATCAGAGCTACAACCTTATAGATGTGGAACTTGACTTCAGATTCTGAAGCGATTGGTCAAGGCACTCCAAAGGCGCGTCTTACGACGGAGGACACGCAGGGAAAAGCCAAGGCTCAGCAATGCAATCCCCGCACCCGCAAGCCAATAGCCCACGCCTGACAATACAAACGGGAGCATAAAGGCTGAAAGACCCAGAATCATTTGAACGAAAGCATAACGGAATACGGTTGCCGAACAACGGTAGCCGTATTTTTGATAGGCATAGCCATTGATGAGCAGATAGTCGAATACGTGGGCAAGTGTGACGGCAATACCCGTACCGTAAAGTCCCCACCGCTCATATCCGAAGACGATAAGTCCGACAAACACCACATAATAGGCACTCTCGAGGAAAAGATAGACGAGCGAGCGGCCTCGGGCAAGCGTAATATACGCCACGGGCAGCGTGAGCACTTTCAGATACATTGCCAAGGCTGCCACCTGTGCCATGCCCACAATCGGCAGAAACGCACCACTGAACAGCAGGGGAATCAACAGGGGCAGCGCCACGATAAGCGCGGCAAGCATCGGGGAGAGAATCAACAAGGACACCTCCATCTGGCGGTTTACGGTGTCATTCGTGGCGGCAACATCCTGATGCACGGCGGATAGTCGGGGGAAATAATCGGCCTCCATTGCGGAGAACACCATGCCGGCATAAGTCACGGTGAGCATATAACCCGCATTGTAAAGGCCAAGCACATCAAGATCGCCCACCACGTTCAGATAGGAACGGACTATCATCTCCGCCCCGCTTCCTATCACCGCCGCCAACGTGTATGCCACGCCAAGACGCACCATCTCCATACCCTCACCAAGAATGCCCCGTGCCCCACACAACTGCAAAGAACATGCCCGCAACGAACTGCGCAGCGTGAGTGCCATCGTGAAGAACGAGGTAAGTACGATGACGGGCACGATACCCGCCTCACCGAAATAATAATAGACCGGCACGCTGACCACCAAGGCAGCCACCACCGAAAGCACCTGAATGGTAGCCAACGCCCCCAATCGGCGCAACGCCTTCAAGATGGCTGTCTCGCCACCCGTAATCGCCAGCATACCCACGGCAGGGGAAAGCAACATAAAATGGAGGCTATGGTTACCCCATGCAAAAGTGGTGCTACTCAAAAAGGGACCCGCCACGAAGCACACAAGCACACCGAGCAGGGCTGTAAGCAGTTCCCAGCCTCTGATGACCTTCACATAGTGGGCTATCCGTTCCGCATCACCCTCATCGTGCAATGCCGACAGATGACGCACGGCACTGAATGCGACACCCAAGTTCGTGGCTTGCGAGATAAAGCTGACGGTGGTATTGAACAGCGAGGCAAGTCCCATACCTGAAGGCCCAAGCAAGAGGGCAATCAGTTTGTTGCGCACAAGTCCCAACCCAATGTTAAGGCCCTGCACGCCGCCGAATATGCCTGTATATTTCAGGATATGGTTATAGTTCCCGTCAGTTTCTTTTGCCATCGTTGTTATTTCAAACGCAAAATTACAAGATTTATTTCGGAATTGCGAATAAAATCGTAACTTTGCAATCACTATGCCAACAAACAATCGGGAACAGCATCCTTTGGTGAGCTTCATCATTGCCGTTTACGACTTGCCCATCGAGTTGTTGCGGGCTTGCATCGAGAGCATCCTCGCCCTCTCCCTGCAACCCGGGGAGCGTGAGGTGATTGTCGTGGACGATGGCTCTGAAGATAGTCCCGCCGCAGCATTGGAGGCGTATGGCGTGACCTATATACGACAGGAACACGGAGGACTGAGTATGGCACGCAATACGGGCATTCGTGCAGCGCGGGGTGAATATATCCAGTTTGTAGATGCTGACGATTTACTGCTGAAGATTCCTTACGATGCTTGTCTGCATCAAGCCCGTCTTGGTTCGGCGGACATGATACTCTTTCGGCTGACGGAGCAACAGGGGTGGACTAACACAGACACATTCGCCCCGCCTACTACTGCGCCAGTATTTACTTCGCCCATGACAGGAGCTGAATATATGCTCCACCATAACCTGCAAGGCTCTGCCTGCGGCTATCTGTTCTGGCGCGCCTTGCTTGGCAATCTCCGCTTCACGGACGGCATCTATCACGAAGATGAGGAGTTTACACCGCAGTTGATGCTTCGCGCAGAGCGTGTCACCGCCACCGAGACAGGGGCTTATTTCTACCGCCTCCGCCCACAGTCTATCATCACGGACAAGCATACAAGAAACACGCTGAAGCGGTTGAACGACACGAAGGGAATCATCTGCCGACTCAACAGGATTGCGGAGGGGTTACCTGATGAAAAGCGCCCAGCCCTCCAACGTCGCATCGCCCAACTGACGATGGACTACCTATACAACATCATCCAGCAGACAGGCTCACGCCGCTACCTCAACCGTCGCATCAGCGAACTGACCCGCCAAGGGCTTTTCCCCCTGCCCGACCGCGACTATACCCGGAAATACCAATGGTTTCGCCGCATGACAGGCAACCGCATCGGCATCTTCCTACTGACGACCCTCATCCCCCTGCTACCGAAAGAAAGATGAACAGAGAGGCAATGATATCGGTGATTGTCACCACCTATAATCAGGAGCGCACCATCGGACGCACACTCGACTCCATCCTCCGCCAACGATGCCACCTGCCCGTGGAAATCATTGTGGGCGAGGATTGCTCTACCGACAACACCCGAGCCATTTGCCAAGACTATGCCGCACGCTATCCCGAACAAATCCGCCTCTTTTGTAATGAGCGCAATAAGGGCATTATTGACAATTATTTCGATTGCTTGCTTGCCTGTCGGGGGGCGTACATTGCCGATTGTGCGGGTGATGATTTCTGGGTGGATGACCTGAAATTGGAAAAGGAAGTGAGCCTGATGGAAAGTGACCCGAGCATCATGCTCGTGCATACGGCATGGCGTTCCTATAATGAGGGCACGCAGACTGCCACAGACTCACCCCGTCAGCCCTTTGCCGCTCCACTGACTGACGGCAGCCAGATGCTTGAAGCCATCCTCACGCAGACACGCATGCCCGTCATTCACCTCTGCACCGCCCTTTACCGCGCCGAGACCATCATGCGTGAATATCATGCTGACACCACTCTCTTCCGCAACCAACAAGCGGGGTGCGAGGATCTTCAGATTGCTTTCTTGATGGCACGCAATGGCAACATCGCCTATCTGCCTGATGTCACCTTATATTATAGTCAGGGAGGCGAGACCGTTTCCGCCCCGAAAGACGAGCGCAAACTGTTCACCTTCTACAAGAACGTAACAAACCTAAGTTATTCGCTTTCCGAAAAATACGGCATCCATAGCCAAGTGACTGCACGATTCTTTCAAGCGCGTGTATTCGCCTTACTGATGCACGCTTTCCGCGCCCACGCCCCCGAACTGAGGGACGAGGCAATTACTTGCCAAAAAGCATGGAAAGTGAGAGATACATGGAAAATCCGCCTTGCCCGGATGGTGATGCAAGGCGAATGGTCATGGACGATGATGCTGCGCCTCCGCAAATATCTCCGATAACTGCTCGCCTATCACCTCCGGCGATGCCATCCTGTTGATAGCCTCCGAGATGGCACGACCGTCAAACTCGTAATGGTCGCACATGTCGAGCATTGCCTCTGCCAAGGCATCGGCATCCCCTATCGGCACGATGTGGCATCCGCCCTTGATGCGAAGGCTGTGCGGTGTGCTTTCCGTGGCTATCACGGGAATGCCCGTGCTCATCGCCTCCAACAGCACCAAAGGCTGCACCTCGCTCAGGCTCGGCAATACGAGGGCATCACTCCGATACATCAAGCGCGCCACTTCCTTGCGGCTCACACGACCGTAACCCTTTACGCCCGCAAGTCCCGCCATCAGTTCCGCACATTCTGGAGAGTCCGTGTCCTGCCCTGCAATATGCAGGCGCACTTGCTTGTTCTTCAGGCAGACCTCACGAAACGCCTCTGCCAACACCTCATAGCCCTTACGCTGCTCGAAGTTGGCGACGCAGCAGAACACGAAGGGACGATGGCCAAAAGGCTTGCGCTCCTGATAGCGGAACAAAGTCGTGTCTATCACGTTCGACACAGCCTGCCAACGATAGTCCTCGCCATAGTAGCAGGCGGTGGCTTCTACCAACTCCTCCGAAACGGGCAGCACCATGGCAGCCTCTTCGTATGCCTTGCGCAGCATCGGCAACTGCCATGCCTTTGACAAATCCTCGCCAAACTCCTCTTTCAGGCTCATCGGCGAAAGATGCTCGGTAATCACATACGGGATTCCATACTCCTTGCTGATCAGCATCGCGGCATAGCCCGCCCACTTTGCGCAATGCGCGTGAAGCACGTCGGGCTGACCATACTTGGCAACATACTTGCGGAACATGCTCTGCACAATCTTCACCCAGCGGTTCACGTTGGGCTTGACAACCTTCGGGATGCCCCGCTGATAGGACTGGATGACGGTTATGCCGTCCATCACATGCTCCTCCCGCCCGAAGGGCAGGGAAAGATAGCCATCCAAATCGTGCTTGATGGACAATTGCACGTTGCTCAATATGCGCACCTTATGGTCTTGCTCCTTCAGCGCCTTCGCCTGGTCAAGACAGAACTCGCCCCCGTAGGGCATGAAAAACGACGGAATCTCAAGTATATGCATCCTATGTGAATCTACTTTTTTATGAAAAAAGCCAGATATCAGCAAAGATATCCGGCTTCCCTTGTTCAAACTCTTTCCTCGAAGCCTTATGCCTCAGCGGGAGCAGCCTCCTCAGCGGGAGCCTCCGTCTGTGCAGCCTCAGCCTCGGCGCTCTCAGCGGCCTCTGCCTCTGCCTTTGCAGCAGCCTCGGCAGCCTTCTTGTCAGCCACCTTCTTGGCGATAGCCTCGTTCACAGCCTTCTCAGCCTTCAGTGCGTTGGCAGCAGCCTCCTTCTTAGCCTTTGCCTCTGCCTCGCGAACCTTGTCGAGTCCGTTCTGCTTGTCAGCCTTCCAGGCATCGAACTTCTTCTGGGCAGCAGCCTCGTCGAACGCTCCCTTTCTTACGCCACCACGCAGGTGCTTCATCAGGTAAACGCCCTCACGGCTCAAGATAGTGCGTACTGTGTCCGTGGGCTGGGCACCAGTCTCAACCCAATAGAGCGCACGGTCGAAATTCAAATCCACTGTGGCAGGATTGGTGTTAGGATTGTAAGTACCAATCTTCTCAGTAAATCTACCATCTCGTGGTGCGCGAGCGTCGGCGATTACGATGCTGTAGAAAGCATAGCCCTTACGGCCGCCACGCTGCAATCTGATTTTTGTTGCCATTTTTAATCTTTAATTTTGTTAATAATTGAATTTCAGTGCCGTTATCTCGTAACAGCGGCTGCAAAGGTACTGCTTTTTAGGTTATCATGCGCACGTGGGGCATCATATTTTATTGTTTTTTAACAGGCGAAAACCGATGGGCTGCCAAGATTACGGCAGTTTTTTCGTACTTTTGCCTCCGAAAACGAGCGAGACACGTATGAGCACAACCGTCAGTCCCCCAGCCACCAAACAGGCGCTTTCCGTCCTGATTCCCACATACAATCATGTGTGTGTCACCCTGGTGCAGAGCCTCTTGCCCCTGCTTCAGGCGGCGGAAGCGGTGCGCTATGAGATTATTGTGGCTGACGACGGTTCCACCGATTCCGCAACCATTGAGGGCAATCACGCCATCAATACCCTGCCCCACTGCCGTTACATCGTCCGCGAGCAGAACGCAGGGCGCGCCGCCATCCGCAACTTCCTCGCCCGAGAGGCGCAACACGACTGGCTGCTGTTTATCGACAGCGACATGACCGTGCCCGACAACCTCTTCATCCGCCGCTATCTCAACTGCCCTGCCGACACCGTCATCGACGGCGGCGTGCGCATCGGTGGCGATGCCGAGGCACTCAGGGGCAACCTGCGCTATCTCTACGAGAAAGCCGAAGAGGACAAGCACACCGCCACCCAGCGCCAGAAGCAACCCCATCAGCATCTGCACACCGCCAACCTGCTCATTCGCCGCAGCCTCATGCTCCAGCATCCCTTCGATGAACGTTTCCGGCATTACGGCTATGAGGATGTGCTGCTTGGAAAGACGCTCCGCCAGCATCACGTTCCTGTCGCCCACATCGACAATCCCCTCGGGTTCTGCACCTTCGAGCGCAACCCTGACTTCGTGGCAAAGACCGAGGAAGGTCTGCGTACCCTCCATGCGTTCCGCGCGGAGCTTCGTGGCTATTCCCGCCTGCTCACCCTCACGGGCAACATCCACCTGCCCGCAATCCGCACCCTCATCCGCCTGTTCCACCGCATTTTCGGCAGGTTGGAACGGCGCAATCTTTGCGGCTCCCGTCCTAACCTCCTCCTCTTCAAACTCTACCGCCTCGGCTATTTCCTCACGTTAGAGAAGCAAAGGTAGCAAATTATAGGCAATTAGGGAGGATTTGACCCCAAGCAACGATAATGAATAAAAATGGGCAGGTGGCGAAATCCATTTGTTGTACCAGTATGTCAAGGAACGATTTTCTGCTCAGGCGGAGGCGGTGGAGGAGGCGAGGGCGGATGCGTGCGGGTGTGCCTGTCAGACGCGTGCAAAGGTAATGCCAAAGTGGGGGCTTTGCAAATCCGCGCTCTCACACAGCGTTAAAATCCGTTAATGGAATGAAATACCCCCCGCTGCGCCGCGAAATGGCATATTATTGCAATAAAAATACATTTTATTCCGATAACCAGCCTCATGGCGGGTGCAGGATATGCGGCTGCCGAACCACGGCGGATTTACCCTCCCCAAAGCAACGAACAGAACCCGTTTGTTACATTGTTACATGTTACATGTTACATTAAGGTCGTTTTCGATATGCACAGCAAAGTGGAGATTAAAGTTATTATATTATATATATTATAATATATATAATATAATAATATATATACACAAAATATTCACCATCTTAAAGTCACACCATGTGAACCACCTTAATGTAACATGTAACATGTAACAATGTAACAAAATGCAATATCCCCACACTACCTTGTTCGCTGCCCAGAGACAGTCTAAGAGACTATAAAACAACGCCTTGCAAGAGATTTCCTGCAAGGCGAAACTATTATCAATGTATTAATGAAGTGTATGTTCTACTCAAAGGGGATGGCGGAGAATGTCAGCTTCTCGTAGCCCTCAAAGTCGTCAAACTGAATCTGGAAATTGGCGTAGAGGTAGTAATTTCCGCCTGTGTTGTGCGTATCCTTGATGGAATTGCTCTTGGCGAGCGCGTTCAGAATCTTGTTGTAGATGACCTTGTCGTTGCTGTCGTCAGCAATCTGGATAGCCATCGAAGTCACCACCCCACCCTCAATCTTATAGGTGTAGTCGCCCACGGCATACAGCTGGAAGGCATCGGTCTCAAGTATCGTCTCAAGCTCGCCCACGATTGCCTCAAGCTCATCCTTCGTCAGATTGACGTGGTTGATTGGCTCGAGATTGGCGTCGAGCTTTATATAAGTGGTGTCAATCTCGCTGGTCACGTTGGTTTCCTCTGCGTTTGCCACCGTCGCACCAAAGAGCATCATCATGCCCAGAAACACCATTTTCGTCATTGCTTTCATCTCTCTCTACTTTTAAAATTTGACGTTCCAAAGACCGATTATTCATCAAATCTTCGTTATTTCGGGTGCAAAGATAACAATTTATAAGCCTCTGACCAACTCTTTTTGGCAAAATTTTCATAAAAATACCGCACCCGGGGCTCTTTTTGATAAAAATCAACCCGAATGCGGTATCATTTTGTTCAGTGAACGGCGGTTTTTGCCGTCATTTTATTTTTTTCGTGCCGAAATTCGCACTATTTTGCACTGAGATTGTGCCTTCGGCGGCTCAAATCACTTCTTCAGCGGAACGATGGTGAACGTGAAATCGTAGTCCTTGTAAGGCACGAGATACTCCTTGAGCGGCCAAGCACCCCATGAGTTCACGCAACCGAGACCCATCTGGCGCTGCTGAATGTGAACCTGCGTCAGCGGGCGCTCCACGAGATCACCCGAGTGGCGGCCAATCTTCTTGTCCTTCGTGATGCCGTCGTCCAGATCTTCCGTCAGATAATTCAGGGCACTCGCCTCCATCGGCGCATTGGCGTGGAACTCAAGTCCGTAGCCATCCTTGTTGAAGACGCGGAACCAGCGTACATCCGTGTGATTTCCCGATTCCTGCGGGCGGATATAGGGGAAATATTCGTCGGCCACCTTATTACTATATACGCCGATGAACTCGCTGGAGTGGCGGTCGATATAGTTCTCAACGGGTCCACGACCGTAGTAGAGGATGCGGTCGTATTGCTGCGGCATCTGAAGCTGCATACCGAAGCGGAACATCGGGGGAATCTCAGCATCCTTGTCGGCTGCAAGCTGCTGACGCACAATAATCTTGCCGTCTGCATTGAGGGCGTAGGTCATCGTAAGCTGCGCCTTCACCTCGGGCATCTCGAACGTGGCTACCGCCTGATTCTCGCCCACCTCTACACCCTTCAGCTTCATCTCCGGATTGCGCCATACGGAGAACCAGCGCTGTAGCTTGGCGCCGTAGTCATTGTCGGTGGGGGCGCGCCAGAACTCAGGCGTAACCGACTCACGGTCAATGAGCATCGGCTCGCCATCCACATCAATGTAGTCAATCCATCCTGTCCACTTGCCGATGGTGAGCGTGGTGCCGGCAGCATCGAATTTCACGTAGCTTTCCGTTTCTTCCTTCGCAACCTGAGCCGTCTCAATCTTCAGCTCGGGGAACTGGTAAGGTTGTACGACAAACTGCTGACGTGCAAGCACTTGACCCTTCTCGATAAGGGGCTGAGCCTCACGGCTGCGGAACTCGAAGTTAATCAAAATCTCCTCATTCTGATGGTGTGAGAGCACTCGCGCGAGCGTGGCCTTCAGCTGCTCGTCGGCTATCACCTTGCGCTGCTGGGGAGCGATGCCGCTGATGTCGGTCGTGCCGCTGTGGCGCTTGATGGTCCAAACCAGTTCAAGGTCATCAAGCGACTTAAAGAAATTCTCGTTATATACCTCAAACTTCCCCTCCTTGAAATCCTTCTCCGTGATCCACGCGTTCTGGTAGTAGTAAGCCACCTCGTGGGCGTGGGGATTCAGACGGCGGTCGGGGGCGATGATGCCGTTGCAGTTGAAGTTGTTGTCAGAGGCGGGATAGCGGCCGTAGTCGCCTCCGTAGGTAAAGATTTCCTTGCCCGTCACAGGATTCTTGTCGCGCATACCCTGATCCACGAAATCCCAGATATAGCCACCCTGATACTTCGGATACTTGCGAATCAAGTCCCAATACTCCTTGAAGCCGCCCATCGAGTTACCCATCGCGTGGGCATACTCACACTGAATCAGCGGACGGGGATTGTCGCCCTGCGCATATTTCTCGCAGCCCTCATAGCCGTAGTACATCGGGCAGAAGATGTCGGTCTTTCCATCCTGACGCGCCTGCTCATACTGCACGGGGCGGCTCTTGTCGTAAGCCTTCACCCAGTCGTAGGCATTCTCGAAGTTGATGCCATAACCAGCCTCATTGCCGAGCGACCACACGATGATGCTCGGGTGGTTCTTGAAGGAAATCACGTTGCCCTGGTTGCGCTCCATGTGAGCCAGCTCAAAGTCGGGATTCTTGGCAAGCGTATGCTCGCCGTAGCCCATGCCGTGGCTCTCCACGTTTGCCTCAGCCGTCAGATAGATGCCATACTCGTCGCAGAGGTCATACCAACGCGGGTCATCTGGATAGTGGCAGGTGCGCACAGCGTTGATGTTCAGCTGCTTCATAATCTTGATGTCCTCAATCATACGCTCCACGCTGACCACATAGCCACCGTCGGGGTCAAGTTCGTGGCGGTCGGCACCCTTGATGAGCACGGGCTGACCATTCACCAACAACTGACCGCCCTTGATCTCAATATGGCGGAAGCCCACGCGCTTCTTGATAACCTCGAGCACTTCCCCACTCTTTCCCGCAGGAGTCAGCGTAATATATAAGGTGTAGAGGTTAGGTGTCTCAGCCGTCCAGGGCTTCACGTTGTCGATAGTTGCCTTCAGCCCTTCAGCCACAAGCGTGCCCTGCGCATCGTAAAGTTTGGCATCGATGGCCGTACCTTTCGCGTTAGCCACCTTTACATCCACATCCAAGATGCCCTTGCCGTCTTGATAGTCCTGTGTGATGGTCAGGTCAGCAACGTGCGTCTTCGGCGTGGCATAGAGATACACCTCGCGGGCGATACCCGTGAAGCGCCAGAAGTCCTGATCCTCAAGATAGCTTCCGTCGCACCAGCGCATCACCTGCATCGCAATCAGGTTGCTGCCCGGTTTCAGGTATTTGGTGATGTTAAACTCGGCAGCCACCTTGGAATCCTCCGAATAGCCTACATACTTGCCATTGACCCAGAGGGCGAGATTGCTCGTGGCTGAGCCAACGTGGAAATAGACCTCGCTGCCCTTCCAGTTGGCGGGCAGGTCGAACGTGCGGCGGTATGAGCCGGTGTAGTTGTTGGTCTCGCCGATGTAAGGCGGATTGCTCTTGAAGGTTGTCTCCCAAGAATAGCCTGTGTTCTTGTAGATTTTGTCGCCGTAGCCGTGAATCTCAAAGAGTCCCGGCACAGGGAAGTCCACCCACTTGGAGTCATCAAACTTCAAAGTGTAGAAGTCCTTGGGCGCATCCTGATGATCCTTTACGAAGTTGAACTTCCACATTCCCTCCATCGAGAGATAGCGGTCGGAAGCCGTCTTGTCGCCCTTCGCCTTCTCCAAACTCTCAAAGGCAAAGAAGTCGGCACGACGCGCCTCACGGTTCTGCTGGTTCACGTTCGGGTCTTGCCAAACGGGCAGTTTCTGGGCATTCACCGCGACGGTCAGCCCACACAAAAGGGTTACTAATAATTTTTTCATCGGTTATCTGTTATTGGTTATTTTTTAATTGTTTTGGTTCATCAGGCTTTTTCACTCATAGTCATCAATGACGGCATTGGTGAAGTCCATCATCGGTTTGGCGGCACGGAACATCCTCTCAGCCTCGTCGAGCCATACGTCGCCCTCGAAAAAGGAATCGGCTACGTGATGCCAGCAGCAGTAGTCTTTCAGGCGCAGGTAAGCCACGTGAGGCCAATCCTTCGGAAAGCCGGAAGGGCACGTCTTCAGCTTCTCCAGCCCAAAGCCTTGCTTGTCGTCCCACTTAGCAGACTCCTCAGCACCGAAATATTTGCGAAACTCGCTGCTCTCCACGCATTTCAGCCACTCCTCCGTGTTTGCCATCATCTCATTGCGGCAGGCGGTCAGGATGTTCGTAGGCAGCCAATAATTGCCCACCGCCAAGAGACTGTGTCCAGGTTCAAGGTGGATGTAATAGCCGCCACGCAGCGCCTTCTTGCCCTTGGCGTTGATGTATGCCCCGAAGTGATTCTTATAGGGCGACTTGTCGGGCGAGAAGCGTGTGTCGCGATAGAATCGGTAAGTGCAATCCTTCACCTGCACATTGGCTATCTCGTCATCGAATGTCATCGTGCGCTCAATCAGCTGCCCCACCCCACGCTCAAACTCGGCACGGGCGGCATCGTATTCAGCCTTATGCTCCTGAAACCACGGGCGGTTGTTGTTGGCCGCCACCCGCTCCAGGAATTTTATGATTATATTCGTATCCATCAGTTTCAGATTTCTATTGTGCAAAGGTAGCAATAATTTGGGAGAATCACTCAAAATATTTGGGCAAGTGCGGAAAAAAAACTACTTTTGCACCAATCAAAACGCCAAAATGAAACAGAAAGAACGATATGAGCGGATTCTGGCTTATTTCCGCGAACAGATGCCCGAGGTGAACACTGAGTTGGAATTCGGGAGTGTGTTCCAATTGCTGGTTGCCGTGATACTCAGCGCCCAGTGTACCGACAAGCGCATCAATCAAGTGACCCCCGACCTCTTTCGCCGATACCCGGATGCCAAGGCTATGGCGGAAGCAGAGCCGGAGGACATATTGGAGTATATCAACAGCGTGTCTTACCCGAACTCGAAAGCCAAGCATCTCGTGGAGATGGCGCGGGCATTGGTGGCGCATCATGGCGGTGAAGTGCCGTCAGACATGAATCTGCTGCTCGATTTGCCGGGTGTGGGGCGCAAGACGGCTAACGTAATCCAAAGCGTGGCATTCGGGAAATCAACGCTTGCCGTGGATACGCACGTCTATCGCGTGGCGCACAGGCTTGGCTTGGTCGGCAAGCGTGACAATACGCCCTATAAGGTGGAGCAGGCTTTGGTGAAGCATATCCCTGAGGCGGATATTCCCGATGCGCATCACTGGTTGCTGCTTCACGGAAGATATGTCTGCACCTCACGCAAGCCTCATTGTGAGAAGTGTGACTTGGAGTATCTTTGCCCGAAACTCATCGAAGGGTCGAAGTTGGAATAGAATCGAAACGAAGATTTGCCGAAGCATCAAAAGGATTTACCGAAGCAATAAAAAAAGAAATGCCGTTGTTTCCTTAGGGGAACCAGCGGCATTTTCAAATATCAAGTCTCGTCTAATTTTAATTCTTTTATTTCTTGCGGGGTGCCTGATTGTTGTGCGGCGCACGATTGTTACCCCAGTTCTTGAGCGCACGGCGATGGAAACGATCTTCAGCCATAATGACATCAAAGACCTTAGAAGCCGGAAGCACGCAGAAAAACTTGTTGTGATAAGTCTGCGCAATACTCTTCAACTCCAACTCCAACTCATCCCGGCGTTGGATGGCCTTCTTGCAGGCAGCCTCGTCAGCAGGTTTAATCTTGCCCTCCGTCCTCATCTGGTTGAAGATGGCACGCTGCTTCTTTTGCATCTCCCGATAGAGCGGGAAAAACTTGGTGGCCTCCTGCGGCGTAAGGCATGCTTGCTCGGTGATAAACTGCTCTAACTCAGCCTGAAACTTCTCTGGCGAGAACTTCTGCTGCGGCTCCGTGGCGGAAGCGCTGAGCGCAAGCAAAAATGCGATGCAACCTATAATCAGTCTTTTCATCTTCATCTCTCCTTGTTTTAGTTCATCAATAATCCGACAGGCAGGCATAGATATCAGAATTGTCTGCCATCGAGAAATCCATCACCTCATCGAACGATGTGTCTGGCATCTCATACGACGCAACGAAACCCTCTGACTGGGCAGCGACATCGCTGAAGGCAAGATAGGCGGCGGTGCAAATAAACAGGGCGCACACACACGCTGCAGCATAATAGACAGGGCGCAGCCAAACAGACTTTGCATGCGGCTTCGGCTCGTCTTCAAGAGGTTTCTGCTCCGGCAACTGTGCCATCATCTGCGTGGCAAAATTGTCGAAATAGCCTTCGGGGACACGGAAGGGATTCCGCTTGCCGGCAACTGATTCTATGTACTTTTCTTCTTTCATTGTACTTATATGACGTAATTTAGGTCAAATGGTTTAATCATGAGTGTGAAAAAATTCTGCAATCTTATTCACCGCATGGTGGTAAGAGGCTTTCAACGCACCTTCGGACGTGCCGAGCAGGCGGCTGATTTCGCTGTATTTCATATCATCAAAGTAGCGCATCTGGAACACAAGCCGCTGAACCTCAGGGAGGGTCGCAATGGCTTGCTGAAGAAGCGCCTCAGTGCGTGAACCGTCGAAATAGGGGTCTGCCATCAGATTGTTCGCCACCGCCATGTCTTCATCCGTACTGGCGAATGTCATGTGCTTGTTGCGACGCAGAAAATCCAGGCTCTCGTTGATGGCGATGCTCGAAAGCCATGAATTCACCTTGGACTCGCCCTTGAACTTGTCAAGGCTGCTCCACGCCTTCAGGAATGTGTTCTGCAAGAGGTCGTTGGCATCTTCGTGGGAAATGACGATGCGACGGATAATCCAGTAAAGCCGCTCACTATGCTGCCTTACCATATACTCAAAGGCACTACGCTGTGTCTTCGGGTCAGCAAGTTGGGCAGACAGGGTACGGTCATCCATCAGCGTATGGATATCTTCCGCACCATATTCCCAACCTTAACGATATAACAACCTTTGGGAATGTTTAGTTCAATCCTTTGCGACGGACTTGTTATTGCTTGCGACATCACTTTCTTGCCTGTCAGCGCGACGACTTCAAGCGTCAGCCCCTCTGCACCCGTCACGTTCAGCGCACCCTCGCTATAGGTGACGTTGATATCCTGGTCAATATCCATTTCCATCACACCGGCAACACACACCGATGCTGCACTGACAACCGTCGGTGCAAACAGGAAAAGGGTCATGCCAAGCAGGGCAACAGGTAATTTTCTCATCATACGCAAGCGTAGTTTGCTTGCAAAGATAGCATTTTCTGCCGAAATGACAAAACTTTTAGCGGAAAAATAACGATTTTGAGCCTTTCAGACCTCAAAAACATCGTTTTCGTTGGTCAGGAACGTGTTTTCAAACACCTCACGCGCCTGATTTAGCAACACATGCTCGTCTTCATAGCGAGAGCTGTAATGCCCTAAAAGCAACTTCCCCACCCCTGCATCGCGTGCCACCATCGCCGCCTGACGAGCCGTGGAATGGAAATATTTCTCTGCCTGCGGAAGACGGTCATCACCATACGTGCTTTCATGATAGAGCACATTCACCCCCTTCAGTTCCTCGTGCAAGCGGGGCATATAGCGGGTATCGGTGCAATAGGCATAGCTGCGGGCTGGGTCGGCAGGCGACACCAAACGGGCATTGGGAATGCACTCACCATCGGCAGTCACCCAATCCGCTCCGTTCTTGATATTGTTCACCTGACTGAGGGGAATCTGATAGTAGTCAATCATCTCACGGCGGATGTGGGGAAGCGATTGCTTTTCACGAATCAGATAGCCGCAGCAGGGCATACGGTGTTCAAGAGGGATGGCCTCAATCACCACACTACGGTCTTCGTGAACCACTTGCCTATGGGTCGTATCAATAGGATGAAACACCACCTCATACCCCAGGTCGTGGGTAAAGAACCGAATCTGACTATCGAGCATCTCACCAAGTGCCTCAGGGGCATGGATATGGAGCGGTGCCGTGCGTTCTAATAATCCGAAGGTGGAAATCATGCCCATCAGCCCGAAACAATGGTCGCCATGCAGATGGGTGATGAACACATGACCCAGCTTCGTGAAGCGCACACGGCTCTTACGAAGCTGCATCTGTGTACCCTCGGAGCAGTCGAGCATGAACACTTTATCACGCACCTCCACCACTTGCGCTGAGGCATAGTGGCGGAGATTGGGGACGGCACTACCGCACCCCAGGATATGCACCTTAAACGGCTCCACGGTTCGCTATGGTTTCAAGATTAGATATCGTTCAGGAAATTCTCTGCCTCCTCAAGCTCCAAGCCGTGCAAATCAACCTGCGGCTTCTCTTTCCAACGGCTGTACTCGAAGGTTTCCTCTTCCTCACGGTTCTGCGTGATGGTCTTATATGCCAGTGTGTCAGGACCTAAAGCCAGAATCTTGTAGAGATTCAGCTCTTCCTGATCACCACCACCCTCACGGACGGAAAGGATTTCAAGCTGCCCGTTGAACAGACGCCAGGTGAGGTAGATGATGCTGCCCTGGTCGATGCTCTCTGCGATACCGCCTTCCTTGATGCGGATACCCACTTCCGAGCTTCCGTCAAGCGGATTTGGCATCACCCAGTCGCCCAAGAGCACGCTCAGATTGACAACCATCGTGGCGGCAGTCTTCTCCTTGTTGGGAAGCACGGCGATACGGTCACCAGCCTCAAAGCCTCCGAACACTTGCCCTGCCTCCATCGCACGGGTGATGTTCAGCGACAGCGTGTCGCCCGCATCAGTCAGCAACTCCAACGTGTTCATCGCGGAACTCTCGCCGCAGATACCGTAGATGGTTCGGTCGCGCGGAATCAAATCCTCCACCGATGTCGTATCTTCCTCCACTACTGCCTGCTGTTGCTGCTGCTGACCGCCACAACTGGCGAGAACCATGATGCCGGCACCTATCAACCCGGCCAAAAACAGTCTTTTCATATCTCAATCATTTTTGGTTTTTCAATACCTTCTTCGCCTCTTCCCACAGGGCATCCATCTCCACAAGCGTCATCTCCTTCAACGGCTTTCCCATCTTGATGCTATGCTCCTCGATGTAGTTGAAGCGGTCAATAAACTTGCGGTTGGTCTTTTCCAATGCGTTGTCGGGATTCAGTTTGTAGAGGCGGGCGGCATTGATGACGGCGAAGAGGAAATCACCCAGTTCCTCCGTTGAGCGCTCGTTGTCGCCCTTATTCAACTCCGCCTCAAGCTCGTCAATCTCCTCACGCACCTTTTTCCACACATCCTGCTTGTCTTCCCAATCGAAGCCTACGTTGCGTGCCTTGTCTTGGATGCGGTATGCCTTGATGAGACTGGGCAATGCCTCGGGAACACCTGAAAGCACGGACTTGTTGCCGTCCTTCTCCTTCAGTTTGATTTGCTCCCAGTTCTCCAATACCTGCCCTACGGTCTTTGCTTTCGACATCTCACTCACCTCAGCATCTTCTTCAGGCACGTATGGCAGCGGTTTCGGATGCTCGGCATCCACTTGCGAGGGATGATACACATGAGGGTGGCGGACAATCATCTTGCGGCTCAGCGCGTCGCATACGTCAGCAATGTCAAACTGCCCCTGCTCCTGCGCAATCTTCGCATAGAAGCAGATATGCAGCAAAACATCGCCCAACTCCTTGCAGATGTCGGGTATGTCGTTTTTAATCAGCGCATCGCAGAGTTCGTAAGTCTCCTCTATTGTGTTCGGACGCAGGCTCTCGTTCGTCTGTTTCTTATCCCACGGACAATTTTCCCTCAGTGCGTCAAGCACATCAAGAAAGCGTCCGAAAGCCTGCATTTTTTCCTCTTTTGTGTGCATACAATTATAAATAATGTGGCAAAGGTACTAATTTTCAGCGGAATTTTACTAATTTTGCACCGATTTTTGAAAATAATTTAAAACAAATATGGAATTAGCAAGCAAATACGACCCGAAAGAGGTCGAGGCGAAATGGTATCAATACTGGCTTGACCACAAACTTTTTTCCAGCAAGCCCGATGGACGCGAACCTTACACGATTGTGATTCCACCGCCCAACGTGACGGGCGTGCTTCACATGGGTCACATGCTCAACAATACGATTCAGGACATCCTCGTGCGCCGCGCACGCATGGAGGGCAAGAATGCCTGCTGGGTGCCGGGTACTGACCACGCATCTATTGCCACGGAGGCGAAGGTAGTGAAGAAACTCGCCGCCGATGGCATCAAGAAGCATGACCTCACGCGTGAGCAATTCTTGGAGCATGCATGGGACTGGACACATGAGCACGGCGGCATCATCCTCAAACAGTTGCGCCGCCTTGGGGCAAGCTGCGACTGGGACCGCACGGCATTCACGATGGACGAGAAGCGCTCAGCGAGCGTCATTAAGGTGTTCGTAGATCTCTACAACAAGGGACTTATATACCGCGGCCTGCGTATGGTCAATTGGGACCCGAAGGCACTCACCGCCCTCTCCACCGAGGAGGTAATCTATAAGGAGGAAAAGAGCCATCTCTTCCACCTTAAATATTATGTGAGCGGATTGGAGCAGTTAGAGGGTGAGGAGCAACTGAAGGCTGACGGCAACGTCATCCACAAGGATGAGCATGGTTACTATGCCGTCGTTGCCACCACGCGCCCTGAGACCATCATGGGCGACACGGCGATGTGCATCAATCCGAAAGACCCGAAAAACCAATGGCTCAAGGGTCGCAAGGTGATTGTGCCGCTCGTGGGGCGTGTCGTCCCCGTCATCGAAGACCGCTACGTGGATATTGAGTTCGGAACGGGTTGTCTGAAGGTAACGCCTGCCCACGACACCAACGACTATATGCTCGGCAAGACACACAATCTGGAGACCATCGACATCTTCAATGCAGACGGTACGATTTCCGAACAGTCACCTCTGTATGTGGGTATGGACCGCTTTGCGTGCCGCAAGCAGATAGCCAAGGACTTACAGGAGGCTGGACTGATGGAGCGCGTGGAGGACTACACGAACAAGGTGGGATACTCGGAGCGCAACCCTGACACAGCTATCGAGCCGCGCCTCTCGCTCCAGTGGTTCCTCAAGATGCAGCATTTCGCTGACATCGCCCTGCCGCCCGTGATGAACGGCGAGCTGAAGTTCTATCCCGAGAAATACAAGAACACCTATAAGAACTGGTTAGAGAACATTCAGGACTGGTGTATCTCGCGCCAACTTTGGTGGGGTCACCGCATCCCTGCCTACTATTACAACGCCAACGATGACTACGTGGTGGCTGAGACCCGCGAGGAGGCGCTGAAACTTGCACAGGCGAAAGACCCGCAAGTGACTGATGCCGACCTGCGTCAGGAAGAGGATGCACTCGACACGTGGTTCAGTTCGTGGCTCTGGCCCGTGAGCCTCTTCGACGGCATACTCAACCCCGGCAATGAGGAAATCAACTACTACTACCCCACCTCCGACCTCGTGACGGGTCCCGACATCATCTTCTTCTGGGTGGCTCGCATGATTATGGCGGGTGAGGAGTATATGGGCACTTTCCCCTTCAAGAATGTCTATTTCACGGGTATCGTGCGCGATAAGCTCGGTCGCAAGATGTCAAAATCACTCGGAAACTCACCCGACCCCATCGAGCTTATCGAGAAATTCGGGGCTGACGGCGTGCGTATGGGCATGATGCTCTCCGCGCCTGCCGGCAACGATATCCTCTTCGACGAGACGCTCTGCGAACAGGGCCGCAACTTCAACAATAAGATTTGGAACGCCTTCCGCCTCGTGAAGGGCTGGACGGTAGATGCCAAAACCAAGACCACAGTAAGCAATAAGACAGCCGTGCACTGGTTTGAGGCGAAGCTGAAGCAGACCAACGAGGAAGTGAACGACCTCTTCAAGAAATACCGCATCAGCGAGGCACTGATGGCCGTCTATAAACTCTTCTGGGATGAATTCTCCAGTTGGTATCTTGAGATGGTGAAACCCGCCTATATCAACGGCGAGGCGCAGCCGATTGACAAGCCTACCTACGACAAGACGCTTGAGTTCTTTGAGATACTGCTGAAGATGCTGCATCCTTTCATGCCGTTCATCACAGAGGAGCTTTGGCAGCACATCTACGACCGCAACGAGGGCGAGAGCATCATGCGCGACAGACTTGAATTGCCCGCACCCACCAGAACCGACCGGAGTCTTATCAAAAAGTTTGAAAAAACAAAACAAGTTATTTCAAATGTTCGTATGGCTCGCAACAAAAATGGAGTTCCACCGTCAAAAGAATTTGACAAATTATCAGGAGTTGGGAATCAGATTTCTAAATATGCACACGAATTTGTTATTAAGAAAATCGGTAATATAAGAACTATTGATACCATTCAAGAAAAAAAGGCACTTGACTTCACCTTTATGATAGGAGTTTATGAGTGCACAATTTCTATGAGTGAAATGATTGATGTCAAAACAGAAATATTGAAAATGAAAAGCCAATTACAACATTTAGAAGATTTCCTTGCCGATGTGAAGAAAAAGCTCTCCAACGAGCGTTTTGTACAAAATGCCCCCAAGGCCATCGTTGCTCTGGAGCGCAAAAAGCAGAGTGATTCCGAGGAGAAGATTGCAGCCCTGAAAAAATCCATCGCCGCGCTGGAGCAGCGCATAAACAACCAAAGTGTATGAACAGAATTTGCGAAGCAGCCATACTGGCATTGGGAATGGTCGTACTCGGTCTCTGCATCAAGTGGGGAATCGACGACTTTGCGGAAAAAGACCGCTGCGTGACCGTAAAGGGACTGGCGGAGAAGGAGGTAGAGGCGGACAAGGTGACGTGGCCCATCCAGACGAAGGAACTGGGTAACGACCTGTCTGTGCTCTACAGCAGCATCAACGTAACGACCGCGAAAATCAAGGATTTCCTGTTGCAGAACGGGGTAAAGGCGGAGGAGATAACCGTGAACGCTCCTACCGTGATTGACATGAACGCCAACCAGTATAATCAGCAGATAAACACCTTCCGCTACAACATCACCTCCACCATCACGGTCACTTCGCGTAACGTGAAGCTCATCCGCAGCATCATAGCCCGTCAGGGCGAGTTGCTGAAGCAGGGTGTCGCCGTGGTGGATGGTGGCTATGAGAGTCGCGTGGAATACGAATACGTGTCGTTCCAGCAGATGAAGCCCGAGATGATGCAGGAGGCTATCAGGAATGCACAGACCACCGCCGAGAAGTTTGCGGAGAACAGCGACAGCAAACTCAACAAGATTATGACTGCCGACCAAGGGCAGTTCTCCATCTCTGACCGCGATGCTAACACGCCGTATATCAAGAAGGTACGGGTGGTGACCACCGTCACTTATTCGCTGAAGGACTGATTCGGCGCAAAAGATTGGGAACTATATACCTATTGGCGCCAGATTGTGGTAATGAACAAAAATGCAGCCATTTCTGACTGCATTTTTTGTTGATTAATATAGGCAATTACGGACAATTAGACCCCAGAGTCTCTGAAACTGCATAAATATACGCATTCTGCATATTCATTCCCCACTAGTGGGGAACTTTCTTTTATACGTATAACAAACAACCACCATATCTGGATTTATCGTACTTTTGCATTGTAATCAGAACAGTTCAAGGTATGATAGACTTCAAGAATTTCGACTCACTCGTCTCAATGACGGACTACTTCCACTCGGAGGACAGGTGCAGACAGGCAATCGTGGAGAAGCGCTGGGGTGTCGGCAACGAGCAGGACATCGTATGCCCTTACTGCGGAGGACACCATTGTGCAAAGCGGAAGGACAAGAGATTCCGCTGCAACCAGTGCAAGAGGAACTTCTCCTGCAAGGTCGGCACAATCTTCGAGGACACCAACCTCCCGTTGCAGAAATGGTTCATTGCGATGTACCTCATCTCCTCGCACAAGAAGGGAGTCTCCTCTTGTCAGTTGGCTCGTGACATCAAGGTTACGCAGAAGACCGCCTGGTATATGCTTCAGAAGATTCGTCTGCTCTACCAGCAGAGTGACGAGGATGTGTTTGAGGGTACTGTCGAGTGTGATGAGGTGTATATCGGTGGCAAGGAGAAATGGAAGCACAAGTCTATGCGCACACCCCATACGCAGGGTCGCTCAACGAGGACGAAGACTCCCGTGTTCGGTATGATGGAGCGCAGCACCATCATCAACAGGAAGGGCGAGGAGGAGAGCATCACCTACGTACACGCATTCGTTGTGGGGAACACCAACAAGGACACGTTGCAGCCTATCATCCAGCAGTTCGTTGCTGAAGGGTCAAGGGTCATTACTGACGAGCTCAATGCCTACAATGGCTTGAGTGGTTTGGGATATGCCCACGCAGTAGTCAATCACGGCATAGCCGAGTATGCCGATGGTGATGTGTTCACGAACTCCATCGAGGGTTTCTGGAGTCACTTCCGCCGTATGATTAGCGGCTGCTACCACGATGTTAGTGACGAGCATTTGCAGCACTACATTGACGAGGCGGCTTACCGGTGGAACACAAGAAAAGCGTCCCAGTCGGAACGCTTCTCTGATATGTTCGGAAAGTCCATCGGTCTTGTCCGCAGATGGGACGAGATTAGGGTAGGACTCGTAGCAGCTTAACGCTTATCCCAATTCATTCCTCTAAAAGTGTTTTTAGGTAATTGTCCTCCAGTCAATGAACCTAATGCCATACCAATTCTATTTCTGATGGCTTTTCCTTTGATAAGTTCTTTGTCACCTTTTCTATACCCTTGGCCTTGTATGCTTAAATCATTTGTAGACTCACCGTTGTTCCAATTGTTTAAAGCTCCTCGGTTATTACCAGATTTTAATCCGTCCATAAAACCACCAGACTCATCAATTTCTTCTTCATAAAGACTTTCACTAATAACCCTGTTCACAGACTCTTTCACAATCCTATGAAGGTCTGCTTCTGTTAATCTTATAAGTTTCTTATTCTTTATATTCAATGTATTTTTTATATAAATATCACCAAGATTTGGATTGTTCAACTTTTATCCATACATTTGCAACAAAATTTATATTTACTATCGAATTAAAGCGTATTTTTTGTTATGGAAATAAACCATTGCTGACAGAAGAACAGCAGAAGGTATTAGATATGATTAGAAGCATGTCTCATGAAGAATTGAATGAATGAGTATCTAGGCTGCCTATATGTGAAGGTAAAAGTGCAATGGATTATGCGCAATATGTAGATATGACACCTGAGGAGTTTATCAAGACATATGACTTGATTGGTAATACCGTGAATATAGAAAGCGATCACATTTACTGATAAATATAATAGATTATGTAGCATTTAGGGTCTGGAATTACTAACTTTTTGTATGTTGATAAATATTTGTACACATCACACTTTTGCTTAAAATTTTTCTTCATATTTATGTAATACATGATTTTGACAACTAAAAATAAGCAAAACAAAAGATTAAGACTCTTTTTTGCGAATTTATACTAAAACATCATTAACATATTTGTATTCTACATTAAAAAACTAATTTTACGAAAATTTAGGCTCATAATTAAGTTTTACGCGAATAAGAATTAAGCAAATCTATTATATCATGGAGGGACTTGCAATACTATGACCCAAACTTGTCCAATCCCTTTTAGAGAAATGTTCATCTACATTGGGGGAATATGAGGGAATTTGAGTAGCTTTGTGGCGTCTTCATCATCAATGAAGCAAATGGTATATGACAGAGAAAGAGAAAATGCTGGCTGGATATATATATTCAGCCGATAACCCGGACCTGTTAGAGGAATTGAGGAAAACGAAGGAGAGAATCCATGACTATAACTCTCTACGCCCGTCTGAAACCCAAAAGATGAAAGAAATACTGATGGATTTATTGGGGCATATAGACGGTGAAAGTATCATCATTACTCAACCTTTCCATTGCGACTATGGCAAACAAATCAGCATTGGCAAGCGTTTCTTTGCCAATTACAACTTCACCGTCCTTGACGAAGCACCAGTAACCATTGGTGACGATTGTTTTGTAGGTCCTAATGTAAGTATCTACACTGCTTGCCATAGCACAGACCCCATTGAACGGAATACACGCCGAGAGTGGGCAAAACCTGTCAATATCGGCAAAAACGTGTGGATAGGGGGCAGTGTGACGATTCTACCAGGAGTGTCCATAGGAGACAACGCCACTATTAGGGCTGGTTCTGTTGTGGTGAACGATATACCATCCAACACGGTTGCAGTAGGAAACCCGTGCAAGGTTATCAAACACTTATGAGTTTCCAAAACGGAACCTCCGGTGGTTAAAAATTGAAACCTGCTGAAAAATCAGCAGGTTTCAATTTAACTTTGCGGAGAGAGAGGGAGATTCGAGATGAGAACAATTGACCGTGGATGATAGCAATTAAACTTGTTGTCAAGGAGTTACAGGTTTTAAACTTGTTATTTTTTGTCATTTATTATCTTCCTTATCGCAATCGGCGGAACCTTTTGGCTATC
>JAFLSG010000003.1 GCA_022511065.1 Prevotella sp.
TGCCATCACGGTGCTTACGGCGATTGCCGCCACGCTGACCACGCAGAGTTGCATCGGGTGAGCGGAATTAGCGGGGGAAGAATCAGCCACTGGGGGGGCACACTACTTAACTCCTTTAACTCCTTAACTACTTTAACTACTAAAAAAGTCAAGCACAAGTTCCCCGGAACCTGTGCTTGATTTTTTCCATTCGAGGCTTAATTGCCTGTAATTATTGCATCAATAAGTCAGTTTCGGCTCAAGCTCCTTGGCTTGGTCAATCATCTTCTGCACCTCGGCAACGGCGGGCGTGCGACCGCAGATGTGATACTGCTCGTTGATTTCAGCGAGCTTCGGCTGCAGGTTCTCGGCCACGCGATGACGGAACTCCTTCACGGTATCTACCCCAGCCTTCTCAAGCAACTCAGCAAACTGAGGGCCTACACCGCTGATGCGAAACAGGTCGGCATGGTTAGTCCAACGAAGAATCAGTTTCTCGCTGATACCCGTAGCTTCCGCTAACTCCTTGCGGCCCTTAGGAGCAGCGCACTTTTCAAGCAGCTCACTCACCTTATTAATACCGGCTGCAACTAACTTCTCGGCATAAACATCGCCTACGCCTTCAATGTCGATAATCTTGTAATCCATACGTTTTAAGTTTTAAGTAATTGAATGAAAATCAGTTATTGCGATGCAAATATACGAAATAGGCGGCAAAAAAACAAATTATTCTGCGGAAATTCATACCTTTGTACCCGAAAAGGCAAACAGACAGAGGTATGATATTCTATTTCTCAGGCACAGGAAACACCCGTTGGGTGGCACAGCAGATAGCAGAGACCATCGGGGAACGGCTGCTCTTTATCCCCGAGGAGATGAGGGGCGAATGCAGCTATCAGTTGGCGGAGGGCGAGCGCATCGGCTTCTGCTTTCCGACACACGGATGGCAACCGCCAAGAATCGTGAGGGACTTCATCGGAAAGATGCGCATCAACGGACGTGGTGATGCGGAAACACCGCTGACGGACAGGCACTTTTGTTGGGCATTGACAACGTGCGGAGACAATATGGGCGAGGCGATGACCATACTGAACAAAGACCTCAGCAGCAAGGGATTGCGGGCGGAAACGGTCTTTTCAGTCATCATGCCTGAGTCGTATGTCTGCCTGCCGTTCATGCATACGGACTCGGAAGTGCGGGTAGCGGAGAAGATTGACAATGCCAAAAGACAGTTGGCACATATCACCACCATCGTGAAAGACCGCAAACGGGGATTAGAGGAATTGGAGAAAGGAGCCACTCCCCGCCTCTATTCCTACGTGATAGGCGGTTACTTCAACAAACGGATGATTACGGACAGGAAGTTTACCGTGGATGCCGACAAGTGCATCGGCTGCGGGAAATGTGCGGAAGTGTGCCCTGTGGATAACATTTCCGGCACGCCTCCGAAATGGAAGCACGGCGGGAAATGCACCTGCTGCTTGGCATGCTACCACTATTGCCCGGTGCATGCCGTCAATTACGGGAACATCACAAGAAAGCGGGGACAGTATTATTTCAAGGGTTAAGTGCGTGCGCCGAAGATGGTAGTGCCCACGCGCACCATCGTGGAACCCGTCTGAATAGCTATCTGATAGTCATCGCTCATACCCCAAGAGCGCTCGCAGAAAGCCTCGTCATCGGCAAAATATTGCGCCTTCACCTCATCGAAGAAATCGCGGGCGGTCTGCATCTCGCGCCGTATCTGCGCCTGGTCGTCGGTGAAGGATGCCATCATCATCAGTCCGCATATCTGCACATGGCGCATCTCCCGCCACTCGCCCGCCTCAAGCAGGGCACGACAGTCGTCGAGGGTCAGCCCGGACTTGGTGGATTCCTCGGCAATATGCAGTTCAAGCAGCACGCGGACAACCCGCCCGCAACGCTCCGCCTGACGGTTAATCTCTTTCAAGAGCCGTAGCGAATCAACCGTCTGAATCATTGACACATACGGAACGATATACTTTACCTTGTTCGTCTGCAAGTGCCCGATGAAATGCCACTCAATATCCTTCGGCAACGCCTCATGCTTCAGGCGCAGTTCCTGCTCGCGGCTCTCGCCGAAGATACGCTGCCCTTCCTCGTATGCCGCCTCAATCTGCGCATTGGGATGGTACTTACTGATTGCCACAAGGCGCACGCCCTGTGGCAAACTGTCGAGCACCCGATGCAGGTTTCCCTTGACGTCGTGGCCCATTTTCCTTATTGCTCGTATTCCGGCTTGTCGTTTTGAGCGGTCTTTGCCTGATGCTCAAAGACATCCATAATCATCGTTTCGCTGACGGAGGCAATCACGTAGTCAATCATCGTGCCGCCCATCACCTCCTCGATATTCTTTACGGCTCCTGTGAATGTGCCGGCATGAACGAGGTAGTTCACGGAAGAACGCTTCTCCTTGTCGGTCTTCTCGTCGATGGTAATAAATTGGAGTTTCGCCTTATACCAGCGGTCAGCCGCCGCATCCTCAGAGAAGAAAAGCTCCTTATAGGATGCCTTCTTGATGTCCGTCACATCGAACTCGCCACTGATATAGCTCGACATCTCCTCGATGATGCGCTCCTCTGCCTCCGAGAAACTCAGGGCATCCACCACATAACTCTCCGTCACTTTCTTCTGCAAGCCATCCTCCATCACTTTCTCGTAGCGGATCTTGCACTCAAACCATACTGCTGTTCTGCTTCTCATTTCTTATCTTTTGTCGTTGTTGTTTCCTCTTCTTCCTGTGGTTTCTTCTTGAAACCCATGTAGTCCTTATCCAATGCCGCCTTCTTCTGCTCGGTCAGTTGGTCGATAATCTCCGAGGCAATGCGCTGCGTCCTGTCGGAAGGAAGATAGGTTGCCTCGGTCAGTTCCGCCTGCTTCCTCGCCAATTCCTCGGTCATCGCCTGACTTCGCGCCACGAACTCCTTCTCACCGCCGTTCATCCGCTCCGGATTATACACGCGGGAGAGAATGGCATCCGCCTCTTTCGTGAACTGCTTGCGGAAGATTTCCTCCGCCTTTGCCTCATACTCGCGCATCTTCTTGTCGTCCACCTTCAGGGAATCACGGATATATTGCTGCTGTTGTGCAAACTGCGCGATGGTGGCTGAGTCTGCGTCAGCCCCGATGCCAAGCAGGGCATCAAGGTCTTCAAGCATGTCCTCGGTCACGGGATCCTCCACTTTCTCCACAAACTCAACAGGGTCTGGACTGGGCAATACGTAGAAGAACAAGCCCACAAGCGCGAGCGATACGGCAAGCGCGGCGGCAGCGGCAATGCCCGTGCGCCACATGTTGTGGTAATTCTTCATGGCGGCAGCAAACTCCCGAACGGACGCATAGCGCTTTTCAGCCTCCTCGCTCGTGGCTTTCTTGATGACGGGGCGCAGCTCCAAAGGCAGCCCCGACGAGCGGTAAAGGTACTCGACAAACTTGGCGAGTGAATAGACATCGGCGCGTCCATCGACCTCTCCGCCACTCAGCACCTCCGGCGCTACATACTCCTCCACCCGCTCATAGAGCGCTTCTTGGTCAAGGCGCTGATAGTAAGAGCCGTGGCAGAGCAGACGGACACTGTTGCTATTCTTCTTGACAAACACGTTCTGCGGTGCAAAACAAAGGTGGTATATCCCCCGCTCGTTCAGTTCGCAGGTCAGTTCCACGAGATTCTCAATCGTCTCGCTGATGAAGTCTTTCTGCGCCACGACGGCAGGCATGTCATTGAGCAACTGCTCGAAAGTGACGAAGTTGCCCACCTCGATGGCAATGGCATACACCTCGCCGTCGCCCTCATTGGGCGTGAAATGGAGCTGACACTTGTTGGCAATGGTGGCATTATCCTGACACTCCGCCCTGACGCAACTGCTGAACACGAAATCGACTAACTCGTCGTGAAACTCCACGAAGTTCGTGTATTTCCCGTTGATGAGCCGCTTATGGAAATAACCATAAGGCAACCATATCTTGTTGTTCTCGCGAATATCGCGAGTTTCTATCATTTCCTCGTAATTCATGTTTTGATTGATTCGGACGGGCAAAAGTACATATAAAATATGAAAAACCGATATATTTTATTTTTTTTTCGTACCTTTGCAGCGTTTTTTTAACCTCAACATTCAACAAAAGATGCCAGAAATATCAGTCCGCGGCCTTGAGATGCCCGAGTCGCCTATCCGCAAACTCGCGCCTCTTGCCGCTGCTGCCAAGAAGAGAGGTACGAAGGTGTATCATCTGAATATCGGCCAGCCCGACCTGCCTACGCCGCAGGTGGGGCTTGACGCGCTGAAGCAGATTGACCGTGAAATCCTGGAATACTCGCCCTCGCAGGGTTACTTGAGTTACCGGGAGAAACTGGTGGATTATTACGCGAAGTACAATATCAACGTCACAGCCGACGACATCATCATCACGTCGGGCGGAAGTGAGGCGGTGCTGTTCGCCTTTCTCTCCTGTCTGAACCCGGGCGATGAGATTATCGTGCCCGAGCCGGCATACGCCAACTACATGGCATTTGCCATCTCTGCGGGCGCGAAGATACGCACCATCGCCACCACTATAGAAGAGGGCTTCTCGCTTCCGAAGGTGGAGAAGTTCGAGGAACTCATCAATGAGCGCACCCGCGCCATCATGATTTGCAATCCGAACAACCCGACGGGCTACCTTTACACCCGCCGCGAGATGAACCAGATACGCGACTTGGTGGAGAAATACGACCTTTATCTGTTCTCCGACGAGGTTTATCGCGAGTACATCTACACAGGCTCTCCCTATATCTCCGCCTGCCATTTGGAAGGTATTGAGCAGAACGTGATACTGATTGACTCCGTATCAAAGCGTTATTCAGAGTGCGGCATACGTATCGGTGCGCTGATAACCAAGAACGAACAAGTGCGCCGCGCGGTGATGAAGTTCTGTCAGGCACGCCTCTCTCCTCCCCTTATCGGTCAGATTGTGGCGGAGGCCTCGCTCGATGCACCCGAGGAATACTATCGCGATGTGTATGACGAATATGTGGAGCGGCGCAAGTGTCTGATTGACGGACTGAACCGAATCCCCGGCGTATATTCTCCCATTCCGATGGGCGCATTCTACACGGTGGCGAAGTTGCCCGTGGATGATGCGGAGGAATTCTGCCGCTGGTGTCTTGCCGAGTTCGACTATGAGGGCGAGACGGTCATGATGGCGCCCGCAGCGGGATTCTACACCACGCCCGGAGCAGGCGTCAATCAGGTGCGCATCGCATACGTATTGAAGAAGGAAGACTTGGAGCGGGCACTCGTTGTGCTGCGCAAGGCATTGGAAGCATACCCCGGAAGAGTGACTGACGAAGAATGAATCTTCCCTTATTCATAGCCAAGAAGATATACAGCGATCAGGGCGACAAGCGCAAGGTGAGCCGCCCCGCCATACGCATTGCCACGGTAGGCGTGGCGATAGGACTTGCCGTGATGATAGTCACCGTGAGCGTGGTATTGGGATTCAAACATACCATCCGCGACAAGGTGGTGGGATTCGGCGGGCATATCCAGGTGCAGAACATGCTGACATACAGCAACACCGACCCTTACCCCATCTGCTTGGACGACAGTATGATGCAGGTCTTGCGGGACATCAAGGGCGTGAAGCACGTGGAGCGCTACACCATCGCGCAGGGCATCCTCAAGACTGACGAGGATTTCTTGGGCATTCTCTTCAAGGGCGTGGGTCAGGAATACGACATGAACTTCTTGAAAGGGCATCTGTTGGAGGGCGAAATTCCGCAGTTCAGCGACTCCGTCAGCAAATACAAGTTGCTCATATCCAAGATGATTGCCGACAAACTGCAATTATCGACGGGTGATGAAGTATTCGGCTATTTCATCGGACAGGAGGACGTAAGGACGCGAAAATACACCGTCAGCGGCATCTACCAGACCAACATGACGCGCTTTGACGAGAGCCTTTGCTTCACCGACATTTATGCTGCCAACCGCCTCAACGGGTGGGAAGCTGACCAATGCACCGGCGCGGAAATTGCCGTGGAAGACCCCGAGAATATGCTTCCCGTGGAAGATGCGTTCATCAGCCAGGTAAACCGCAAGATTGATAAATACGGCGAGACTTACACCTCGCGCACGCTCTACGAACTTTACCCGCAGGTATTCTCGTGGTTAGACCTGCTTGACATCAATGTTTGGATCATTCTTATATTAATGGTGTGCGTGGCGGGCTTCACCATGATCAGCGGATTGCTCATCATTATCTTGGAGCGCACGCAGATGATTGGCATCTTGAAAGCCCTCGGAGCGCGCAACACGACCATCCGCCGCACGTTCCTCTGGTTCTCCGTGTTCATCATCGGGCAGGGATTACTTTGGGGAAACATCCTCGGCATCGGCCTCGTGCTTCTGCAGAACTACACGGGCATCATCTCGCTTGACCCGCAGACCTATTACGTCAGCGAGGCTCCGATGGAGCTAAGCCTGCCCCTCACCCTGCTCATCAACGTAGCCACCCTGCTCATCTGCGTCTTCGTGCTCATCGCTCCGAGCTACCTGATTTCGCACATTCATCCTGCGAAGTCGATGAGGTATGAGTAAATGAGTTGAAAATTTTGTAAAGAAAACTATTCAAAATTTAACACTTCCGAACTTGGTGAAATAGAAAATCAGGGTGCATAATTTTCACGATTTTCCACTTCTTTTTCCCCAGTTTGAAACTCCATCCACCTTCAATGGGACTGCAAAATTTCGCCCGTCTCATTAAAATAATGCACAAAATTCTTTGAAATGTGCAGAAAATGATATACCTTTGCACAAAATTTTTAGAATTGTGCAATTTTAATGGAAACATTCAGCAGTTTTAACGCATATATCCAACGGGCTATCGTGAATAACTGGAATCAGGATGCACTGACAGACTATCAAGGTGTGACGCTCCAGTTTCACGATGTGGCACGCAAAATAGAGAAACTACATATACTATTCGAGAACAGCGGGGTCGAGAAAGGCGACAAGATAGCCATGTGCGGGCGCAACTCGGCTCACTGGGCGGTGGCATTCCTCGCCACGCTGACCTACGGAGCGGTGGCGGTGCCCATTCTGCATGAGTTCAATGCAGAGCAGATTCACAATATCGTCAATCATTCGGGAGCGAAGTTGCTCTTCATAGGCGACTACGCCGTGAAGGAAATATCGCCCGAGGAGATGCCGGACTTGGAGGCTATCATCAACCTGCCCGACTTCTCGCTGCTGATTTCCCGCTCTGAAAAGATAACCTACGTGCGCGAACATTTGAATATGTTGTTCGGGAGTAAGTTCCCGAGAGCGTTCCGCGCAGAGCACGTCAGCTATCACAAGGACGAAGCGGAAGAGCTTGCACTGATAAACTATACCAGTGGAACGACCGGTTTCTCAAAGGGCGTGATGCTCCCCTACCGCGCGCTGTGGGGTAATACAGAGTTTGTGCTGAATCGCTTGGGCAGTCACGTAAAGGCCGGCGACAACATGCTCAGCATCCTACCGATGGCGCACATGTACGGAATGGCGGTGGAGTTTCTGTTCGGTTTCTGCAACGGATGCCACCTGTTTTTCCTCACGCGCCTGCCGTCTCCCGCCATCATCGCACAGGCATTCGCGGATGTCAATCCGACGCTGATTGTCACCGTTCCGCTGATTATCGAGAAGATTATCCGCAAAAAGGTGTTCCCTGTGATACAGAACAACAAGATGCGCCTTCTGCTCGCCATGCCCGTCGTGTCGAAGAAGGTGAAGGAGCGCATCTGCCAACAAGTACACGAAGCCTTCGGAGGACGCGCCTACGAGATCATCGTTGGCGGTGCGCCATTATCGAAAGAAGTAGAGGAATTCCTGTTGAGCATCGGATTCCCCATCACCGTGGGCTACGGAGCCACAGAGTGTGCGCCGCTTATCAGCTACTGCGACTATAAGGAATTCGTCGGTGGGTCATGCGGAATACCGGTAGATCGCATGGAGGTGAAGATTGTATCGAGCGACCCGAAGAACGTGCCGGGCGAGATTATCACGCGGGGAACAAACGTGATGCTCGGCTATTACAAGAACGAGGAGGCTACCCAGAAAGCACTGGATGACGAAGGATGGTATCACACGGGAGACCTCGCCACGATGTCGGAAAGCGGGCACATATTCATTCGCGGACGACTGAAGAACATGTTGCTCGGCGCAAACGGACAGAACGTATATCCCGAGGAAATCGAGGACAAACTCAATACGCTGCCAATGGTAAGCGAGAGCATCGTCATCCAACGGGGAGAAAAAATAGTGGCATTGGTATATCCTGACCAAGACGAGGTGGTGAGCTTCAGCGAGGAAGAGCTGAAACACATCATGGAGCAGAACCGACAGGACTTGAATGCCATACTGCCCGCCTACAGCCGTATCTCCGCCATAGAGCTTCATAACGAGGAATTCGCGAAGACACCGAAGAAGAGCATCAAACGTTATCTGTATCAGAATATGTAACCGCCATGACGCAAATACCAAGTTTCAACGCACTCATTCAGCAAAGCGTCATCAATCACTGGAACCAAGACGCACTGACCGACTTCAAGGGACAGACCCTCCAGTTTCACGACGTGGCACGCAAGATAGAGAAGTTGCACATTCTCTTTGAGAACAGCGGCATCCAAAAGGGTGACAAGATAGCCCTCTGCGGCAGAAACTCCAGCCAATGGGCGGTGGCATTCCTCGCCACGCTGACCTATGGGGCGATTGCCGTACCCATTCTGCATGAGTTCAATGCGGAGCAGATTCATAATATCGTGAATCATTCCGAGGCTCGTATCCTTTTCGTGGGTGACCATGTGGTGACGCAGATAGACCCGCAGAAGATGCAGAGACTGGAAGGTATCATCAACAATCCGGACTATTCGCTGATGGTGTCGCGTACCGACAAACTGACATACGCGCGCGAACATCTCAATGAACTCTACGGCAAGAAATATCCGAAGTATTTCCGCAAGGAGCATGTCAATTACTACATTGAGCAAAGTCCCGACGAATTAGCCATCATCAACTACACATCGGGAACCACAGGCTTCTCCAAGGGAGTGATGATTCCCTACCGCGCCCTTTGGTCAAACTACGACTTTGCCATGTCTGTGCTTGGCAAAACCATCAATTCCGGCGACCGGGTAATCTCCATGCTTCCGATGGCGCACATGTATGGAATGGCATTTGAATTCATCTTCGAGTTCTTGCACGGTTGTCATGTCTATTACTTGAATCGTGTTCCCTCCCCCGCCATCATTGCGCAGGCACTTGCGGAAATCAAGCCGGTCATCGTGATTGCCGTGCCACTCATCATCGAGAAAATCATCCGCAAGAAGGTTTTCCCGAAGATTCAGAACAACCGCATGCGCCTCTTGCTCCAGATGCCCGTCATCTCCAAGAAGGTACGCCAGATGATATGCCAGGAAGTGCTGAAGGCTTTCGGCGGAAATATGTACGAGGTGATTATCGGCGGAGCAGCCCTCAACCACGAGGTGGAGCAGTTCCTGAAATTCATAGACTTCCCCTACACGGTGGGTTACGGTGCGACGGAGTGCGCTCCGATTATCTGTTACAGCGACTGGCACACCTTTGCCCCCGGCTCATGCGGTCGGGCGGTACTCCACATGGAGGTGAAGATAGATTCCCCCGACCCGCAGCACGTACCCGGAGAGATACTTGCCAAAGGACTGAACGTGATGCTCGGCTACTACAAGAATCCCGAAGCCACGGCAACAACCATCGACAAAGACGGGTGGTATCACACGGGAGACTTGGGAACAATGGATACAGAAGGCAACGTATTCATCAATGGCCGGTCAAAGAATATGCTGCTCAGTGCCAATGGGCAGAACATATACCCCGAGGAAATAGAGGACAAGCTGAACTCTATGGCATTAGTTGCCGAGAGTGTCGTGGTGCAAAGGGATGCCAAACTCGTGGCATTGGTCTATCCCGACTTCGAGGAAGCCAAGAAAACAAAGCTCTCCCTTGATGACATCAAGAACGTGATGGAACAGAATCGCAACGGACTCAACCAGATACTTCCCGCCTACGAAAAGATAACGGAGATAGAGATTCGGGAAGAAGAATTTGAAAAGACACCGAAGAAATCCATTAAGCGGTATCTGTATCAGTAAGCAAAGCGCTGACGCTTGACATATATAATATGGTGTATATACACTTCACTGAGAGTGTTTATACACCATATTTATAATAATACCAATAGGTCTTGCCATACATCTTCGCCACCTTCCCTTTGCGTTCCGCCTCATCGGGATAGGCTTGTTCCAACTCCAAGAGATTCTCGTAGTTCTCATCCATCACAGCATCGTGGTAAACAAGAACAGGATTCGAGCGCAGATGCGTGTAAAGTATCAGTGCCTCGCGATAGTTTCTCGGCAGATGTTCATCCACCTCATAATAGTTTCCAATCTCTTGGGCGAACTGATCAAGCTGACGATCCAGCAGATAACCACAGAGCAGATAGTCTGCCACGGCACTTGCAGACTTGTCGGGAAGGGAGTCACGCTCAAGCACCAGTTCCACATAGCGCATCGGTTTCATCCGATTGGCAGGGCGCGCACCGAGGAAACGATAGAGGCTATCGGCGGGATATATCAGAAACTCCGACGAGCCATCAGTTGGAAGCATCCCACGACTTCCCACTGCCATCGGATAATTGAAAAGGCATTCACCCAGACTATCCTTGCGGGCCAAGGCATACATGCGCAGCATTTGCAGATTGCCGTCGGTCTCCAACGACTTCATGCCCACACGCAATGCCCCGTCAAAATTGTCATTCTCCAACAGGTTCTCCGCCTGGGCACGATAGTGGAACACGGCATTGGTATTACCTATCCCTGCCACACCCATCATCAATAGCGACATTGTGAGCATATTCACCCACATGGGGCGCGACAGCAGATGAAAACTGCGGTCATCCTCTACGGTCTGAATACGCCGTGCCACCATGACCAAGCCTCCCCAAACGATAAGCACCACCACAGGAATCCACCAACGGAAGGCTATTCCCCATTCTGGCGTGAAGCTCTGGCTAAGGTCACTCAACAGGGCAAGCATCAGCATAGATGGGAGATAAGTCAGCGTATGGAACCGCTTGCGCAGACCCGTCAAGGCACAGACCGCCAACTGAAGCAGCACAAGCACCGCCGTGATGAGTACCGCGCCTAACAAGCGTCCATAACTGGTAAGTCCGTTGCTCAGCACATGCTGGGCTACTGCCATCACATCACCTTGGAAGAAATAGAGCCAGGCAAACGAGAACAGCACAAAAACAACGGCACACATCACCCGAAGGGTAATGGTGCCTTTGTTCTTGACTGGATGATTATAATTCATGCTATGCCTTTTTCAAAACCACGGCGGAACGCGCCGGAATATAAAGTTTCAGCCATTCCTTATGGTCTTCCACATAAAGTGGGTCATAGTTGGTGAAATGTGTCACCGTATCGTCGGCAAATCCATTGCCTCCGAAATCCTTCGAGTCGGTGTTGAGCACTACCTCGTATGAACCTGTCGGCACAAGGAAACCATAATCCGTATAGGAGCGCGTTGGCGAGAAATTGAATACGAAGACGAGGTCGCCACGCATGAAGCAGAGCACCTGATCGCCATCGTCATGCCAAATCTCAACCACCGGCTTATCCTGGAAATTCCTTACGCTCTTGATAATCTTCAGCATCTCGCGGTCAAAGTCGCCGAGCCAATGATAGCAAAGTTCCTTGTTATCCACAAGATTCCACTGACGGCGCGCATATTTATGTGACCATCCGTTTCCTTCCCGCGGGAAATCAATCCATTCGGGATGACCGAACTCATTGCCCATGAAGTTCAGGTAACCACCATTCATGGCAGCGGCAGTAACCAAACGAATCATCTTATGCAGGGCAATGCCGCGCGTAGCGATGTCATTCTCATCACCTTTCTTAAAGTGCCAATACATATCGGCATCAATCAGACGGAAGATGATGGTCTTGTCGCCAACGAGTGCCTGGTCGTGACTCTCACAATAGGAGATGGTCTTCTCGTCGGGGCGACGGTTCTTCACTTCCCAGAAGATGGAGCAAACATTGATATCCTCGTCGCGCACTTCCTTGATGGTCTTAATCCAATAATCGGGGATGTTCATCGCCATGCGGTAATCAAAACCATAACCGCCATCCTCAAACTTCGCGGCAAGCCCCGGCATGCCCGAAACTTCCTCAGCAATGGTAAAGGCATTCGGATTCACCTCGTGGATGAGTTTGTTGGCAAGCGTGAGATAGCAGATGGCGTTGTCATCCTCATGACCGTTGAAATAGTCAGCGTACCCCGTGAACGCCTCACCAAGTCCGTGGCTATAATAGAGCATTGAGGTCACGCCATCAAAGCGGAAACCATCAAAATGGAACTCTTCTAACCAATACTTACAATTCGAGAGCAAGAAATGAAGCACCTCGTCCTTGCCATAGTCAAAGCAGAGCGAATCCCAAGCGGGATGCTCGTGACGCCCACCGGGATAGAAGAACTGATTCGGGTCGCCAGCGAGATTACCAAGACCCTCCACCTCGTTCTTCACCGCATGGGAATGCACGATGTCCATAATGACAGCCACACCATTCTTATGCGCCTCGTCAATGAGTGCCTTCAATTCCTCCGGCGTACCGAAACGGCTCGAAGGAGCAAAGAACGAACTGACATGATAGCCGAAGGAACCATAATAGGGATGCTCCTGTATCGCCATCACCTGAATGCAGTTGTAACCCGCCTTCACCACGCGCGGGAGCACATTGTCCTTGAATTCCGTATAGGTGCCAACCTTCTCAGCATCCTGTCCCATACCCACGTGGCACTCATAGATGAATAGCGGATTCCGCTTGGGCTTGAAAGTCTTTTTCTTGAATTCGTATTGCTGCTCGGGATTCCACACTTGGGCGGAGAAGATTTTGGTTTCTTCATCCTGCACCACGCGACGACACCATGCGGGAATGCGCTCACCCTCGCCACCATTCCACTTTACCTTCATCTTATAGAGGTCGCCATGCTTGAGTGCCTTCTCGGGCAATTTCAATTCCCAGTTGCCCGTTCCCTGAATGCGCTTGGCACGATACTTTTCGTCTTCTTGCCAGTTGTTGAAGTCACCAATCAGGTAGATGTCGGTGGCATTGGGTGCCCACTCACGGAATACCCAACCCTTTGCGAGTTTGTGCAGACCAAAGTAGAGATAACCCGTGGCAAAGTCAGAAAGTGACTTCTTGCCGTTCTGGGTCAGTTGGTTAAGTTTCCACAAAACATGGTCGTGTCGCCCACGGATGGCATCCTCATACGGCTCGAGCCAAGTGTCATTCTTCACCAGACCGATATGCTTGGGAGCAGCCTGTGCGATGGTTTTCTTTGCCGCAGGCTTTGCGGCAGTTGTCTTCTTTGTTGCCATATCAGAGTACCTTTATCTTGAAAATAGCCTTTTTGATTTCCGGCTCGGTAGCAATGCAGGGAGCATGGCCATCCTGCGGGAAGAATATTGCCATCTGGCCCGGCTTCAGCGTCACGTATGTCTGCGCCATCGTGTCGCCATATTTCGTAATGTCCTTCTCTGCGTTGTACTCGAAGGCCGGCAGATCGTCTATCGGGGTATATCCGAAGGTCTCTTCGCACGAGAGCGGAATCTGAATGTCAATCATGTCGATGTGAGTCTCCAATACAGCGGCCTCTTTGCCCCTACCCTTGGCAGTAGTGATGTTCACAAAGAGATCCTTGTCCTTGATGGGATGTTTTCCAGCCTCAAGTGTGTTCAGGTCGTTCTTCTCCAAAAATGCCACTACATCAGCGAACAACGGGTTCAGCGATGCGTACTTGCTAAGATTTTCAAGTTTGTCGATTACCATAATGATTATATTTTTAAGTTGTTTATTAGTCTAACTGACGGTGCCCGCGGGTGTATATACCTTGCGCCGTGACCTTGCCATTGCGGTCTTTCTCCACGAATCTGCCGTCACGCACATCGTCGCGGTAAGTGCCCTCAAAGCGATTGCCGTCCTTGTCTTCCTCGATGGCTGCCCCGTTGCGCTTTCCGTTCTCGAAGATGCCTTTGAACTTCGAACCGTCGGCGTAGCGGACGATGCACTCACCATGCGGCTGCCCCGCCTTAAACTGACCATCCAGGATTTCACCGTTCTTCTTCGTCAGTTTGCCCTTACCGTCTTGCTTGTCAGCCTTCCACAGCCCGACATATACATCACCATTCTTCCAGGTGAACGTACCCTGCCCGTGCTTGTCGCCATTCAGAAACTGACCCGAATACTTGTCGCCGTTGGCATACTTGAAGATGCCCGAGCCGGTGCGAAGACCACCCTGATAGTCGCCCTCATAGACATCGCCATTCTTGAACTTATAGATGCCTCGCCCGCTCATCTCGTCATTCACCCACGAACCGATATAGCGGTCGCCATCGGCATAGCGAAACTCACCGCGGCCAGAGCGCACATTGTCACGCCAATCACCGTCGTAGGTAGAGCCGTCACCCCAGTCAAAGAATCCCTTGCCGTGCTTCTTGTCGTTCAGCCAGTCGCCTCGATAGAACGCACCGCTTGCAAAGGTATAGACACCCTTGCCGGAACGCTTATCCTGTCGCCACTCACCATCGTAAGTGTCGCCGTTGAAATAGTACATCACGCCGTGCCCATGCTGAAAGTCGCGAAACCAGAGGCCCTCATAGCGGTTGTTGTTCGAGAAGTAGTAAGTACCTTTACCATGCTGCTGGTCCTGAAACCACTCGCCCTCATACTTCTCCCCGTCAAAGAAGGTGTAGATACCATAGCCGTGGCGCTTGCCCTTACTGTACTCACCTTCATACACGTTGCCGTTCTTGTAAGTCACTCTGCCCTTTCCGTTGGGCTTCCCGAGCACCATCTCGCCCTGATACTGCCCACCGTCTTTCGTGGTAGCCGAGCCGAGTGTCACCTTTTGTGCGCCCGCCGTAAGCGGGAGCGCCATCATCATGATGGATAGAATATAATGCTTCAAAACTATTTACCGAATTTAATTACTCTGCAAATTTACGGAATATTTCCGATGTTACCAAATTTAATGTACGAATATTAACTTTTATTTCCGAATTATTCTTACCTTTGTCGGCGTTATGAAGTTTACAGGTATCATCCCCGCCCGCCATGCCTCTACCCGTTTCCCGGGTAAGCCGCTCGCCATGCTGGGCGGAAAGCCCGTGATTCAGCGGGTATATGAACAAGTGGCGGCTGTGCTCGGCGAGACTTACGTGGCCACCGACGACGAGCGCATCTTTCAGGCCGTTGAGCGCTTCGGCGGAAAAGCCGTCATGACCAGTCCTAACCATAGGAGCGGCACTGACCGCATCGCTGAGGCGGTTGAGCAGATTCAGACGGATGCCGACGTGATTGTCAATGTGCAGGGCGACGAGCCTTTCATTCGCAAGTCGCAGATTGAGACGCTCTGCGGACTTTTCGAGGACGACGGCACGCAGATAGGCACCATCGGCAAGCCCTTCGATACGCTCGAGGCGCTTGAGAATCCCAATTCCCCGAAAATCGTCCTCGATTGCCGCGGCTACGCGATGTATTTCAGCCGTAGCGTGATTCCTTTCATCCGCGACGGGCGGCGCGAGGATTGGCTCGGGCAGTATCCTTTCCTCAAGCATCTCGGCATCTATGCCTATCGGTGCGATGTGCTTCGCGAGATTACCCGCTTGCCCCAGAGCAGCCTTGAAAAGGCGGAGAGTCTTGAGCAACTCCGTTGGCTTCAGAACGGCTATCGCATCAAGGTGGGACTTACCGATGTGGAAACGGTTGGCATTGACACCCCCGAGGATTTGGAGCGGGCAGAGCAGTTCTTGAAAGAGCATGAATAATGCCGCTCTAAAAGGCTGACACCCTTGTAATTATCAGAAGATATTAGCAGGGCCTCATAAACAGGTATCTTATACAAATAAACAGGCATCTTATACAAATAAACAGGCATCTTGTTCGAATAACCAGCATAGTTGTTCAGACAAGATGCCTTTATAGTGAGAGCATCCTACGCTCCCCTCATTTGTTTCAACAAATCCTTCTGCCGCTCTGACAGATTCGTAGGCAATTTCACCTGATACGTGACAATCAAGTCGCCAAACGTGCCATCACCACGATTGCTTCCCTTACCACGAAGGCGAACCTTCGTGCCGGGCTGCGTCTCGGGCTTCACCTTCATCTTTATCTTCTGCCCGTCGGAAAGCATAATCATCACCTCGCCGCCAAGCATCGCCGTGTAGAGGTCTATCGTCACATCAGCGTTCACCTCGCCCGAACTCGTGCGCGGCTGAAAGCCGCCGAATCCGCCCCCTTGCCGCCCTTTCCTACCAAAGAGGTCTTCAAAGAACGACGAGAAGCCACCGCCACCAGAGAAGTTACTGAAGTCAAAGCCACCAAATGGATTGCCTCCGCCACCCTGACCGCCGCCAAAGCCACCGAAGGCATCAGCCTGCCGCCACTGCTCTCCATACTGGTCATATTTCTTCCGCTTCTCAGGGTCGCCAATCACATCGTATGCCTCCGTAAGCGCCTGAAACTTCGCCTTGGCTTTCGGGTCATCGGGATGCAAATCAGGATGAAACTGCTTGGCGCGCTTCAAGTATGCTTTTTTCACGTCTTTTTGCGGGATATTCTTGTCCACGCCCAGAATTTTGTAATAATCTATGAATGCCATGATATAATCCTCCTTATCCTTTTTAACATATTAACTGAATAAATAATCAGCAAAAAGTGTGCCGAATCTCGAATATTTCCTGTAACTTTGCGCAAAAATTAAAAAAGAAATGAGAAAAAGCGTCATGACGGCAGCAATATTGCTGCTTGTCACACTATCTGTTATGGGCCAGCAAAACAAGACTGTGAAGTTCAAGGTCATCGAGACGAGCGACGTACACGGGCATTTCTTTCCCTATGATTTCATGGAGAAAAGACCCTTGAAAGGTACGCTCGTGCGCGCGAACACTTACGTGAACCGCCAGCGGGAACAATACGGGAAGGACAACGTGCTGCTCATCGACAACGGCGACATCCTGCAGGGTCAGCCGTGCGTGTATTGGACCAACTATGTGATGCCGGAGGACGAGAATCTTGCCGCCCGCGTCATCAACTATATGGGTTACGATGCAGAGGCTGTGGGCAACCACGACATTGAGCCGGGCCACAAGGTGTATGACAAGTGGATTCGCGAGGTGCGCTGCCCGTTGCTCGGGGCTAACATCGTGAAGGCCGGCAGCACCACTGCTTCCGGCGAGGCAGACAAGGCACACGTTTACGACGGTCTTCAGCCCTACTCCATCCACTATGTCGATGGCGTGAAGATTGCCGTCATCGGCATGCTGACCCCTGCCATCCCCAACTGGCTCACCGAGAGTACGTGGAAGGGCATCGAGTTCGAGGAGATGGTAGCGTGCGCCAAGAAATGGATGAAGTATCTCAAGGAGGTGGAGAAGCCTGATTTGATATTCGGTCTCTTCCACAGTGGCTTGGATGGCGGCATCGTTACGCCTGAATATGAGGAGAACGGCACGGCATCCGTAGCGAAGGAAGTGCCGGGCTTCGACATCATCTTCTTCGGCCACGACCATCAGATACACAATGAGTGGATCACGAACAACGAGGGCGAGCGCGTGCTGGTCATCGACCCCTCTTGCTGGGCATTGAACGTTGCCGAGGCGGAAATTGAGCTGACCATCGAGGATGGCAAGATTGTCAAGAAAGATATCAAGGGCGAAATCGTCAGCATCCGCGACGAGCAGGTGGATGAACAGATGGTCAGCCACTTTCAAAAGGACATCGATGCGGTGAATGCATACGTCAATCAGAAGATTGGCGTGTTCGAGTCACCTATCTATATGCACGAGAGCTTTTTCGGCAATTCCGCCTTTATCGACCTGATTCACAACCTGCAATTGCAGATAACAGAGGCAGACATCTCGTTCAACGCCCCCCTGTCGTTTAGCACCGTCATCAAGGCCGGTGAGGTGACACAGGCGGATATGTTCAAGCTGTACCGTTTTGAGAATCTCCTGTTCGTACTTCGCATGACGGGTGAGGAGGTGCGCAAGCATTTGGAGTACAGCTATGACATGTGGACAAACACGATGAAAAGTCCTGACGACCATGCACTTCTGCTGAATGATGCATCTGCGGATGATCAGCAGCGCACGGGTTTCCATAACTACTATTTCAATTTCGACTCCGCGGCAGGTATCGACTACGAGGTGGATCTCACGAAGCCTAACGGCGAGAAAGTCCACATCCTCCGCCTTTCCAACGGCGAGCCTTTCGATGAAAAGAAGTGGTACAACGTCGTGATGAACAGCTACCGGGCCAACGGCGGCGGCGAGTTGCTCACGCAGGGCGCAGGCATCCCCAAGGACTCGATTGCAAGCCGCATCATCTTCGAGACCGACCTCGACCAGCGTCATTACCTGACCGAAGAGATCAAGCGCATGGGCAGCATCAATCCCCAACCTAACGCCAACTGGAAATTCGTGCCGGAGGAATGGGTGAAGCCAGCCTTGGAGCGCGACAGGCAACTGCTTTTCCGCAAGAGAAGGCCTTGACATGCCATCCACACGAAAGTATTATTTCGTCTTCTGCAAGGAAGACCTGCTGCTTGAGAAGACCGCTGACGGCGGCTATACCATCCCCTGCGGCGAGCATCCTCCCACGGAAGTCAAACCGTGGACACACGTGATGAACGTGGCACCTGCGGATGACGGAACAGAGGTAAGGACTTACCGCATAGATGCGCCCGTCACCGACAACGCCCGCTACGAGATGTGCGGCCTTCGGCAGACCTACTACAAGCTGCCGCATTCCCTCTATCTGAAGGCGGGCAAGTGTCAGGAATTGCTTTACTGGGATCAGAACACAAAGTTTTGCGGCGTGTGCGGCGCGCCGATGCGCATGGACACCGACATCTCCAAGAAATGCACGGAGTGCGGCAAGGAGGTGTGGCCGCAGCTTGCCATCGCTATCATCGTGCTTATCCACAAGGGCGACGAGGTGCTGTTGGTAAGAGGCAGAAACTTCCGCTCTGACTTCTACGGATTGGTGGCAGGCTTCGTAGAGACGGGCGAGACCTTAGAGGAGGCAGTAACCCGTGAGGTGGCGGAAGAGACGGGCATCACCGTGACTAACATCCACTATTTCGGCAGTCAGCCGTGGCCCTACCCTTGCGGCCTGATGGTAGGCTTCAATGCCGACTACGTCAGCGGCGAGATTCACCTGCAAAAGAGCGAGATTGTCAAAGGCGGCTGGTTCCGCAAGGACAGTCTTCCCACCATTCCCGAAAAACTTTCCATCGCGCGGATGCTGTTGGACGATTGGCTCAACGGCTGACCTCCCCATCGTTTGAAGCCTCCTTTCACCTCGTTTGGAGGCTGTTTTCGACCCGTTTGGAGGCTCCTTTCACATCGTTCGCAGCCTCCTTTCATTCCGCATTCAACCTCCATTCTCCAGAAGTGTGACGGAGTGACGGAAGAAAATCAACTTTCTTATATAAATGTATTAAAGTAGGAGATTAATACATATATATATAAAGTCCGTATATCTTCCGTCACTCCGTCACACTTTTCCTTTTCGGATATCTCTGCCGCCCGTGCGGACTCCGAGTGGGACAGCTATTCTATCAGTGTCGGTAGAATACAAATCAGTATTCCACCAACTTCATATTCACCTGTCCTTCATAGGAAATCAGCGTTTCCACCAAATAGCAGCTTGCACCGTCGGGTATGCAAAGCGTGGCGATGAAGTGCAGACCTGCGGCATCAACCTTGTCAAACTCCATATTGCCGAGAACAGCCCCTTCAAGGAAACCCTTGGGGACATACTTCTCATACATCTGCTTGCGGAAATCACTGGAATACAACTTCTTGGCACCATTGAACACGCTGACGTGCATAATGTTGTCGTAATACACGTTTTCCACCTCCATGCCGTTGTCGGTATAAGAGCGCTTGGTGACTTTGTACTTGGTGGGATTGATGGCGATGTACCAATGGTAGCGCTCACCTCCGAACATCACGACGGAATCCGTCTTTACCTGATGCGTGTAGGTAAGCACTTTCGGCATATCACGCACAAACGTCACGGAATCGGCAGATTCCTCGCTCTTCACCAACTTTACCACATCACCATTATGATTGGTAAACCAGAAAAGATGCGCCGTCTGCTTCACGATGCCGTACTTAGCACCAGAACCTAACACGAGCGAGTCGCCAATGATTCTGAAATAGGCGGGGACACTTGTGGAGTCGGGGTAATAGATGGAATCGCCTTCGGCATGAAACGAGATTTCTTCGCTCTCCTCATCCAACCACGTACCCTGAAGCAAAGCCTTCGCCTGCTTGCTCTCCTCTGCACCAGCAAGTCCCGTCTCTTTCTGACGGCTACACCCCGCCAGAAGAACTGCCATCGCCAACAATACTATCGTAGAAAGTCTGTTCATTTTCCTATGCAATGATACTCGAACCCACTCTCGTTAAGTTCCTCAGTATCAAATATATTACGTCCGTCAATGACAAGCGCGCGCTTCATCGCCTTCTTGATGACACCCCAACCCGGCAAACGGAACTCTTTCCACTCCGTCAGCAAGAGCAAGGCATCAGCATCAAGCACGGCATCATACATATCGCGGCAATATGTCACTTTCTCCCCAATACGGCGCTTACACTCGTTCATGGCAATCGGGTCATAAACACGAACAACGCAACCCGCAGCAAGTAGTTTCTCAATCATCACGAGTGCAGTCGATTCACGCATGTCATCCGTCTCGGGCTTGAACGAAAGTCCCCACATGGCGATGGTCTTGCCTTTCAGCGCATCCTCACCAGCGTATGCCTTGACGAGCTTCTCATAAAGTACGCTCTTCTGCCTTTCATTCACGCGCTCTACTGCCTTGAGCACTTCCATAGAATACCCATTCTGATCAGCCGTTTTGATGAGTGCCTTCACATCCTTGGGGAAACAACTGCCACCATAGCCGCAACCGGCATAGAGGAACTTGCGCCCGATGCGCGTATCAGAGCCTATGCCCGCACGCACCATATTTACATCTGCCCCTACCCGCTCGCACAGATTGGCAATGTCGTTCATGAACGAGATACGGGTGGCGAGCATGGAGTTAGCGGCATATTTGGTCATTTCCGCAGAGGGTATATCCATGAAGATGACACGGAAGTTATTCAGCAGGAAAGGCTTGTAGAGTTTGGTCAGCACTTTCTTTGCATGCTCACTCTCCACACCAACCACCACACGGTCGGGCGACATGAAGTCCTTGATGGCATTACCCTCCTTGAGGAACTCAGGATTACTTGCCACATCAAACTCAATATCCACGCCGCGTGCAGCCAAGGCATCCTCGATGGTCTTGCGCACCTTCTTTGCCGTGCCTACGGGAACGGTGGATTTGGTGACAACCACCACATATTTCTTCAGATTCTCACCGATGGTCTTCGCCACCTGAAGCACATATTTCAAGTCAGCACTTCCGTCTTCATCGGGCGGTGTGCCCACGGCGGAAAAGACGATTTCCACGTCGTCAAGAACCGAAGCAAGGTCGGTGGTGAACTTCAATCGACCGGCAGCCACATTCTTTTTCACCAACTCATCCAATCCCGGCTCATAGATGGGGATTTCCCCATTCTTCAGCCGCTCTATCTTCGAGGCATCAACATCCACGCACGTTACGTTCGCACCCGTGTCGGCAAAACAAGTTCCCGACACCAAACCGACATATCCGGTTCCTACAATCGCGATATTCATTATCTAAATATTACAAGTTGTTAATCAAACACTTCCGCATCTTTTAAGAAGGGTTGCTTCAAGTCCTTTTCACTGGTGGAAACATCCTTCGGATCAATAGGCCATTCAATCGCCAAATCAGGGTCGTTCCACCGAATACCCGCATCACACTGGGGGGCATATACATTATCCACCTTATATGTGAATATAGCCTCATCGCTCAATACGAGAAAACCATGCGCAAAGCCGCGGGGAATGAAGAACTGACGCTTGTTATCCTCGCTCAGCTCCACCATGACATGCTTGCCAAACGTGGGGCTTGACTTCCGGATATCCACCGCCACATCGAGCACCTTTCCCTTAATCACGCGCACAAGTTTGGCTTGGGCAGCATCGCCCTTCTGATAATGAAGGCCACGAAGCACGCCATAGGAAGACTTCGACTCATTGTCTTGAATGAACTCCACCTTGCCTACATGCTCATTGAATTCCGCTTGTTTCCAAGCCTCCATGAAATAGCCCCTTGCATCATTAAACACTTTCGGCTCAATGATGTAAACGCCCTCAATGTCTGTTTTGATATATTCCATAAGGTTTCTACGTATTCCGTCGTTCTTAAAACTTCGGGTGCAAAGGTAATGTAAAAAAACGACACAGCGCCAATTTTAAGTTTCTTTTATTTGTGTATGTCACAAAAAAGCCGTAATTTTGCGGCGTGATTGAATTAAACAGGCATATAGAAATACTTTTGCTGAGCAATGATTGTGTCATCGTTCCCGGACTTGGCGGTTTCATGACGCATCATGCCGACGCATGGTACGATGACGGCAGTCGGCAGTTCCTTCCGCCCCTGCGCACGCTTGGCTTCAATCCCCAGCTGAAAATCAACGATTCCCTGCTTGCCTTGTCGTATGTGGAGGCTTACGATATCAGCTATCCCGAGGCACTCCGCAGGATAGAGGATGAGGTCAATGAGTTGCGTCAGCATTTAGAGACTGAGGGCTTCTATGAACTGAACGACATCGGCACGTTGTCGCTCAACGAGGATGGCAATTGTGTGTTCACTCCTTGCGAGGCTGGTATTCTCACCCCAAGTCTTTACGCGCTCGATGCCTTTGAGATAGAACGCTTGCAAGAAACGGTTGTCCCCAAGCCTATTATAGAGATTCCTGTGGCAGCCGAAGAGGAGGCAAAAGAGCCTGTTGCTCCGAAGCAGGAAGAAGTTGCCAAGGTTATCGAAATAGATTCTGCCCCCGCGGAAGAGGTCGAGGAGGAAGAAGAGGAGAAGTTCGTCAAAATCAAGTTCTCGTGGATTCGGAACACGGCTGCCATCGCTGCCGTATTCCTTGCCGTCTTCCTGATAGCCATACCCAGCGGAGAAAGAGAGCGAATGACCAGAACCATCAGCAATTTCCCCAACACGCTGTTTTTCGGCATGATGTCAAAAGACACCAACACGAATGTCATCGACATCAAGAAGAGTAACGTAACCAGCCATGTTAAGGAAATAAAAAGCAATGTTACGGAAATAACCAGCCATGTTATGGACACAACCAGCCATGTTACGCCCACCCCATCGCAACCCCTTGCTTCCGCAGAAGGAGATGGAGAGCCAACAGGCTACTGCATCGTTCTGGCAAGTTGCGTATCGCAGAAGAATGCAGATGCTTTCGTGGCGGATTTGCGCGAAAAAGGCTATGAAAATGTGCGGGTGTATATCCGCAACAAGATAACTCGCGTGGTGTATGGCCGTTTTGACACGCAGAACGAGGCATATAACGAACTGAGAAAGATTCACCGCAACCGACGCCTTGAAGAAGCGTGGGTGTATAAGTTCAACTGACCATGAAGCGAGTACGTTGCCCGAAATGTGATTACTACATCACTTTTGACGAAACCCAGTATGCGGAAGGGCAGTCATTGGTGTTCAAGTGTCCCGAGTGCGGAAAAGAGTTCGGAATCCGTATCGGTGTCTCAAAGTTGCGCGAGCGGCAGAAGGACGAAAATCCTGACGAGATGGCCAATGAGGAGGGATGCGGCTCAATCGTCGTGATTGAGAACGTGTTCCACTTCAAGCAGGTACTTCCCCTCAAGATGGGCGACAACGTGATTGGCCGCTATCAAAAGGGAAACCGCGCGAACACCGCCTTTGAGACCGTGGACCCCAGCGTGGATCTGAACCACTGCACGATAACCGTCTCCAAGGACAAGAAGGGAAGAATCAGATATACACTCAAGGATAATAACAGCAATACGGGTACTTTCGTGGACAATGTGGAGCTTACGCCCCGTGAGCGCCGCGTCATTGAAGACGGGACCCTGTTTACAATCGGTGCAACCAGCATCATCTTGCGGGGAGCCGATGATGAAGAACAATAAGGATTTGCACGCTGAGCATTCGGCGGCATAACAGATAACAGATGGAAACAACAGCAGTTTTGCTTCTGCATTGTCCTGATCAGCAGGGCATCATCACGGAAGTGACCAAGTTTATCACGGATAACCAAGGCAACATCGTTTACCTCGACCAATATGTGGACAAGGTAGATGGGATGTTTTTCATGCGAATTGAATGGGAACTCGAAGGGTTCTTGATTCCAAGGGAGAAAATCTCCGAATATATCAGCACGCTCTATGCCCAGCGCTATCAGATGGAGTTCAACCTCTATTTCAGCGACCAGCGTCCGCGTATGGCAATCTTCGTTTCCAAGATGAGCCATTGTCTCTATGATTTGCTTGCACGTTGGAAGGCAGGGGAATATGCCTGCGACATTCCGTGCATCGTAAGCAACCATGAAGACTTACGCTATGTGGCAGAGCAATTTGGTATTCCCTATTATGTGTGGAGCATCAATAAAGACCACTCGAACAAGGCGGAAGTGGAAGCAGCAGAGCTTGAACTGCTGAAGAAGGAGAGAGTGACATTCATAGTCCTTGCGCGCTATATGCAGATTATTTCTGACGACATGATTGCCTGCTATCCGAATAAGATTATTAATATCCATCACTCATTCCTCCCTGCCTTCATCGGTGCCAAGCCTTATCATCAGGCATACAAGCGGGGTGTGAAGATTATCGGAGCGACAAGCCATTACGTGACGGCAGAATTGGATGCAGGGCCGATTATTGAACAGGATGTTACGCGCATTACGCACAAGGACACGCCAGAGAGTCTTGTGCTGAAAGGCAAGGACTTGGAGAAGATTGTGCTTTCCCATGCCGTGAGCAAGCATATTCAGCGCAAGATTCTCACTTACAAGAACAAGACCGTCATCTTCTCATAAGTAACGCCATGAATGTAGCCATAGTCAAATACAACGCAGGGAATGTCTATTCGGTGGTAAATGCACTCCGCCGGGTAGGGATTGAGCCTGTGCTGACGGATGACGCGGAACAGCTAAAGCAAGCAGACCGTGTACTCTTCCCGGGGCAGGGAGAGGCGCGTGGAGCCATGGAATACCTGAAAGCGAGGAGACTTGACGAGGTTATCAGAGATTTAAAGCAACCGGTTCTTGGCATCTGCGTTGGGCAGCAACTGCTTTGCAAGCACTCGGAAGAAGGGGACGTGGATTGCATCGGCATCTTTGACGCACAAGTCAAGCGCTTCTCTCCTACCCGACACGAGGATAAAGTGCCGTGCATGGGTTGGAATGTGCTTCATGACACGAAGTCACCCTTGATGGAAGGGATTGAGGGTAGTTATGTCTATTTCGTACATAGCTATTATGTACCTCTATGTGAGAACACCATTGCTACGGCAGACTATATTCTCCCCTACTCTGCTTCCCTGCACAAGGATAATTTCTATGCCTGTCAGTTCCATCCCGAGAAAAGTGGAAAGGCGGGTGAACGTATCATCAGAAACTTCTTGGAGATATGATAGAGTTGATTCCCGCCATAGACATCATCAATGGCCAATGTGTCCGCCTGACAAAAGGAGACTATGACCAGAAGACCATCTACAGCCATTCGCCTGCAAAGATGGCACAGGACTTTGAAGCGCATGGCTTCAAGCGTCTGCACGTGGTGGATCTTGACGGCGCAAAGTCGAAGCATATCGTCAATGATGCGATACTGAAAGAGATTACGGAGACCACAAGTCTGACCGTAGATTTCGGAGGCGGCATCAAGACGGATGAAGACTTGCAGAAAGCTTTTGATAGTGGGGCTTCCATGGTGACCATAGGCTCCATAGCAGTAACCTGCCCCGAATTATTTATGGGATGGTTGGAGAAATACGGGGCGGATAGAATCATTCTCGGGGCGGATGTCCGTCACGGAAAGATAAGCATCAACGGATGGAAGGAAGATTCTACTGAGGATTTACTTCCTTTCTTAAAAAAATATGTGGATGCGGGAGTAAGGAACGTGCTATGTACGGAAATCTCCAAAGACGGGACATTAGCAGGGCCTGCCATCGATCTCTACCGACAGGTGATGGAGGCATATCCCAATCTGCACCTGATAGCAAGCGGTGGCGTATCGTCGCTGAAGGATATAGAGGAACTGGACAGGGCCGGCATTCCCGCCGTCGTGTTCGGTAAAGCCATATATGAAGGTAAAATCAATCTGAAAGAACTATGGGACTGGCAAAGCGCATCATACCCTGCCTCGATGTGAAAGACGGAGAGACCGTAAAGGGCACGAATTTCGTGAACCTGCGTTCTGCTGGTGACCCAGTGGAACTTGGCAAGGCGTACAGCGAACAAGGTGCTGACGAGTTGGTGTTCCTTGACATCACCGCCTCGTTTGAGGGGCGCAAGACTTTTGCGGAAATGGTGACGCGAGTGGCCCGTGAGATTAATATCCCCTTCACCGTGGGTGGAGGCATCAACGAACTTTCAGATGTAGAGCGTCTGCTTTATGCGGGGGCTGACAAAGTGAGCGTGAATAGTGCTGCCATCCGCCGCCCCGAACTTATTGATGAAATAGCAAACCGTTTCGGTTCTCAGGTATGCGTATGTGCCATTGATGCCCGTCTTGATGAAGATGGGTGGCATTGCTATCTGAAAGGTGGACGGGAGCGCACGGAGCGTGGACTTTTTGAATGGGCACATGAGGCTCAAGAGCGAGGCGCGGGGGAAATACTCTTTACGAGTATGAACCACGACGGTGTGAAGGATGGCTATGCCAACGATGCACTCCGTGAATTGGCAGACAATCTTTCGATTCCCATCATCGCAAGTGGTGGTGCGGGCAAGAAAGAGCATTTCCGCGACACGTTCATGGAAGGTCATGCCGATGCGGCGCTTGCTGCGAGTGTCTTTCACTTCGGTGAGATACCCATTCCAGAACTCAAGCAATATTTAAGAAACGAAGGAATAAACGTAAGGATATGAAGATAGACTTCGAGAAAAGCGGCGGTCTCGTTCCCGCCATCGTGCAGGACACACGGACAAAGAATGTGCTGATGCTCGGTTACATGAACCAAGAAGCATACGAGAAGACCATCGCCACAAAGAAAGTGACGTTCTGGAGTCGTTCCCGTAATTGTCTATGGACAAAGGGAGAGACAAGCGGAAACTTTCTCCACATGACGGACATCAAGGTGGATTGCGACAATGACACCCTGCTCGTCAAGGCTATTCCCGATGGTCCTACCTGCCATACAGGTACTGATACTTGCTGGGGAGAGTCAAACGAGGAAAACCCACTGCTTTTTCTCTCCGAGCTTCAGGATTTCATCAACCGCCGCCATGAGGAGATGCCCGAAGGCAGTTACACGACCAAGTTGTTCAAGGACGGTGTGAAACGCATCGCACAAAAGATGGGAGAGGAGGCACTGGAGGCCGTCATTGAGGCCTGCACGGGCACAAACGAACAACTCAGCTATGAGGTGTCTGATATGCTCTACCATCTCCTTGTCCTGCTCACCGATAAAGGTATGCGCATAGAAGATATTGCCGCAGAACTCCAGAAACGCCATGCGCCTGACTGGGACAAGAAACGCCGGGAAGCCAAGGCAAAGGGAGAGATGAAATAATCAAATGAATCTGGATATGCTGATAAACTATAAGAACGTAAACATCTACCAGCGTCATGGAATTCGCGTGCTTGAGGGAGTGGATTTCCAAGTGAGCAGCGGGGAGTTCGTCTATGTCATCGGGCGTGTAGGCTCTGGCAAGAGCACCCTGCTCAAAACGCTGTATTGCGAGTTGGATGTGGACGAGGCAGACAAGGCTGGCGTGCTTGGGCATGACTTGCTGACCATCCGCCGCAGGGATATTCCCGCACTCCGCAGAAAGTTGGGCGTGGTGTTCCAAGATTTCCAGTTGCTGGGCGACCGCACGGTTTACAAAAACCTCGCTTTCGTACTCAAAGCCACAGGATGGAAAGACAAGCAGAAGACGGACAAGCGCATCAGGGAAGTGCTCACCATCATCGGGCTTCAGGACAAGGCTGAGAAGATGCCTCATGAACTATCAGGAGGCGAGCAGCAACGCATAGCCATTGCCCGCGCCATACTGAACAAGCCTAAACTTATCATTGCGGATGAGCCGACGGGAAACTTGGATCAGGAAACCGCAGACAATATCATAGAACTACTGAGGCAGATTTCTCAGACGGGTACGGCGGTCATCATGACCACCCACAATATTCCCCTGCTCGACAAACATCCCGGAGCTGTATATCGATGCACAGATGGGACATTGGTAAAAGAAGCATAGAAAAGAAAACATAAAATAAGATACGATATGAAAGTTATGAAATTCGGCGGAACATCCGTCGGCACACCACAAAGAATGAAGGAAGTGACCAAGTTGGTCACCAAGTCTGGCGAGCCTGTGTTCGTTGTGCTCTCAGCCATGTCGGGCACTACCAATTCGCTCGTTGAAATTTCCGACTACCTCTATAAGAAGAACCCCGATGGGGCCAATGAGGTAATCAACCGCTTGGAACAGAAATACACGAAGCATGTGGATGAGCTATACACGAAGGAAGAAACGAAGACAACTACCCGTGAGTTCCTTCGCGGGGAATTTGACTATCTCCGTTCATTCACGAAAGAGTTGTTCACAAGCTTTGAGGAAAAAAGTATCGTGGCGCAAGGTGAGATCATGTCCACAAACATGGTGGTCAATTACATGAAAGAGCAAGGCATCAGTGCCGTATTGCTCAATGCACTTGACTTCATGCGCACCGACAAGAACGCTGAGCCTGACCCTGTATATATCAAGGAGAAGCTCAACGCCATTCTTGCCGAGAATGAAGGAGTACAAGTATATGTGACCCAAGGCTTCATCTGCCGGAATGCATACGGCGAGATTGACAACTTGCAACGTGGAGGCTCTGACTATACCGCCTCACTCATCGGGGCTGCTATCAATGCGGAAGAGATTCAGATATGGACAGACATTGACGGAATGCACAACAATGACCCGCGTGTGGTAGATAAGACGGAGCCCGTGCATCAGCTTCATTTTGAGGAAGCCGCTGAGTTGGCTTATTTCGGGGCTAAGATTCTTCACCCCACCTGCGTGCAGCCTGCCAAATATGCGGGAATCCCTGTTCGCTTGTTGAACACGATGGATCCTGATGCAGAGGGCACTACCATCTCTAACGCCACTGAATATGGGAAAATCAAGGCAATCGCCGCCAAGGACAACATTATCGCCATTAAGATCAAGTCTTCCCGAATGTTGCTCGCCACGGGTTTCCTCCGCAAGGTATTCGAGATTTTTGAAAGCTATCAGACACCTATTGATATGGTATGCACCTCAGAGGTCGGTGTGTCCATGAGTATTGACAATTCTGCCCACCTTGGTGAGATTGTGGACGAACTGAAAAAATACGGCACGGTAACCGTCGATACGAACATGTGCATCATCTGCGTGGTAGGCGACCTTGACTGGTCAAACATCGGCTTCGAAACGCTCGCACTTGATGCCTTGAAGGATATTCCCGTGCGTATGGTCAGCTATGGCGGGTCTAATTACAACATCTCCTTCCTCATCCGTGAGGAGGACAAGAAGCGTGCGCTTCAGAACCTGAGCGACACCATCTTCAATAACAAGAAGTAATCACATCACAACACCAAACACAAGAAAGATATGACAAAAGGAAAGTTTCCGGTAGAGAAATTCCAGTCTATGCAGACTCCTTTCTACTACTATGACACGGAGCTGCTGAGGCAGACCCTGCGCACCATCAATGAAGAGGCCGGCAAGCATGAAGGGTTTGTCGTTCACTATGCCGTCAAGGCCAATGCGAACCCAAAGTTGCTCCGCATCATCCGCGAGGCGGGACTTGGTGCCGATTGCGTGAGCGGCGGAGAGATTGAGGCATCCATCAAGGCAGGCTTTCCTGCCAATAAGATTGTTTATGCAGGCGTAGGAAAGAGCGACTGGGAAATCAATCTCGGACTTGATGCCGACATCTTCTGCTTCAATGTGGAGAGTGTGCCGGAATTGGAAGTCATCAACGCATTGGCAGCCGAGAAGGGCAAAATAGCGCGAGTGGCTTTCCGCTTAAATCCCAACGTGGGGGCGCACACCCATGCGAACATCACGACAGGACTTGCTGAGAACAAGTTCGGAATCGCCATGCGCGATATGGAACACGTGATTGACGAGGCCGCGAAGATGAAGAACGTAAAGTTCGTGGGGCTTCATTTCCACATCGGCTCGCAAATCTTGGACATGGGTGATTTCGAGGCACTTTGCAATCGCGTCAATGAGTTGCAAGAGCAGTTGGAAAGCCGGAACATCCGCGTAGAGCATATCAACGTGGGCGGTGGCCTTGGAATCGACTACGAGCATCCCAACCGTGTGCCGATTCCCGACTTCAAGGCTTATTTTGACACTTACGCCAAGAAACTGAAGTTGCGCCCAGGGCAGACGCTTCACTTTGAGCTGGGGCGTGCGGTCGTAGCCCAGTGTGGTAGCCTCATCACGCGTACCTTATATATTAAGGAAGGGGCCGTAAAGAAGTTCGCCATCGTAGATGCAGGCTTTACCGACCTCATCCGCCCCGCACTCTATCAGGCGTATCACAAGATTGAGAACATCACGAGCGAGGAAGCGATTGAAACGTATGACGTGGTAGGGCCTATCTGCGAATCCACGGATGTGTTCTGCAAGCAGATTGACCTCAACCGCACTACGCGTGGCGACTTGCTCGCCATTCGCTCTGCTGGTGCTTACGGCGAAATCATGGCCTCGCAATACAACTGTCGGAAACTCCCTCTGGGGTATGCGAGTGACGAGCTTTAATGACTAAGGAATGATAACAATCCAGTTAGACATCATAACATTGGCAGTTAGCGGCATAACATTGCTGCTTGCTATCATAACATGCCTTCTTAGCGCGTTCTTCCGCAGACCGCGCATCGAAAGCCGCCCAGAAAGAAAAGCGGATGAGCTGCCAGGCTTCTCCGTGGTCATCACTACGCACGACAATGCGCGTGAATTGGAGGAGAATCTTCCGGCTTTCCTCCGCCAAGACTATCCGGGAGCGTTTGAGGTCATCGTTGTGGAGGAGACATCCACTGATGAGACGGCAGACGCGCTCAAGCGGATGAAAATGGAGTTTCCCCATCTATACACGACCTTCGTGCCCGATTCAAGCCGCTACATGAGCCGTCGGAAGCTTGCGCTGACCCTCGGCGTAAAGGCGGCAAAGCATGAGTGGGTGGTATTTACGGACATCAACTGCCAGCCTGCGGGCGAGCAATGGTTGCAGACGCTTGCGAAATATGCGGATGAAGACAGCGATCTCATCTGTGGCTACACCAACTATGCCGATGACTCCACGAGCTATCAGCGTTTCGAGCGGTTGCAGCAGGCACTTTATCAGATGCGGAAAGCTCAGCGAGGCACGGCGTATGCTTACAATGGCAACAACCTTGCGTTCCGCAAATCGCTGTTCTTGGAACACAACGGTTTCCTTGGCAACTTGATGTACCTGCGTGGTGAATATGATTTCATGGTGAACGAATACGCTACAAAATGGCGCACCGCCACCATGAACGAACCTGAGGGCATCATCATCGAACAAGCGCCAAGCAAGAAGGAATGGCTTGTCTGTCGCCTCCATTATATGGAGACACGACGGCATCTATCGCGCTCCTTCGGCTACCGTCTGCTGCCCAATTTGGACACCACGATGCTGCATCTGAACTATCTGCTTGAAGTGGCAGTCATTGCCTACGCCATCGTGAGCCAAGACTGGATTATGACCGGGGCTGCTGCATTCGCACTGCTCTTCACGCTCATCGTCAGGACACTCATCGCCCGCGGCACGGTGAGGGCTTTCGGAGAGCAAATAACCGCCCTCAAACTCCCGTTCTTTGAACTGAGGGTCATGTGGCAGAATCTGTGGTTGCTCTGGAAGCATAAGCGGGCAGACAAATATGAGTTCATCCGCAAATAAGAGGATATTTCAAATAAACCATTCAAAGTCATGACATCACACACGCACGGCGACAGACCAGACATGCACTATCTGCAATTGCTCTCGCAATCGTTTCCAAACATTGCAGACGCGGCGAAGGAGATTATCAATCTCGAGGCCATCATGAACCTACCGAAAGGTACGGAGCATTTTCTGGCGGATTTGCATGGAGAGAGCGAGGCATTCCAGCATGTGCTGAAAAACGCATCGGGCAATATCAAGCGAAAGGTCAATGAGCTTTTCGGCAACGACATAAGGGAGTCTGAGAAAAAGGAACTTTGCACGCTAATCTACTATCCTGAGCAAAAACTTGAGCTAATCAAGGCACAGGAGAGCGACATTGAGGACTGGTATCGCATCACGATTCATCAGTTGGTGAAGGTTTGTCGCGATGTGTCCTCGAAATACACACGTTCTAAGGTTCGTAAGTCGCTCCCGCCTGATTTCAGCTACATCATTGAGGAGCTGTTGCATGAAAGCCTCAGTGATAACAACAAGGCGGCCTATGTGAGTGTCATCGTGAACACCATCATCTCCACGGGGAGGGCTGATGATTTCATTGTGGCCATCTGCAACGTCATCCAACGGCTTGCCATCGACCAGCTTCACATACTTGGCGACATCTATGATCGTGGTCCTGGCGCGCATAAGATTATGGACACCCTGCGTCAGTATCATTCTTGGGACATTCAGTGGGGTAACCACGATGTGCTGTGGATTGGTGCATCAGCGGGCAATGATGCCTGCATCTGCAATGTGCTTCGCCTTTGTCTGCGCTATGCCAACCTCGCCACCATTGAAGAATATGGCATCAATCTCGTACCCCTTGCCACTTTTGCGCTTGATGTGTATGGGGATGACCCGTGTGAGGAGTTTATTCCGAAAATCCTCTCTGCCTCTCCGTCGCATAAGGATAGCGGGGTAATGGATGCGAAGACTCTCCAGCTGACTGCCAAGATGCACAAGGCGATTACCGTCATCCAGCTGAAGCAAGAGGCGCTTATCTTCAAGCGTCGCCCTGAGTGGCAGATGGAAGACCGTTGTCTCTTTGGCCATATTGACTATCAGCGGCATATATGCACCATCGACGGAAAGGAATACGAGATGAAAAGCTGCAATTTCCCCACCATCGACCCGCAACATCCCAATGAACTGACGGAGGAAGAAACGCAACTTATGCAAAAGCTTCACCATAGTTTCCGTATTTCCGAAAAGTTGCATAAGCACGTGCGTACCTTGCTTTCGCATGGTTGCATGTACACCATCAGCAACTCCAACCTGCTCTTCCATGCCTCCATCCCCCTCAATGACGATGGTTCACTGAGGGAAGTGGAGATTTATCCTGGCAAGCGGTATGCAGGAAAGTGCCTCATGCACAACATCGGCATGATGGTGCGCGCCGCTTTTGAGTCGGGTATTGACAAGGAATTGCAGGTATATCCACGCGATTATGCCCGTGATTATTTCCTCTACTTGTGGTGCGGTAAGGATTCACCGCTTTTCGACAAGTCAAAGATGGCCACCTTCGAGCGGTATTTCCTGAAAGACAAGACGACCTATCATGAGGAAAAGGGAAACTATTTCAAGTTGCGCGACTCTGCTGAAGTTTGCGACCGCATTCTTGATGCCTTTGAGGTGAAGGGGGCAAATCGCCACATTATCAATGGTCATGTGCCCGTTCATGCCTCCAACGGTGAGAATCCCATCAAGGCGGGTGGACGACTGATGGTTATTGACGGTGGTTTCTCTGAAGCCTATCACAACGAGACGGGTATCGCCGGCTATACGCTTGTCTATCACTCCCGTGGTTTCCAACTCGTTCAGCATGAGCCATTCACTTCTGCACGAGATGCTATCGTCCGTGAGACCGACATCAAATCAACCACACAGATTGTTGAGATGTCTGCCCATAGGATGCTTGTGGCAGATACTGATAAGGGAGAGGAACTGCGTTTTCAGATAGAAGACCTAAAGAAGTTGCTCTATGCCTATCGTCACGGTATCATCAAGGAAAAGAGGAACTGATCTCACCATTCACCATAATAAGGACGACAACCATGCGGCAATCCTTCATTCGGCTCTTGTTTTTCCCGATTATGCTGATGGCATCATCGCATCCGTTGGCAATGATGGCGGAAAATAGGATTTATGACCCGCAGATAAAGACATTGCAGGCAACGGTAAACAAAGATTGGCTGTCGCCTCCCGTAATGAGGCTGAAATCAGGAGACGTAATAAACATTGGATTCGACGAATTATCGCACGAATACCATAGATACATTTACAGAGTAGAGCGGTGTGAGGTGGATTGGGAAACATCGGAGCATATTTTCGAAAGTGACTGGTTGGAAGGTTTCAATGACAACACCATTGAGGATTATGCACTTTCCATGAACACAATCCTACCCTACACGCACTACACCTTGCAGATTCCCAACGACCGAATGCAGCTGAAGATGAGCGGGAACTATCGGCTTTGGGTCTATGACGATGATGGAGATGGCGAGCCTGTGCTGAAGGTGGAGTTCATGGTTACAGAGCAATCAATGTTTCTCGGTATGGACATCACAACCAATACAGACATCGACACCAACGGAAGTCATCAACAAGTATCGCTGAGTCTGGGCTACAACGGCATGCGTGTGACGCGCCCCGAAGAGCAGATACGCACGGTAGTGATGCAGAACGGAAGGGAAGACAATCTGAAATCAGATGCAAAGCCGGATCGTATCAATGCCAATGGTTTGGAGTGGAGACACTGCCGACAACTGATCTTCAATGGAGGAAATGAATACAGGAAATATGAAGTGCTTGATGTGAGTCATCCCACAATGGGGATTGACCAGATTATATGGGATGGAGAGCATTATCAGGTGTTCCCTTTCATGGATGCACCGCGCCCCAACTATCTTTACGACGAGGATGCCGACGGTGCTTTCTACATCCGCAACAGCGATAACCGTGAGAATGACACGGCAACGGAATATGTATGGATAAACTACAGGCTGCGAATGCCTCGTCTGAAAGAAGGGAATGTCATGATTGACGGCCAATGGACTACCGATGACAATCCTTATACCTACCTGATGGAATACGACGAAGAAGCAGGTTGCTACACGGCAAAGATTTTGCAGAAGCAGGGATATTATTCGTATCAGTATCTGTGGCAGACAGATGACGGGCAACTTCATCTTCTCCCTTCAGAAGGAAATTTCCACGAAACGGAAAACCGCTATCAGGCTTTGGTATATTATAAAGGTATTGGGGAACGTACCTGGCGGCTAGCGGCCTATGGCCAACAAATCATCCGCTGAACTTTCCTTACTTGCTTTTCTTTATTCTTGTACCTCCCATTCTCCTTTCCTTATACATCTTGGGTGTCATCTTATACTCCCTATAGAAGCAGGCAATAAAGAAGTTGGGGGAAATAAATCCGCACTCATTGGATATTTCAAGAACGCTCTTGTCAGTCAGATTAAGTAACTCTTCCGCATGGTCGAGCATCAGCCGTTGAGCAAGTGCGCGCGGACTCTTATAGATATTGGATGTAACCAACGAATAGAATTTCTGGATATCCAGACCCGCCTCCATGCTCAGACTGCGCATAGATAATTGCGGCAGTTTCTTGGCAAGCAGCGTCTGCTGGAGCTTTACCATCATATCCACGAACTCTGGTGTCAGTTCCGTCTTTGGGTCGATACCCTCGCCCATGATTTCGTCGGGTGTCGGTTCCAATAGTTCTCCACCTCTTGTGCTGCAGCGTTCCGCAAAGGTCTTGATGCGCTTGAGGATACCTTGTTCTTCATTGTTTCGGCGTGCCCGCATGGAGACATTCCTGACATAGAAGTAGATATTGATGCCAAGCAGGATAGAGAAGATGAAAGCGAAAAGGGCAAACATACCCGTGGTTCGCCACCAAGGTTCATTGATGTTGATAATCCAGTCTTTCGGTTCTGTCCTCCAATCTGTCGGGGTCATAGATGCCTGCACTTCCACAATATACGTGCCAGGAGGCAGACTAACAAGCGGAAGATGGAGCTGACCACGGCTATCCACCAAGCCTTGTGAATTGTGAGTGGAATACATGTGCCAGTTCTCATCACCATACCCCTTTACCCGCACGCGATAGTAGGTTTGCTGCGGACGGAAATAGTTGAATGCGGAGAATGTCAGCGCAAGAGAGTTCTGATCATAGTTCAGATTGATTTCATTGGTGCGGGAAAGTGCCCTGATCAGAATCACGTTTCCATCAAACTCCTTGCCCGGCTTCACCTCTTCTCCATTGACAAGCATCTTGATGAGCTTTGGCGAAAGGGAGAATGGATAGTCCGTGAGAAGCGTCTGCATCTTGCTCGGATTAAAAGTGATGACATGGTCAAGCGCCTGCATGACAATTATACCATCGGGCAGACAGAGGGCACGACCATTGACAAATGACTCGTTAGGTACAAAGTCATACTGGTTATAGCTATTGATAAATCCAGTCTTGTCACCCTCGATAGCGATACAGGAAATTCCATAACTGGTACTTACCCAGATGTTGTGCATCTTATCCTCCACCACGGCGTGAATCACATTGTTCAGCAGTCCATCGGTCTTGGTAATGACTTGCGGCAGATGGTCACTTTCCTCCTTATATAGCTGCAATCCCTGCGAAGTACCGACCCACGTCCAATGACGGCTGTCTTGATAGACGCAATTCACATCCTTACCACGAAACTTGGCTTGCTGCGGCAGATGCTCCATTTGTTTGGCATATTCCAATGACCGCTTATCCTCCCACGGATAAATGGAGAACGGCGAGGTGTAAGGACGGGAATAAAGCAACCCGCGTTTTTCCGTTCCAGCCCACATACCTCCCTGATGATCAAAGGCAATCACGTTAATATCCGTCAGAAGCGGCTTACCATTAGTAAGCTGAAGCATCTCCACATGAACAGTCTCCTTTGTGGAAGTGTCGTAGAGCCAATAGCCATATTCCGAAGGAACATAGAGCTGTCCGTTTGCAAGGGCAAGATTATTCAGATGATAGGGAGTCTTCAGAATGGTATTCCACTTCCATTTGCCAATCTCAAAGCTTTGAAGCACAGCCCCTTTCTCGCCGTTGCGAATCTGATAGAACATATTGCCATCCGCCTTTATCACCGAAGTGTTGCTATAGCTTTGATAGTCCTCCTTACCATAGGCATAACTCGTGAAGATGGTCTCCCCCGTACTGAGTTCAACCACTTCCACCATGCCATCCTCAAAGAACATCAGCAGATATTCATCCTTGTAAGTCTCAACATCCTGCAGGTTCTCTTTGCGTACGACCTTATAAGTCTTTTTCGATTCCGAATTAAAAAGACCATCCTCGCCAAGCAGCCACAGCTCCCCATCTTTATCTACGAACAAATCGCGCACCTTCTTTTGCATGCCCAAGCCCTTGAATTCTTCCTCGATTGAAGAAACGAACCTGTCATCAAGAAGATCCACGCAAATGACCATGTGCTTATCTTTCAGCCACAAATGATTATAGTTGTCGAAATAGATGTGATAGTTGCCTTTGTAGTCCGAGAGCGGATATACGGTTTCCTCACCTCTGTCAAGATAGGAGAACTTCACGCCGTCGTAGAAGTTAATCTGCCCCATCGTGGTGATTACCAACTGCCCCGTCTCCATACAATAGATGGTCTGTGCGCTATTGTCGGCCAGACCATCAGCAGCATTGAACTTCTCGAATCTGCGCACAGAAATCTCCCCTCCCATCGCCGTGAAGGATGGCAGCAACAAAAGGAAAAGCTGCAAGAGCAAACTCGACTTTAACTTCATAAGGGTTTAGTTGACGTTGCAAAGATATACAAAATCATGCGTATTACCAAATTTTATAATAGGAAAACACACGCGCGCGAAGAAAATGGGCGTAAAAAAAGGAAATCTTCCGAAAAAGATTCCCTTCGTGCGTCGAGGTGACAGGACTCGAACCTGCGACAGCCTGGTCCCAAACCAGGAACGCTACCAACTGCGCTACACCTCGCTCTGCAAAAGCGGATGCAAAGGTACGAACTATTTCCGACCCGTGCAAACTTTTGCCCGATTATTTAATGATACCTTCCTCTACAAAGATTTTCTTCAGTGCAACCACCGAGCGATCCACCTGCTCTTCCGTATGGGTGGCCATCAGCGCATAGCGCACCAATGTGTCCTGTGGGGCACAAGCTGGCGGTATCACGGGATTGATGAACACACCCGCCTTGAATGCAAGCGCGGTGACAAGGAATGTCTTTTCAATGTCGCGCACATAGAGTGGAATAATTGGACTTTCCGTGTCGCCAATCTCAAAGCCTTCCTCACGGAAACGCCTGAGAGCGTAATTCGTTACCTTCCAGAGTTTTTCGATGCGCTCAGGCTCTTCCTGAATGATGTGAAGTGCTTCCAAGGCAGCAGCCGTGGCGGCAGGCGTATTGGAGGCTGAGAAGATATAAGTGCGGCACGTGTGGCGCAGGAAGTTGATGGTGTCAGAATCCGCAGCGATGAATCCACCGATGGATGCCAACGACTTGGAGAACGTGCCCATAATCAAATCCACCTCATCGGTCAATCCGAAATGATCGCACACACCCCTACCCTGCTTGCCGAATACACCGAGACCATGCGCCTCATCGACCATCACCGAGCAATTATACTTGTGCTTCAATGCCACGATTTCCGGCAACTTAGCCAAGTCGCCCTCCATAGAGAACACACCATCTACCACGATAAGCTTTACAGCCTCGTGCGGTAATTTCTGGAGCAGACGCTCCAAGTCATCCATGTCGTTATGCTTGTAACGCAGCTGCTTGGCAAACGAAAGACGACGGCCATCCACAATGCTCGCATGGTCACGGTCGTCGCAGATGATATAGTCATCCTTGCCCACCACCATGGCAAGCACACCCTGATTGACGGAGAAGCCTGTGGAGAAACAGAGACAGTCGTCCTTGCCGATGAATTTCGAGATTTCCTGCTCCAACTTCACATGCAGATCAAGCGTTCCATTCAAAAAACGGCTACCGGCACAACCCGAGCCATACTTGTCAAGTGCATCCTTTGCAGCATTTATAATACGCTGGTCTCCAGTAAGTCCCGTGTAAGCATTTGAGCCAAACATCAGAACACTATGGCCTCCCATTTCCACTTCCGTACCCTGCTTTCCGGTTATAGCGCGGAAATACGGATATACGTCAGCCTCCATGTATTTTTGCGGCTCACGGTAGTTCTTGTATCTTTCCTGTAACTGTCCCATTCCGATAGGTAAGTTTATGCAAATTTAATTTTTAGGCTGCAAAGGTACGTTTTTTTATCAAATTGTGCAACTTTTTCTTAATAATTGTCCCTTTTTGGTATTTTTATTACGCATTCTGCGCAATTTATCCGGCAAAATTCGTAATTTTGCAGTTAATTATGACCACCAGAAAAAGCATTGTATTCATCGTGAACCCCATGTCCGGAACACACTCGAAGAACGAGATTCCGGCAATGATACAGACCGCACTCGACAAGGAGCGGTTTGATGCTCAAATAAGGTTCACTGAATATGCCGGCCATGCCGCGGAAATCGCAAAAGAGTGCGTGGCGCAGAAAACGGACATCGTGGTGGCTGTGGGAGGTGACGGCACCGTCAATGAAGTAGCGCGCTCGCTGACTCATAGCGAGACTGCACTCGCCATCATCCCTTGCGGATCCGGCAATGGGTTGGCACGGCATCTTTGCCTGCCCCTCGACATCAAGAAAGCCATCGGCATCATCAACGCCTGCAAGATTGAGCCGTTCGACTACGGGGTTATCAACGGACTCCCCTTCTTCTGCACCTGCGGCATGGGCTTTGACGCCTTCATATCCCTGAAGTTTGCCGAGGCTGGCAAGCGGGGGCCCATAACCTACGCGGAGAACGTGCTGAAAGAGGGACTGAAATATAAGCCAGAGACTTATGAGGTGGAGGACGAGACGGGCGCGAAGAAATACAAGGCTTTTCTTATCGCTTGCGCCAACGCCTCGCAATACGGAAACAATGCCTACATCGCCCCAGGAGCCACCATGACCGACGGCCAGTTGGACATCATCATCATGGAACCCTTCGATGCGCTCGAGGCGCCCCAGATTGCCGCCGACCTCTTTATGAAGACGCTCCCGAACAACTCAAAGATAAAAACCTTCCGCACCAAGAAACTGCATATACACCGCAATAATCCGGGAGCCATACACTATGACGGCGATCCCATTAGGACTGGCACTGACATCGACGTGCATATCGAGCACAACGGCATCCGCATCCTCACCAACCCCAAGGCTACGGAAGATGCGGCGCAGCCTAATTTCCTGTTGAACGCCTTCAGCGACTTCTTCAACAACATCAACAACGTGCGTGAGGACATCGAGAAGCAGGGGCGTAAGATTCAGAAACTCAACAAGGTACTGCTCCACAAACTCTCGAAACTATAGGAAACCGCACTATAGGATGCAAATCACAATACAGACCTTCCTCGTCGCACTTGTCATCCTTATGGCGATAAGTTACGCCGTCCGCCGCATCTATCGCGCACTTGAAAACACCGATGACCCATGCCGAGGTTGCAACGGGTGCGCACTTGGAGACAAGCGGCGGGAGCAGAAGCACGAAAACAAGCCTGCGGAACACGAGAATGCGGAATGCCCGTACAAAAAATAGACTGAAAAATTTGGCGGTATCAAATATTATGCCTACCTTTGCACCCGCATTCGCAAAAAACAGGGTGCCTTGGATGAGTGGCTTAGTCAACGGTCTGCAAAACCGTCAACGGCGGTTCGAATCCGCCAGGCACCTCCAAAACGAGAGACCGGCAGGGAATATCCTCGCCGGTCTTTTTCATAAAATGCCTTCTTATTCCGATAAGGTGGCATTTTACGCGCATAAGATGCCATCTTGTTCAGACATCCTCCTTGAACAAATCAGTCACCTCGGCAATCTCGTCCTCATCAAACCACTGGGCGAGCTTTGTCTTCGCCTGCGTGATGATTTCGGGGTCGATGCCCGTCCACACCTTCTTCAGCACATAAAGCAGCACGGCAAGGTCGTCGGTAAGTCCGGCGATGGGGATGGCATCGGGTATCACGTCAAGCGGACTTATCATGTAGCCTAACGCACCGATGATGATAGCCTTGTCCGACTTGCTGACCTTGTCGCTCTGCAACGTGTAGTAGAGTATCAGCGCAGCATATACTAACTTCGAGCCTGCCCGCTTTGCGATGCGGGAGATTTTTTCGGCAAACTCCGATGAGGAGAACTTGCCTGCATAACTCATAAAATCGGGTAATTCCATATTCTTGTTGGTTTTAATGTTGTTTGTTGATTCTGATAATTCTGATTCCCGTGTGCGAGGGATGCTTCTGGAGATACTCGCGGAGCGTCATCGGCTCCTCCACCACCTTCTTATGCAACTGCGATGCATTGAGCAGATGCAACCCATCCTTCCGCCACACGGCAAAGCCTAAGTGAGCGATGTCAAGCCCCGGTTTCTTGCAGGTGATGGCGATGATGTCACCGTCATGCACCGCCTCGCGCATGGCTGCCGTATTCTTCACCTCTTGTTTGGGGATATAGCGGAACTTTCCGCCACTGACTTTCCGCTCCATGGCCGCAATCTCACTGATATATTCGGGATGCGCACGCAATGCCTGATAGCTCTGCGGATGGGTGCTCATATAGCTGACGCTCACGGTCTGAATGGCACTAAAGGGAGGATTCGGCTGCTGAATCTCGCGCACGATACCTGCCTTTGTATTGTCCGTTATCCACTCCGTGAAATAATGGATGCGACTCGGATAGCGGTCTATCTTGCCACCCCGATAGCGCATCGCGGTTAGCACGTTCCTATAGTCGCTGTAAGTGCGGAGTCCGCGATAGGTGCAAATGGTTAGTGCTGTCACCGTCTCCACCAACGTGGTGCAGTCTAATTCCCTCGTGTTCACCACCAATCGTTCCGCTCCCGGCTGCTCTAACGTATATGCTACGTATGGCTTGCCGATGAATTTACGGGCAAAAAACAGCGGGAAGTTTGTGGTCTTTGGCTGCTGACGTGCCTCTGCCAACAGACGACACACGGTTACGCTATCCGATGGCTGCCCTACGAATGAGGCTGCCCTCGCCATCTGCACACTCAGGCTGCAGCAGACACCTATTATTATATAGGTGACGCGCCGCATCAGTATGCCTTTCCCATTCATTCCTATGCCCTTTCCGATAGTCTTCATTTTCTTTCTTCCTTATTTCTTTGCTTCCCGATACTTCTTCTTCAGTCCGAAGTTGTAGCCTATGTATCCGTTCATCGAGCCAAACACATTGTTAGCCACAAATCGCGAGGTGTGATAGTTGTTCGTTCGCACGATGACACTCAGTCCTGCATACCACCGCGTGTTGTTATATACCAAGCCAAAGCGCCCGATGCCGTCAAGATTGACTTTGGAGAAGTCAAAGCCTTTGCGCTCATCTGCCGTCTTGCCATAACTCGTCTTGTAAGCCAACGCCATCTGCGCACTCGCACAGAAAAGCCAATTCTTGGCGAACACCCAGTTGTAGGCATAGCCTCCCGACAGGTTGAAATCGGTATATTTGATGTCGCGGAACATCAGTCCGCTATCTAACTCCATCTCTTCCTCGCTCGAAAGCCTATCCTCCAACGCATCCCGCAACTTCTGGAAGTCAAGGTCGAGCGTGTTCTGCGAATAGCCTGCCCCCGCCATCCACGAGCCGCAACTCACTTTCTGACAAGTGGATTGACTGAAAGCGGCAGGATAAGAGAAGTGCCCGTGGTTGAAGATATAGTAGGCATTTGCACCCGTAATCCCCACCTTTACGCCCGCAAAGGGCATTCCCTCAAAGCGACTGCCGTCAATGCCGCCCCCAAGTTTCACATCACGAATCTTATAGTCACTGCCCGAGCGCCGGTAATATAGATCCACACCTATCTGCGACGAGTAAATGCTCAAATCTATCTCTTTCTTCAATCCGCTCTGCGAAAAACCGATATGACTGATGTCAAATGTATAGCCGAGAAAGAACCAGCGCCACCCAAAGTAAGGCCCAATCTTCATCGTACCATCGGGAGCCAGCGTAAACGACTGGTCATTGCCATTCAGTCCGAAACTCTCAAATGTCCGCGTCAGCTGCATCATCACCGTAAACTCATAATGTTGCGGTTCGATGTATTCTTTGTGCAGTCGGTCGAATCCACGGATAGTCCTGCGGATTGCACCAATCTCGCGAGGCTTCGAAAGCGTGTCTGCTTTCTCTGCCGGAATCCCGACCATCACGCTATCCCTCTCCTCACCCGACACACAGGCGACGATTAGCAGCAATAGGATGGTCAGCCAACTCCTCACCTTCCGTCAGAATTTGCCCAGTATTCGGTCTAACACCCAGTTCACGGGCGTTGCTGACACACTGGTACAGGTACACACCGAGATTCCTTGCAGATGCTCTATCACCGTCTTAATCAGCGGATATTGCACGTATGGTGGATTCGGCACGGTAATGCTCTGCGTGCCGTCACTCGTATGCAATTGTATGGGAGTATAGTTAAACACCGAGAAACTTACCTGCCCCTTGTCGCCAATCACCTCTATGCAGTCCTCACGTGCCGACTCATGCGCCACGAAGCACCACGAGCCACTACCCGGCAAGCCGTTCTCAAAGCGGAAACATGCACTCACGGAATCTTCTGCCTCGTAAAGTCCGCCACGGTTATTGCAAATGCCGCGCGCCTCAAGTATCACGCCAAACATATCCTGCAACAAATCTAACTGATGCGGAGCCAGGTCATAGAAATACCCACCGCCCGCAATCTCTGGCTGCAAACGCCACGGAAGCGACTCCGGGTGTTCATAGTCAAGCTCGCGCGGAGGCACGGCGAAGCGCACCTGCACATTGACAGCCTTGCCGATGACACCGCTTTCCACAATGTCCTTCACCTTCTGGAAATAAGGAAGATAACGGCGGTAGTATGCCACGAAGCAGGGCACGCCCGTCTGCTCCGATACGCGGTTGATACGTGCGCAGTCCTCATAGCTTGCCGCCAAGGGCTTCTCTACATAGACAGGCTTGCCCGCTTTCATCGCCATAATCGCGTATGTGGCGTGGCTTGAGGGAGGTGTTGCCACATAGATGGCATTCACGTCAGGATCGTCTATCAGCGACTGCGCATCGGTGTACCACTTCTTGATGCCGTGCTCGGTGGCGTAGGCGTGTGCTTTCTGCGCCGAGCGGCTCATCACCGCCTCCACGCTTGAGCCTTCCACATCGCTGAACGCAGGGCCGCTTTTCGTCTCCACGACCTCACCGCAACCGATGAATCCCCACTTCAAAATCTTCATTTACACACAATTTTGGGGCAAAGTTAGTAATTTTAACTAAAATAGTTTGTTTTTTCGTGCAAGTTTTTAGACTTTTACAGTTTATAAGGGTAAGTTAAACCTGTAAAACAAAAAACAACATGAGAAAAATTAGTTTATTTTTGGTAAGTCTTGGGTTGGCAGCCACGACTTTTATCTTTCAATCTTGCCTGAATGACGACGACAATGACTACAGCGTCGCTTACCCCAACGCACTCGTCACGGTGAAGCCCAACGCAGACAACACTTCGTTCTGCATGCAGCTTGAAGATAACCTGCCGATGCTCTGGCCCGTCAATATGCGAGAGTCTCCCTTCGGGGCGAAAGAGGTGCGGGCACTAATAAATTTCCGCGAGCCGACAGATGCAGAACTCAAAAACGGCGGCATTATCGCAGGCTACACCAATGTCTATGTGAACTGGATGGACTCTATTCTCACCAAACCGATGGCAGAGAATTTCGGCGAGGAGCAGAATAGGGAGATTTATGGCAAGGATCCCGTGGAGATTGTCAATGACTGGGTGACAGTAGCCGAGGATGGTTATCTCACGCTGCGCATCCGCACACGCTGGGGATTCACGAAGCATCACCTGAGTCTCGTGCATCGCACTGATGTGGACACGCCTTATCACGTAACGTTCTATCACGATGCGGAAGGCGATAACGGTGACCGTGTAGGCGATGCTCTCGTGGCCTTTAACCTCGCCGGACTTCCTGATACGCAGGGCGAGACCGTGGATCTCACATTAGAGTGGGAATCTTTCTCTGGTCCGAAGACCACCAAGTTCAAATACTGCACCCGCAAGGCTTCTGGCGCACAGCCTACGGCCATGGAAAGGGCAACGGAAAAGAATATCGAATAAGACGTGCGGCTATCTACAGGGAATCAGGAAGAACGCCTCGCCGAGCGACTGCGCAGCGGTGACAGCGATGCGATGCGGGAATTCTATGCCCTGTACGGCGGGCACTTGGCGAAAGTCTGCGCCCGATATATAGCCGATGCCGAAGACACCAAGGATGTATTTCAAGACACCCTTGTCCGCATCTTCTCCCGCGTGGGAGACTTCACCTATCGTGGTTCAGGCTCTTTACAGGCTTGGGCCACGAAGGTTGCGGTAAACGAATCATTGAAATTCCTGCGGCAGCAGAAACGCAACGAACTGGCTCAGCTCACCCACGATGTGGCTGATGAATCAGGGGAAGATGACCCGTCAGTCCGCGACATACCGCCAGAAGTATTTCTGAGGATGGTGCGCGAGCTGCCCACAGGCTACCGCACGGTGTTCAACCTCTACGTATTCGAGGAAAAGAGCCACAAGGAGATAGCCGATTTGCTCGGTATCAAGAAAGACACCTCATCCTCTCAACTCAGCAGGGCGAAGAAACTGCTTGCCCAAAAGATTAAAGAATACACCAACTCCAAACAAAACCCACGATGAAAGAACAGACAAGAAAGGAAATGCAGCAGAAGATGGCGGAATGTCAGATGTCCGCCCCGGAAGTGTCGTGGGCAGAGATTGAGCAGGCCGTCGCTGCGCAAAGGCAATCCACACCGAAAAAGCGAGCCCGGATAATTCCCATGCTGCACAAAAGGATTGCAGCCGCAGCTGCCATTATCTTGTTGGCGGGGGGTATAGGCTATTGGGCATGGCATCAGCAAAGAGAGACAGGAAATTTGCAAGAGCAGATTGTCGCCTCCGTGGAAAAAATCGAAGCCCCCAAGTCTGCGACAAAGACTGTAACATCCGCAGAGCCTGCAACCAATCCGAAGTTATACGCTTCTGCAACAGCACACACATATAATCACGTAATAAAAAATAACATACAAATCAAAGAAAACCACGAAAACACACAAGCGAAAGAAGAAAAAGAAGAAGCGCAAACAATCATAAACAGCACACAAAGGGAGGAGTCCGCTCAAACAATCGCATCCCATTCCAAGACCATGACTGACACCCATTCCCAATTTACTGCGACTCCTCCCGCAACCAACAACCGACTGACTGCGAAACTCTATGTAGCTAATACCATGAACAGCTACGCCGGCAGTAACACATTCATCCCTGCATTGATGAGTGCCCATCCTTTCGGGACATACGATGAAGAGATGGATGACAATGCCGGCGTACCTTTGTACGGTAATTTTCAGGAAATCAAGAATGATATCCGACACCATCAGCCATTGCGTTTTGGTCTCTCCATCCGCTATGCCCTCAACAACAGATGGAGCGTGGAGAGCGGTCTTTCCTACAGTCACCACAAGTCGGACCTCATAAAGCAATCCGGCGACCAAAAGACCATCACCGAGCAACAACTCTCCTACATCGGCATCCCCCTCAGCGCACAATATCTTATTTGGAACATCGGCCGCCTCAACCTCTATGCTTCTGCGGGCGGAATGGTGGAAAAGATGGTGAAAGGCAAGCGCACCACGCAACCCTCCCCCACGAACAACACCCCGGAAGCAAGTACAACGGAAAGCGTCAGCATCTCCCCTTTGCAGCTCTCGCTCAACTGTGCGCTCGGTGCAGAGTTCCAAGTCGCCAAGTCCCTCAGCCTTTACGCAGAGCCAGGTCTCGGCTATTACTTCGACAACGGCAGCACCGTGCCCACCATCTATCAAGACAAGCCGCTGAACTTAAACCTCAGCTTCGGCCTCCGCTTCAGTTTCGAGTAATATGCTTGGAATAATTTAGCAAAAATACGCCATTTTTTCAGAAGCCCCAAATAAATATACTAAATTTTTCATTCATTTTTTTCGTTATTCTAACATTTCTTCGTAATTTTGCCCCCGACCAAGCCAGTCATGCCGACTACAGTCAGTAATGGCTGCAAGGCAGAAAGGACAGGGCGGGTCAAACAAAGACATCGATGGAATCTCGGAGGCCGACGGAGCCGTTTGTAGGGCTGGCCAAAGAGGAAAGGACGTTTTCGGACGTTACTATCTGTATTCTCAAACTTAGCAAACTTGAATCCAAGTACAGAGGTAATGCAACTGAAGCGTCCGCGTGGGTGTATTATATCCCGACCATTCATTAGCCGTCAGCGTATGCCGCGGTTAAAGTTTGGGCGTATTTATAATATCACTCGGCGTGGGCTGGCTTGCGTTGCTTATCCTTACTTGGGGGCAATGCTAAGGCCTGAGAATGGGGATAGGCGCGGAGAAAGTAACTCCCACGTCTTTTTCATTTCCAACCAATAAGTATCACCGCTGAATTTGGGAGCTTAGGAGGCAACTAAATATTGCACCTGTTATGAGAAAGGCCGTTCTATTCATTGCATTGTGCCTGTTGGCCGGCACAACCGAGAGCCATGCACAGCTCACAAAGGAACAGCGCAAAGAGCGTAAGGAAATCACCAAGTCCTCAAAGTCGCAACTAAACGAGAAAGCCACGAAAGCCGCCCGCAAGGAAGCCAACACGCTGAAGAAAGCAGGTTGGCAGAATGCCCCCGGTGCGCTTCCCATCGAGAAGCAGCTCGACAAGTCCTATCTGATGCAGTACGAATACGACGAAGAAATGTACCCCAAATATATCATGGCAGAGGCAATGAGCATCGGGGGAAACTATGATGCCGCCAAGATGCAAGCCGTAGAACTCGCAAAGCAGAACCTTGCCGGGCAGATTCAGACCGAAGTGACCGCATTGATTGAGAACACCGTCGCCAACGCACAGCTCCAAGGCGAGGAGGCAGAGTCAATAACCCGCAGCGTCATGGCCGCCAAAAATCTTATCTCGCAAAGCCTTGGTAGAACCATTCCAGTCGTTGAGGTTTACCGCACCCTTCAGAATAAGAATAAGGAGGTGCTTGTGCGCATAGCCTATAGCGGCGACGCTGCCAAGAAAGTGGCGAAGGAAGCCATCCGTAAAGACTTGGAGCAACGAGGCGACAATCTGCACAAGAAACTCGACGAGCTTTTAGGTTGGTAATGCGCCGCGCCACTCTCCTACTTCTGATGACAATAGTCACCGCTTCCTATGCCCAGAAAGTGCAGAAAGTAACGGCGACCTACACTTACCATGCTCCCGAAAATGTAACTTTGGAGCAGGCAAAAGCCACCGCCTTGGACAGGGCAAAGCTACAAGTCATTGCCGATGCGTTTGGCACTATCGTGTCGCAGACCAATTCCACCCGCGTTGAAAACCACGGCGGAGCGTCTGCCGTCGATTTCCTTTCCATAGGAGGCAGCGATGTGCGGGGAGAGTGGTTAGAGACCATCGGCGAGCCGCAATATGAGATTTCCTATGAACAGGGCATGCTTGTTGTCAAGGTGTCAGTAAAAGGACGAATTAGGGAGATTGTCTCCGCAGCCATAGACATCAAGGCGCGGGTGCTGCGCAATGGCGTGGAAGATAGGTTTGAGAGTGAGGAGTTTCGCAGTGGCGACGACCTTTATCTCTCGTTTGTTTCTCCCGTTGATGGCTACCTTGCCGTCTATCTTGTCGATGCAGAGCAGCGGGCATTCTGCCTCTTGCCTTACCGCAGTCAGCGTGACGGAATATATAAGGTGACTGCTAATCGCCGTTACTTGTTCTTCAACATCAAGGAGGCAGAGCCTGAGGAGCGTCAGTTTGTGGATGAATACAGGATGTCCTGTGGGGAATCGCCGGAACAAAACCAGATCTACATCGTGTTTTCCCCGCAGCCTTTTGCGAAAGCTGCTGACAATGCCACGGCAGAACTGCTGCCAAGAGAATTGGAATATAAGGATTTTCAGAAGTGGTTGGCGAGGTGTAGGACAAAAGACGAGCAAATGACGAGTGTGTCAAAGATGATAGCGATAAAAAGTAAGTGATTATGGAAGATAAAATAAAATCAACAGGACGTCTTATATTTAGCAGAATATGGGAACGAGAGAAATGGGTTTCCTTCTGGTTTATTATAGCCATTGTTATTGTTATATGTTGTGAAGTTTTGACAAAAACTTATATCTTGAACTTTACAGAGGTGTTCATTACTTTCTTGTCTAAAGGAGAAGAACCTATAAAAGCGTTAGCTATCGGCTATATTTCAGGTATCTTTGTTTATTTCTTGACCAACATATTAGCCGAAACACAAAGAAGCAAACCTATACTTGTAGATATTGAAAAAACATTAAAATACCTTGTAGATACCCTTCATGATGCAGCAGAATTTATTGATTCTGATAATGCAGTAGACATTACAATACGATATATTACACAGCATGGAGGAAAACTGAATGATAATTTCACAGAATTACATCTTACAAATCAAACATTAGCAGATATACACCAAGCAATGGAAACATTTACCTCAAACGTATTATCCCATTCATCCGCGCTGACTAAAGATGAGCTTGATGCTCTTGTCAATATAAGACATTGCAGAATAGCCCGCCGCATTAGGTTTAAATATGAAGTAAATGAACTTTTCGATAAAGAACATATAAAAGAGGATTTCAGAGAATTTGTAGAATTTAATAACGATATTGTAAATCTCCGTAAGACTATAAAGAATAGAATTTACAAACAATAAAAAAATTACGACAATGAAAAAAGTATTTATTTGTATCGTCCTTCTTTCAATGATGGGAGGTGAATGTTTTTCGCAAAGTGTATGGAGAATGGTAAAGCCAATATTTTCCGATGCTGACAAAGAAGCCCTAACAGCTCTTGATAAAGGGTATGCATTAGCCGAACAAGGCAAGTGGGCAGAGGCATTTCCTTACCTAAAGTTTGGAGCAGATAAGGGGAACATATCAATAGCCCAACATGAAGTGGCAATATGCTATCAAGAAGGTGATGGAGTGGCTCAAGATTTTGCAGAAGCTCTCAAATACTTACATAAAGCTGCTACAAACCCTAAGCCTTGGGGGGCAGCCTTTCTTTCATTAGGAAATTGTTACTATATGGGTATAGGTACGCCTAAAAATTATGAAGAAGCATTTAAATGGTATCTCAAAGGTGCTGATATTCCTGATGGTGTTGTAACAAGAGAGGATATTACGGCACAATGCATGCATAGAATAGGATATGCCTATCTTGTAGGGCAAGGAGTTCAACAAGATGGAAATCAGGCAGTCTATTGGCTGAAGAAAGCTGCCGAGTACGAAGACGACCGCTCCATTCGCATACTTGCTGTGTCTTATTTGTCAGGCGACGGAGTTGAAAAAAACGAGGTAGAGGGCGTAAAATGGCTTAAAAAAGCAGTAGAATTTGGCGATGCTTATTTGCAATACCAGATGGGAATAGTATATGAAAATGGTATAGGGAATACACCAAAAGACAAATCAAAAGCATTGGAATGGTATAGAAAAGCGGTTGAAAATGGATATACCCCCGCATTAGATGCGATAAGGAAATTAGAAAGATGAAACGATTAGTTATTTTATTCGCTCTATACTTGCATTGCTTTGTGATGTTAGCACAATCCATTGCTGCTATAACTGAAGCCGCCGAAAAAGGCGACATCTATTCACAAAAATTTTTGGGTGATGCTTATTTTGAGGGAAAATATAAACTTGAAAAAGATTTAAGTGAGTCTTTTAGATGGTATTTAAAAGCAGCTATGCAAGGTGATGCAGAAGCACAATATGAAGTTGCAATGTTTGAGCGAAAGGTATATGGCGATTGGAGGTCACAAGAATCTTTTGACGATGCGTTCCAAATGCTTATAATTTCTGCAGATAATGATTATGCTCCTGCACAAGTAGAAATTGCAAAAATTGCAATGAACACGAAAGATGGTGAGAATTATGCCTTTAGTTATTGCTTTCGTGCAGTACAACAACAATATGCTCCTGCATATATAGGATTAGCCGACTGCTATTATTATGGTATTGGTACAGACCGAAATTTAGAAGAGGCAAGACGATTATACGAATTGGCTGTTACCAATGGAGATGCTTATGCTAATATGGGATTGGGATATTGTGCAAGAGAAGAAGGTGATTACAAAAGTGCAAAAAGCTATTATCAAAAAGCCATTGATGCAGGCATAGCGGAGGGGTATAATGATATGGCATATCTTTATGCAGAGGGCAAAGGTGTAAATAAAGACTTTAACGAGGCTCACAGATTAATTGACATTGCCATTACTAAAGATCCAAAACATCCCAATTTCTATGACAGCAAGGGCGAGTTTTACCTAATGGAGGGCAAAATAGACAAAGCCAAGGATATGTGGCAAAAGGTTATTGCGTTAGACCCTAAGGCAGAACAAAGAACAGACCCGTTAGCTATGGCAATGATGAACAGCATAGACAACAACATTCCCGAATCTTCGTCAAAATCTGAAAAGACTTTTGCCCTTATCATAGCCAACGAGGATTACAAGCGTGTTACGCCCGTTCCCTTTGCAAAGAATGACGGAAATGTATTTGCCGAGTATTGCAAAAAGACATTGGGCGTTCCCGAAAAGAATGTGTATCTGGTAGAGAATGCCACACTTGGAGATATGAAATATCATGTCAATCTGATAAAGAAGATTGCAGATGCGTTTAATGGAGAAGCTCGCGTGATATTCTATTACGCAGGGCATGGCATACCCGATGAATCACAGCGGACAAGCTATCTGCTGCCTGTTGATGGCTACGGCAATGATGCGACATCTGGCTATTCGCTCGAAAACCTCTACACGGAACTGGCAGCCATACCCGCAAAGTCGGTAATGGTGTTCATGGACGCTTGTTTTAGTGGTGCGCAGCGCGACGGCAGTATGTTGGTGGAGGCTCGTGGTGTAACGATAAAGCCACGGGAGGAAATGCCAACGGGTAAACTTGTCGTGTTCTCTGCAGCACAGGGGGATGAAACAGCCTATCCTTATACGGAAAAGAAGCACGGCATGTTTACGTACTACCTACTAAAAAAGCTGCAAGACACAAAGGGGGAAACGACACTTGGAGAGTTGATGAACTATGTGACAACGGAGGTAAGGCAGCAGTCAATACTGCAAAACAAGAAGTCGCAAACTCCCAAGATAACCCCGTCACAAGCAGTTGCAGACACTTGGCAGAATATGAAACTAAAATAATTGAAAAAAATATGAAGCGGTTAATCCTTGTTACATTGTGGGGATGGGCATGCCTCGCCGCCGATGCCCAAACGGATGAGTTTCAAAAAAGCTATGGCGAATTCAAGCAACAGGCAAGGACTGACTACGAGGACTTCCGCAAGAAAGCCAATCAAGAGTATGCTGACTGGATGCGGAAAGCATGGGAGTGGCACAAGAAGATTGAACCGATGCCACGACCTAAAGAGGAGCTGCTCCCACCCGTGATATATGACGATGGGAAGGAGCAAAGGGAACCGAAGCCCATACCGCACGAAGATGTCGTGTCGCCCCCTGCGCCAGAGCCGCAGCCCAAGCCTGTCGCCCCAATCCGCGAGAACGAAGGGGACTATCGAACTGCGGTATTCTCATTCTTCGGAACGGAAGGTAACGTGCGTATTCCCAATGGTATATCCTTTAAACTAAAAGGAAAGGATGAAGATGCATACGCCAATGCGTGGGAGGAACTTTCCGCTGATGCGTATGACAATCTGATACGCGACTGCCTTGTACTGCGGATGGAGCATCAGCTCTGCGACTGGGCATATCTGATGATGCTCGGCATGATGAGCGAGGCCATCTGCGGCAAGGGCACGAATGAAGCGGCTATGCTACAGGCATTCGTCTATTGCCAGTCGGGGTATAAGGTCAGGTTAGGATTTACGGAGAAGCGGGATTTGCGGCTGCTTGTCAAGAGCGACCACGCCATCTTCGACCTGGAAGGTTTCGAGATGGAGGACGGGCTTTTCTACCTATTGCAACCCATAGAGGAGGACGGCTTGAATATTTGTGACATTTCCTATCCTGACGAGCGACCGCTCTCACTCTGGATTACACAGGAGCAGAAGTTTGCAGAGCAGACATCGGCGGAGCGACAGCTTACATCAGAGGGTGGACTGATAAGCGTCAAGTCGCAGGTGAACGAGAATTTGCTGAAATTCTACGACACCTACCCCACGTCGATGTTAGGTGATGACATCGTGTCGCGATGGGCGATGTATGCCAACACCCCTTTGTCAGAAAAAATCAAGGAACAGCTTTACCCGCAACTGACGGCGGTATTGAAGCGGGCGCAGAGCGTGGAAGAGGCGGCAGACTTACTGCTCTACTGGGTGCAGACGGCTTTCGTATATGAGTACGATGACAAGGTATGGGGGCACGACCGCGCCTTCTTCGCCGAGGAAACGCTCTATTACCCCTACTGCGACTGCGAAGACCGCTCTATCCTGTATTCAAGGTTGGTGCGGGATCTCTTGGGACTTGATGTGATACTGGTGTTCTACCCCGGCCACCTTGCCACGGCGGTCAATTTCAAGACGGCTGTGGAAGGGGATTACATAGACTTGGGCGGTAAACGCTTTACCATCTGCGACCCGACTTATATCGGTGCGCCAGTTGGTGCGACTATGCCCGATATGGATAACAAGACTGCGAAAGTCATTCTCTTGGGGAAGTGACTTCGCGCGCCTACGCGCAAAAATTCCCAACTCCCTCTATCTTTAGCCCCCTTTATAGGGGGCGTAAGAAGATAGAGGTTAATTCCCCCTTCTAAATCTTCCCCCAAGCATCGGCAGGGCGAAATTCGGGCAGCGGCAACCGTATGTGTATTGGAGTCTTTTGGGGGCGATTGCGAATGGAGGCTGCATGCGCATCGTTTGGAGGCTGAATTCGGGTCGTTTGGAGGCTGAATTCACACCGTTTGGAGGCTTCAAACGCATCGAATTCAGCCTTCAAACAAAATCTCATGATTTTCCATCTGCGAGAAAAGACTTTTGCTCCCGCAAGAAAAGAATTTCGCATCTGCAAGAATCAGACGGGGAGCGCAACGAAGGATTTTTGCTGAATTTTGGATTAAGTTTGGCAGTTACAGAGAAAATCCGTAACTTTGCAGACTGAAAAACAAACAGAGGAATGGAGAAAGGAAACAAAGACAACAGTCAGATACTGCAAAAGGACAAAGGGCAGGTGTGGCAGAAAGTCAGGAGCAGCCGCGCCTGTCTGAGTGAGGGCTACAAGCTCTACACAGGTAATTTCCGACGGATTTTCAGTCATTCGTGGCTTGGGGCACTCGTCTATGCTTTGGCTTGCGGAGGAATAGGTTACCTCGGTACTGTGCAGACGCAAGAGACTTTCACGACGGCAATAGGCGACACGGCGGTCGTCATCTATCTCGATGTGCTGTACCGGCTCGTGATGCTCATCGTGACTGCCGTGGCGGGAGCATTCTTCGCCGCCTACGGTTTCGATGCGCTGCGGCAGCACAAGCAGACGGGCGCATTCGCATGGACAAAGAAACTGCTGCCGAGCGGACGGGTCATCCGGCGCACGCTCAACGGATGGGTATGGCTCTTGATCATCAGCATCGTGGTGGGAATTGCGATTGGGGGCATCAGTTATGCGGCAGCCCGCTACCTCCCCCACTACGCCGCAATGGGTTGCACGGGTGTATTCGCGATCATCATCGCCGCCCTGCTTCTGCCACTAACCTACACTTCAGCGCGCTATGTACTGGCTGACGGCATCGGATTCTGGAAGCAACTCGCACAGGGCTATCCCGCAGCACTGCGCCGATGGGGATTCATCTTCGCCGTGACCTTCGTGGCAGCCGTCATCTGGACGGCGCTCGCGCTGCTCACCTCGCTGCCCGCCCTCATCCTCGCCTTGGCAAACTGGGAGGCAAACACAGGCGTGATGCTGGGCGATCCCTACGGAATGCCCTCGCATATCGGGTGGCTCACGGCGGGCATCTTCGCTGTCGTCGGATTCATCCAAGCCTATATCTCGCTTGCATTCCTGTTCCCCGTCTATTACCTATGCGGGGCGATTGATGCACAGGAGGCGGAGCGAAAAGATTTCAACAAGCAACTACCAAACCCATGAAGAAGAAAATACTATTCATCGACCGTGACGGTACGATTGTCGAGGAGCCGCACGATGAGCAAGTAGATGCGTTCGAGAAGCTCAAGTTCGTGAAGGGTGTCATCCGCAACCTTGCCTTCATCCGCGAGAAACTTGATTTTGAGTTCGTGATGGTCAGCAACCAAGACGGGCTTGGCACCGACGCATTTCCCGAGGATACGTTCTGGCCTGTGCATAATTTCATCCTCCAGACGCTCGAGGGCGAAGGCATCACGTTTGATGAAATCCTCATCGACCCGCATTTCCCCGAGGACAATGCGCCCACCCGCAAGCCTGGTACGGGCATGGTGGAGAAATACATCAACAACCCGGACTATGACATTGAGAACTCCTTCGTCATCGGCGACCGCGAGACTGACCGCACCTTTGCCCGAAACATCGGATGCAAATCACTGATTCTTGCGGACGAGGGAATAACGTGGGACAAGATTGCAGAACTGTTGTTTGCCGGGGAGCGCACGGCAGAGACGAAGCGCACCACGAAGGAGACGGACATCTACGTGAGCCTGAACCTCGACGGTACGGGGCGGTGCGACATCTCGACAGGCATCGGATTCTTTGACCACATGCTTGAGCAGATAGGCAAGCACGGCATGATGGACTTGACCATCCACACGAAAGGCGACCTTGAGGTGGATGAGCATCACACCATCGAGGACACCGCCATCGCCCTCGGCGACTGCCTTCTGCGGGCATTGGGCGACAAGCGGGGCATTGAGCGCTACGGCTACGCGCTGCCGATGGACGACTGCCTCTGCTCCGTATGCCTTGATTTCGGCGGTCGCCCGTGGCTCGTATGGGATGCAGAGTTCCATCGGGAGAAGGTCGGCGACATGCCCACCGAAATGTTCCTGCACTTCTTCAAGTCGCTCAGCGATGCGGCACGCATGAACCTGAACATCAAGGCAGAGGGGCAAAACGAGCACCACAAGATAGAGGGCATCTTCAAGGCGCTTGCCCGGGCACTGCGCATGGCGGTGCGCCGCGACATCTACCACTACGAGTTGCCCTCGACCAAGGGAATGCTCTGAGCGGCAATTTGTATATTCATAATTTGGTTGTTTCGGAATTTTTCCGTAATTTTGCAGCCTGTAATATAGATTCAAGGAATTAAGGAAATGATAACAGTCACAAATCTGGCGATACAATTCGGAAAGAAGGTTCTCTACAAAGACGTGAACCTGAAATTTACCAACGGCAACATTTACGGAATCATCGGTGCGAACGGAGCGGGCAAATCGACCTTCCTGCGCGCCGTGAGCGGTACGCTCGAAGCCAACAAGGGCACAATAGAACTGGGCCCGGGCGAGCGACTCTCCGTGCTTGAGCAGGATCACTTCAAATATGACGAGTTCTCTGTGCTTAACACCGTACTGATGGGGCATCAGCCTCTCTGGGCAAACATGAAGGAGCGCGAGGCGCTTTATGCGAAGGAAGAGATGACCGAGGAGGACGGCGTGAAGGCTGCCGAGTTAGAAATGGCATTCGCAGAAATGAACGGATGGGAGGCAGAGAGCGAGGCTGCGCAGCTGTTGCAGAACCTCGGCGTAAAGGAGGATCAGCACTACAAGCAGATGGCAGACATATCGAACAACGAGAAGGTGCGCGTGATGCTCGCCAAGGCGCTGTTCGGTCATCCCGACAACCTGCTGCTCGACGAGCCGACCAACGACCTTGACCTCGACACCGTGCAGTGGTTGGAGGAATATCTCTCGAACCTTGAACAGTGCGTGCTCGTGGTATCGCACGACCGTCACTTCCTCGATGCGGTATCTACGCAGACCGTCGATATCGACTTCGGCAAGATAACCCTCTTCTCGGGTAACTACTCTTTCTGGTACGAGAGTTCGCAGTTGGCACTCCGCCAGGCGCAGAACCAGCGCATGAAGGCCGAGGAAAAGCGCAAGCAGCTTGAGGAATTCATCCGCCGCTTCTCTGCAAACGTGGCGAAATCGAAGCAGACCACCTCGCGCAAGAAGATGCTCGAGAAGCTGAACGTGGAGCAAATCATGCCCTCCACCCGCAAATACCCCGGCATCATCTTCTCGATGGAACGCGAGCCGGGCACGCAGATACTGGAAGTGGAAGGACTGAAGGCCGTGGATGCAGACGGAACGGTATTGTTCGACAACGTGAACTTCACTATTGAGAAGGGGCAGAAGACGGTGTTCCTCTCCCACAACCCGAAGGCGATGACCGCGCTGTTTGAAATCATCAATGGCAACCGCGAGGCAGACGCAGGTACTTACAAGTGGGGCGTGACCATCACCACCGCCTACCTACCACTCGACAACACGGCATTCTTCGATTCAGAGTTGAATCTCGTGGAGTGGCTCTCACAGTTTGGCAAAGGCAACGAGGTGACGATGAAGTCGTTCCTCGGGCGCATGCTCTTCAAGGAGGAGGATGTGCTGAAGAAGGTGAACGTGCTTTCGGGAGGCGAGAAGATGCGCTGCATGATTGCACGAATGCAGTTGAAGAACGCCAACTGCCTCATTCTCGACACGCCGACCAACCACCTCGACCTGGAGTCTATCCAGGCATTCAACAACAACCTGATAGGATTCAAGGGCAACATACTGTTCGCCTCGCACGACCATGAGTTCATCAACACCGTGGCAGACCGCATCATCGAACTGACCCCGAACGGCACCATCGACAAGCTGATGACCTACGACGACTATATCTACGACGAGACCATCAAGGAGCAGAAGGCGAAGATGTATAATTAAGCCGCACACAGGATTTGGCACGATATTTGCAGTTTATTCGACGAAACGAATTAAAACATTGCAGTTATGACAGAAAAAGATATGAACCTCGAAGAGGAAGAGAAGCTGGAAGGTGAAGCCGCACAGACGGCTGACACCGAAGCACAAGCCGCCGCAGAAGACGAAACGGAGGCAAAAGACGAAGCAACCGAGGATACTGCCGAGGAAGCAGACCCGTTGACAAAGGCACAACAGGAAATCGCGGAACTGAAAGACAAGTGGCTGCGCTCGGTGGCAGAGTTTGAGAACTACCGCAAGCGCACGCTGAAAGAGCGCGCCGAACTGATACTGAACGGTGGCGAGAAGTTCATCACCGCCGTGCTGCCCGTGCTCGACGACATGGAGCGTGCCATCGAGAGCGGCGCAAAGACCGAGGATCCCGAGGTGCTGCGCGAAGGCATGACGCTGATTCACCAGAAGTTCATGAAGATTCTGGAGAATCAGGGCGTCAGCAAGATTGACACGACGGATGCCGACTTCGACACCGATATCCACGAAGCCGTGGCGATGGTGCCGGGCATGGGAGATGACAAGAAGGGCAAGGTCATCGACTGTCTGCAGCAGGGCTACAAACTGAACGACAAAGTAATTCGCCACGCAAAGGTGGCCGTAGGACAATAATATGGCACAGAAGAGAGACTACTACGAGGTGCTCGGCGTTCAGAAGAACGCATCGGAGGACGAGATCAAGAAAGCCTATCGAAAGATAGCCATCAAATACCACCCCGACCGCAACCCCGGCGACAAGGAGGCAGAGGAGAAATTTAAGGAGGCGGCAGAGGCATACAACGTGCTGCACGACCCGAAGAGCCGCCAACAGTATGACCGTTTCGGCTTTGAAGGACTCCACGGGAGCGGTGGCTTCGACGACATCTTCCGTGGCGGTGCCAGCATGAACATGGACGACATCTTCTCGATGTTCGGCGATATTTTCGGTGGTCACGGCTTCGGAGGCTTCGGCGGTCAGCGCCGTCCGCAGCAGCACCGCGGCAGCGACCTGCGCCTGAAGGTGAAGATGACATTAGAGGAAATCAACACCGGCGTGACGAAGAAGTTCAAGTTGAAGAAGGATGTGCCCTGTACCCACTGTGGAGGCAGCGGCGCAGAGGCCGGCAGCCGCAGGGAGGAATGCCCGACATGTCACGGCAGCGGCGTAATCACCCACACGACACAGAGCATCTTCGGCATGATGCAGCAGCAGAGCGTGTGCCCCGTATGCGGCGGTGAGGGTCAGGTCATCAAGAACAAGTGCAAGGAGTGCGGAGGCACGGGCGTGAACAAAGGCGAGGAAGTGGTGGAAATCAACATCCCCGCCGGTGTCGCAGGTGGTATGGTGGTAAACGTGCCGGGCAAGGGAAATGCCGGTAAGCACAACGGTATGGCTGGAGACATACAAGTGTATATAGAGGAGGAAGAGCATGAGACCTTCATCCGCGACGGCAACGACCTGATATATAACCTGCTGCTCGACTTCCCGACAGCCACGCTCGGCGGTGAGGTGGAAATTCCCACACTCGGCGGCAGCAAACTGAAAGTGAAGCTCGACAACGGTACGCAGCCCGGCAAGACGCTGCGACTGAAGGGCAAGGGACTGCCCGCCGTGCAGGGCTACGGCAGTGGTCGAGGCGACCTCGTGGTGAACATCAGCGTGTATGTGCCCAAGACACTGAACCGCGAAGAGCGTGAGGCCGTGGAGCGTTTCCGCCAGAGCGACAACTTCAAGGGCGACAAGCAGACGAGGGATTCCATCTTCCAGCGCTTCAAGAACTATTTCAATTAAAATACAGACAGACAATGACATACAAAGAGACCTGCGACTATCTGTTCAACCAGATGCCGGCATTCGAGCATCAGGGTGCTTCCGGGTACAAGGAAGGTTTGGACACCATACTGGCACTTGACGAGCACTTCGGTCGCCCGCACAAGAAATACCACACCATCCACGTGGCAGGTACGAACGGCAAAGGCTCAACCGCGCACACGCTGTCAGCTATTCTGCAGATGTGCGGCTACAGAGTAGGTCTCTACACGTCACCCCACTTGGTGGATTTCAGCGAGCGCATCCGCGTGAACGGAGTCCCCATATCAGAGAGCTATGTCGTGGAATTCGTGGAGGCGGAGCGTGCGTATTTTGAGCCGCTGCACCCCTCATTCTTTGAGGTGACCACGGCGATGGCATTCAAATACTTCGCGGAGAAAGACGTGGAAATCGCAGTCATCGAGGTAGGTCTGGGCGGCAGGCTCGACTGCACGAACATCATCACTCCGTTGCTGTCGGTCATCACGAACATCGGCATTGACCACACCCAGTTCCTCGGCAAGGAGCCGGAGCAGATTGCCATGGAGAAGGCAGGCATCATCAAAGAGGGCGTGCCCGTTGTGATTGGTGAGGCAGCCGGAGACATCCGCACGATATTCGAGAGTGTGGCAGCAGAGGTACACGCCCCCATCGTCTTTGCCGAAGACCACAGTCAGGTACAGGACTTGGAGCGGATGCCCGGCGGAAAGCAGCAGTATCGCACGGCAGACTTCGGCATCATCACAGGAGAGCTGATCGGGGAGTTCCAGGTGAAGAACACGAACACGGTGCTGTGCGTCGTTAAGCAACTCGAGAAGATGGGAATCCTGTGCGAGCAGCCGTGCAAGAAGGGAGAGTCGTGCATGAACCGCGAAGTGAAAGAGGGATTCCTCAAGGTGTGTGAACTGACCGGACTGAAAGGACGGTGGCAGACCGTGAGCAAAGCGCCCCACGTGGTATGCGACACGGGACACAACATCAGCAGTTGGGAATACCTCAGTCAGCAACTGAAGGAAATCAAGTGCGACCACATGCACATCATCTTCGCCCTGCTCGGCGACAAGGATCACTCGGGCATCATGTCGCTGCTGCCCAAGAATGCCACCTATTATTTTACGAGGGTGAACAACAAACGCGCCCTGTCGGAGAACGTGCTGAAGATCTACGCCGCAGAGCACGAGCTGCAAGGCGATGGATATGCAGACGTGGCAGCAGCCTACGAAGCCGCAAAAAGTGCGGCCGGTGAGAAGGACTTCATCTTCGTCGGAGGCAGCAATTATGTGGTGGCAGAGTTCCTGAAGAACTGCATTTAGCGTTTTTTAATATTACTGAAACATTTTTTTGGTAGAATCATTCGTCATTTCGTTTTTTTTTTCGTTACTTTGCAACAGAAACGTAACTAAAAACAACAGAATATGGCGAACACAACAGAAAACGCGAATCTGTGCGGTCTGAAGAGAGAGAACTTTCAGACCACAGTCAATGGCAAGAAAACCGATTTGTACATTTTGAGGAACCGCAAGGGCTACGAAGTTGCCATCACCAACTATGGTGGGGCAATTTGTGCTATTATGGTGCCCGACAAGGACGGTAAAGTAGCTAACGTCATCCAGGGACACGACAACATCCAGGATGTCATCAACAGTCCGGAGCCTTTCCTCTCAACACTTATCGGACGTTATGGAAACCGCATCGCAAAGGGACAGTTCACGCTAAACGGCAAGGAGTACCAGTTGGCTATCAACAATGGTCCGAACGCCCTGCACGGAGGCCCAACGGGTTATCACGCACGGGTATGGGATGCACGGCAGATGGGCCCGCGCTCATTGGCGTTGCACCGCGTGTCTTCCTACGGTGAGGAAGGTTTCACGGGAGAACTTGACATCACGGTGGAGTTCACGTTCACCGACCTTAACGAACTGATGATCGAGTATCTCGCCACGACCAACAAGAAGACCATCGTAAACCTTACCCACCATGCTTTCTTCAGCCTGACGGGTATCGGCAACCCCACCCCGACCATAGACGACCTCGTCTGCGAAGTCAATGCGGACTACTACCTCCCCATCGACAACACATCCATCCCCACGGGTGAGATTCGCAAGGTGGAGGGTACACCGTTTGACTTCCGCACTCCGAAGCCTGTAGGTCAGGACATTGACGCGGACGACGAGCAGATAAAGAACGGTGCAGGCTACGACCACTGCTTCGTGCTGAACAAGCGCGAGGAGGGCGAACTGAGCTTTGCCGCCAAGATTACCGAGCCGAAGAGCGGGCGCACGCTGGAAGTGCTCACTACCGAGCCGGGCGTACAGCTATACAGCGACAACTGGGCTGACGGTTATGCCGGGCAGAACGGTGCGACATTCCCCCGCCGCAGCGGTATCTGCTTCGAGTGCCAGCACTTCCCCGACACGCCAAATCATCCTTACTTCCCGAGTGTCGTGCTCAACCCGGGTGAGCGTTACAAGCAGAAGACAATCTATCGCTTCGGCGTGGCAGAGTGAGCAGAGTTCACGAACTGAAAACAGATAAACAAAGCAAGAAATATGACTCAAGAAAAGAACAATGGCAAACTGATAGCCATTATCACAATGTGTTTCATCTTCGCGATGATTAGTTTCGTTACCAACATGGGAGCGCCCTTTGGTAACATCTGGGGATTCGAGTATCCTTTTGCCAAGGCATGGGGTAACCTGATGAACTTCACAGCCTACCTGTTCATGGGTATTCCCGCAGGTAAGATGCTCACCAAGTATGGTTACAAGAAGACTGCGCTATGCGCCCTCGCCGTGGGTGTGATTGGTCTGGTTTTCCAGTATCTCTCCAGCCTCGTGGGTGCAGGAACATATGTGTTCACCTATGACAGCATTCCCGTGGCTCTTAACCTTATCATCTACCTGCTCGGTGCATTCATCTGCGGTTTCTGCGTATGTATGCTCAACACCGTGGTGAACCCGATGCTGAATCTGCTCGGCGGTGGTGGTAACAAAGGTAACCAGCTCATCCAGGTGGGCGGTACGCTGAACTCGCTGACTGGTACGCTGACCCCACTGCTCGCAGGTATTCTCGTAGGTACGGTAACGGCAGACACCAGTATGAGCGATGTGGCTCCGCTGCTGTTCATCGGTATGGCGGTATTCACGATATCGTTCTTCATCATCCGTGCGGTGGCTATCCCCGAGCCAAACCTCGGCAAGGCTGACGTGAAGTACGAGCGCAGTCCGCTCGCATTCCGCCATTGTCTGCTCGGCGTGATTGCCATCTTCTTCTATGTAGGTATTGAAATCGGTGTACCAATGCAGCTGAACTTCTACATCACCAACCTCGGTTTCGAGGGCTCTGCAGCCATCGGCGGTTCATTTGCCGCAGCATACTGGTTACTGATGATGATTGGCCGTGCCGGTTCGAGCGCCATCTCTGGTAAGGTTTCCACCAAGTTGCAGATGACGGCCGTGTCCTCACTTGCCATTGCCTTCCTGCTCATTGCCATCTTCATGCCTGAGAGTGTCAGCCTGTCTGTAAGCGGGCACGATGTTCCTTTCAAGTGCGTGCTGATTGCAGCTTGCGGTCTCTGCACCTCTATCATGTGGGGCGGCATCTTCAACCTCTCGGTTGAGGGACTTGGCAAATACACCGAGGCTGCTTCCGGTATCTTCATGACGATGGTTGTCGGTGGTGGTGTGATGCCCCTCATTCAAGAGACTATCGCCAATTCCGCAGGCCCGATTGCCAGTTACTGGTTGGTTATCGCGATGCTCGCATACATCCTGTTCTACGCCCTTGTCGGCTGCAAGAACGTAAATACGGACATTAAAGTGGATTAATTCTTATTTTACAAACCTATAAAACATTTTAAGATTATGGACATTGAATTTGTAAGAAGCCGTTTCATCAAGCATTTTGACGGAAAGACTGGTAATGTATATGCATCTCCCGGACGTATCAACCTGATAGGTGAGCACACCGATTATAATGGTGGCTTCGTATTCCCCGGTGCAGTAGATAAGGGTATCATGGCAGAAATGCGCGTCAATGGTACGGAAGACACCGTGATGGCATACGCCATTGACCTGAAAGACCGCGTGGATTTCAAGTTGAGCGACCCCGATGGCCCCCGTGCAAGCTGGGCACGATACATCTATGGTATCGCCCTCGAGATGAAGAAATTAGGCGTTCCCGTTAAAGGTTTTAACATTGCCTTCGCAGGTGATGTTCCCCTCGGTGCGGGTATGTCTTCCTCCGCTGCGATGGAAAGCTGCTTCGCCTGTGGTCTGAATGACCTCTTCGGCGAGAACAAGGTGAGCCAGTGGGACATGGTATTGGCTGGTCAGGCTACGGAGCATAACTACTGTGGTGTGAACTGCGGTATCATGGACCAGTTTGCTTCCGTATTCGGTAAGGCTGGTTGCCTGATGCGTCTGGACTGCCGCAGCCGTGAGTTCGAGTATTTCCCGTTCAAGCCCGATGGCTATCGCCTCGTGCTGCTCGACTCCGTGGTGAAGCACCAGTTGGCAGGTTCTCCCTACAATGACCGCCGCAACTCTTGTGAGAACGTGGTGAAGCACATTCAGGCAAAGCATCCGGAAGGCAAGTTCGAGACATTGCGCGACTGCACATGGGAGCAGCTTGACGAGGTTCGCGCCGAAGTGGGCGAAGAGGATTACAAGCGCGCCAAGTTCGTGCTCGGTGAGAAAGACCGCGTACTTGCTGTCTGCGACGCACTGAACGAGGGCGACTACGAGAAGGTTGGTGAACTGATGTATCAGACCCACGAGGGACTTTCCAAGGACTATGAGGTTTCTTGTGAGGAGCTTGACTATCTGAACGACCTGGCAAAGGAGAACGGTGTGACTGGTAGCCGCATCATGGGTGGCGGTTTCGGTGGCTGCACCATCAACCTGGTACGCAACGACCTCTATAAGACTTTCGTCGAGAACGCCAAGAAGAAGTTCAACGAGAAGTATGGTCATGAGCCGAAAGTCTATGATGTAGTCATCGGCGACGGTTCACGCAGAGTATGCTAATCCCCCTTCCGTAAGCACGTTTTTGTGTTTACAAAGGTTAAATATGTGCGGTAGAGTGTAAAAAATACACTTTACCGCATTTTTTTATATCTTTTTTCCTTGTCGGTTCAAAAATAAGTTGTAAATTTACACCCAAATTGAAGATTACCTAAATAAGAAACTTAAAACAAGGAAAAATGAGAACACTCAGAGGAACTTTAGTGGGACTCGGCGCAGCTGCGCTGATGCTCTCCGCTTGTGCCGGTAGCCAAGAGGCTCCGCAGCTCACGGTCTCGGGTCTTGACCCCGCCAAGTTTGACACAGTTTTTCAGGGCAAGCCTGTGAAACTTTACACCCTGAAAAACAAGAACGGTATGGAAGTGTGCATCACCAACTACGGTGGTCGCGTGGTATCTCTCGTCGTTCCCGACAAGGATGGTACCCCGACGGACGTTGTGCTCGGCTTTGACAACATCGCCCAGTACACCGACACCCTCAAGACACCCACCGACTACGGTTCAAGCGTAGGTCGCTACGCCAACCGCATCAAGGACGGTAAGTTCACGTTGGAGGACAAGGAGTATCAGCTGCGTCTGAACGACCGCGGTCCTTTCGGGCAGAACTGCCTGCACGGTGGCGGTAACAGCGGTTGGATGCACAAGGTATATGATGCCGAGCAAATAGGTGACTCCATCCTGCGTCTCACCATCGTGGCACCTCACGGCGAGAACGGTTTCCCTGGAAAGGTGATGGCAACCACTATCTATAAGGTGACAGCAGATAATACGCTCGATATGGTTTGGGAGGCAGAGACGGATAAGCCTACCATCATCAACCAGACGAACCACAACTACTATAACCTCAGCGGCGACTTCACGCAGCCGGGTTATGACATGGTGCTCTATGTGAATGCCGACAACTTCACCCCGAGCGATAGGGCATACATCCCGACTGGCGAAATCAAGTCTGTGGAGGGAACGCCTATGGACTTCCGTGAGCCGCATGCCATCGGAGACAGCATCCATTCGGAGTTTGACCAGATCCGGAATGCAACGGGCTACGACCACAACTTCTGCCTCAACACTTACAAGGACGGTAAGGGTGATGACACGCAGGTGTGCGCCAGCCTCTACTCTCCCAAGACGGGTATCTTCATGGAGATGTTCACCAACGAGCCAGGCGTGCAGGTTTATTCGGGCAACTTCCAAGGCGTAGGTCCTGACGCGAAGATTGCCCGCAAGCATGGCCTCACCTATCCGAAGCATGTCAGCGTGTGCCTTGAGAGCCAGAAATATCCCGACTCTCCCAACCACAAGGAATGGGCACAGCCTACGCTGAACCCGGGCGAGAAGTATTACAGCCACGCCGCCTACAGATTTTCCGTAAAGTAAGTAATCATCTAAAAAACGTATCAATATGAACTGGAATTCAAGTGAGTTTTTGTGGCTCGACTGGGTAGTACTCGCCGCAGGAGTCATGGGAATCGTATGGGCGGTTTACCGTGCCATCAAGAAAGACAAGGAGAAAATGAAGGGTGCCGATAGTCAGGACTACCTGTTCGGAAAAGGCGAACCCTGGTACATCATCGGTGCGGCCATCTTTGCCGCCAACATTGGCTCTGAGCACTTGGTTGGTTTGGCCGGTACGGGTGCGAAAGACGGCGTGGGCATGGCTCACTGGGAGATGCAGGGCTGGATGATTCTCATCCTCGGCTGGCTCTTCGTGCCGTTCTATCAGTTGCTGAACAATAAGATGGGCAAGATCATTACAATGCCCGACTTCCTGAAGTTCCGCTATACACAGCGCACGGGTTCGTGGCTGTCCATCATCACGCTGATTGCCTATGTGCTCACGAAAGTCAGTGTAACGGCCTTCACGGGCGGTATCTTCTTTGAGTATCTGCTCGGTCTCCCGTTCTGGTGGGGCGCCATCGGTCTGATTGCCGTTACTGCGGTGTTCACCGTATTTGGTGGTATGAAGGGCGTGATGACACTCTCTGCTATCCAGACACCTATTCTTATTATAGGCTCGTTCCTCGTGCTGTTCCTCGGTTTGAACATTCTCGGTGATGGCAGCATCAGCGCAGGATGGGCAGCCATGATGGATGTCTGCAACAAAGCCCATGATGGATTCGGAACGACCCACATGTTCCATACTGACGCAGCCGACCCGATGTATCCCCAGTTCCCGGGCTACGTCGTATTCCTCGGTGCTTCCATCATCGGTTTCTGGTACTGGTGTACCGACCAGCACATCGTTCAGCGTGTACTCGGTCAGACAAAGGGCGAGGACAACTCCGTCGTGATGAAGCGCGCCCGTCGCGGTACGATTGCCGCCGGTTATTTCAAACTGCTCCCCGTATTCATGTTCCTTATCCCCGGTATGGTGGCATTCGCCTTGTCACAGAAGACGGGCAGCGGTATCGTGATGGACATCACCAACACGCACGACACTGACGGTGCTTTCGCCATGATGGTGAAGAACATCCTGCCCGCAGGTGTGAAGGGTATCGTGACCATCGGTTTCATCTGCGCACTCGTGGCTTCCCTCGCAGCATTCTTCAACAGCTGCGCTACGCTCTTCACTGAAGACTTCTACAAGCCGATGAAGAAAGGCATGAGCGAGGCTCACTATGTACTCGTTGGCCGTATCGCTACCGTGGTGGTTGTGATTCTCGGTTTGGCATGGATGCCCGTCATGATGAGCATGGGCAACCTCTACTCTTATCTGCAAGACATCCAGTCACTTATCGCCCCGGCAATGGTTGCTGTGTTCACGCTCGGTATCTTCTCCAAGAAGATTACACCGAAAGCCGGTGAATGGGGACTCATTGGTGGCTTCCTTATCGGTATGGTTCGCCTGCTCACCAACGTAGTGACTGAGTCAGGGAAGGCAACGATGGAGGGTGCATTCTGGGAGAACACCGCATGGTTCTGGCAGACCAACTGGCTCATCTTCGAGTGCTGGCTGCTGGTGTTCATCGTACTGATGATGGTGGTAATTTCCTGCTTCACGGCTGCTCCTTCGAAAGAGCAGGTGGAGGCCATCACCTTCACAGGTGACTACCGCAAGCAGATACGCGAGAGCTGGGGTGTCTGGGACATCGTGGCAACGCTCGGAGTCGTGGCACTCTGCAGCTGCTTCTACTATTATTTCTGGTAATCAGCCCGTATGACGCAGTTTTATAGCGAGCATTCCAAAGTCTGGTTGTCGGTGGACTGCATTATCTTCGGCTTCGACGAAGGTAAGCTGAAGATACTCATCGGCAGACGAAAGATGGATCCCGGTCGTGGCGAATGGAGCCTCTATGGAGGCTTCGTCGCCAACGACGAGAGCCTTGACGAGGCTGCCGCGCGCACGCTCTATGAGCTGACGGGGCTCCGCAACCTGTTCATGCGGCAGGTGGGTGCCTTCGGTAACGTGGATCGCGACCCGGGAGAGCGAGTGGTGTCTATCGCCTACTATGCCCTCATCAACGTGAAGGACTACGATGACGAGCACCGCAAAGCGCATGGCGTGGAGTGGATGGACGTGAATGAAATCCCGAAGCTCTACTCTGACCACAACGCGATGGTGAAGCAAGCTATAAAACTGATGCGCCAAAAACTGCACACTGAGCCTGTGGGCTTCCGTCTCCTCCCTACCCTCTTCACGTTCAGCCAACTGCAAAAGCTCTATGAGGCGGTGAACGGCGAGGAACTTGACAAACGCAATTTTCGCAAGCGCGTCAAGGAGATGGACTTCATTGAAAAGACGGAGCTCATCGACAAAACAGGCTCAAAGCGCGGCGCATATCTCTACCGATTCAACTATCGGGCATACAAGGAAGACCCATCCTTCAAATTATAGGCAATCTTAGGAGAGCAACAAGCAATCTTAAAGCAATAACAAGCAATCTTAGAAGAATAATAAGCAATGTTAGAAGAACTGAAAGAAAAAGTATTCAAGGCCAATCTTGACCTTGTGAAGCATAACCTCGTGATCTTCACCTGGGGAAACGTATCGGGCATAGACCGTGAGAAAGGTCTGGTGGTCATCAAGCCGTCGGGCGTGGAGTATGATGTCATGAAGGCATCGGATATGGTAGTGGTGGATGTCAATACCGGTAAGGTAGTGGAGGGCGACCTTAATCCTTCGTCTGACACACCGACCCACCTTGTATTATATCGCACCTTCCCCGAGATTGGCGGCGTGGTTCACACCCACTCCACCTATGCCACCGCATGGGCGCAGGCGGGTAAGGACATTCCGAACATCGGTACTACCCATGCTGATTATTTCCATGACGAGATTCCCTGCACTGACGATATGACAGAGGCAGAGGTGAAAGGCGACTACGAATTAGAGACGGGCAACGTCATCGTGAAGCGCATCCAAGCCGGTGGCATCAATCCCGCACACACCCCCGGTGTGTTGGTGAAGAATCACGGTCCCTTCTCATGGGGCAAGAATCCCGACAACGCGGTCTATAATGCGGTTGTCATGGAGCAGGTGGCTAAGATGGCATTCGTGTCGTTCTCGGTGAATCCCGCCACGACGATGAATCCGCTGCTCGTGGAGAAGCACTTCTCCCGCAAGCATGGCCCCAACGCCTATTATGGTCAGAAGAAGAAATAAGGAATACATATAATTTAATAACTAAAAAACAATACAACTATGGTTAAAGCATTTGAGAATTATGAGATTTGGTGGGTGACTGGCGCTCAGTTGCTCTACGGAGGTGATGCAGTCGTGGCCGTTGATGGTCACTCAAAGGAAATGGTTGCCGGACTGAACGAGAGCGGCAACATTCCCGTGAAGATTGTGTATAAAGGCACGGCCAACAGCTCTAAGGAAGTGGAGCAGGTGATGAAGGCTGCCAACAACGATGAGAAGTGCGTGGGTATCATCACTTGGATGCACACGTTCTCTCCCGCAAAGATGTGGATCAAGGGTTTGCAGGATTTGCAAAAGCCTCTGCTGCACTTCCACACGCAGTACAACGCTGAGATTCCCTGGGAGACGATGGACATGGACTTCATGAACCTGAACCAGAGTGCTCACGGTGACATCGAGTTCGGACATATTTGCACCCGTATGCGCGTTCCCCGCAAGGTAGTTTGCGGCTATTGGAAGAGCGAGGATGCTCAGAAGAAGATTGCCGTATGGGCACGCGTGGCTGCCGGTGTTGCCGATGCCAAGGATGTTCGCTGCCTTATGTTCGGTATGAACATGAACAATGTGGCAGTAACGGATGGCGACCGCGTAGAGTTCGAGCAGCGCATGGGCTACCACGTTGATTACTATCCCGTCAGCTCACTGATGGAGTATTTCAAGAAGGTGACCGATAAGGAAGCCGACGAGTTGGTGGAGGAATATAAGAAGGAATATACCATCAAGATTGACGAGTCTGGCGAAGAGGTATATTGGGAGAAGGTTAAGAATGCTGCCAAGGCAGAGATTGCACTCCGTCGCGTTCTGAAGGATGAGGGTGCTACCGCATTCACCACCAACTTCGATGACCTCGGCGATGCCGACATCAACGATCCTAACTTCGTTGGCTTCGACCAGATTCCTGGTCTCGCTTCCCAACGCCTGATGGCAGAGGGTATCGGCTTCGGTGCAGAGGGTGACTGGAAGACGGCTTGTCTCTATCGCACGCTTTGGGTAATCCAGCAGGGTCTGCCCACGGGTTGCTCGTTCCTTGAGGACTACACCCTCAACTTCGCCGGCGACCGCAGTTCTTGCCTGCAGAGCCACATGCTCGAGGTATGTCCGCTCATCGCGGTTGATAAACCCACGCTTGAGGTTCACTTCCTTGGCATCGGTATCCGCAAGCAGCAGACTGCCCGCCTCGTATTCACCTCAAAGGTAGGCCGTGGTATCAAGGCTACGGTTGTGGATCTTGGCAACCGCTTCCGCCTGATTTCTCAGGAAGTTGAGTGCATCGAGCCGAAGCCCATGCCTAACCTTCCCGTTGCCTCTGCGCTCTGGGTTCCGCAGCCCACATTTGAGATTGGTGCCGGTGCTTGGATTCTCGCAGGTGGTACGCACCACAGCGCCTTCTCCTACGACATCACTGAGGAGTATTGGGAAGATTTCGCTGAAATCCTTGGCATCGAGTATATCAAGATCAACAAGGACACGACCATCTCGAACTTCAAGCAGCAGTTGCAGAACAACGAGGTTTACTTTATGTTGAACAAAGCCTTGAAGTAAAAGATATGACCGCAAGACAGACGATAGAAGCAGGTAAAGCCATTCTCGGTATCGAGTTTGGCTCTACCCGCATCAAGGCAGTCCTCATCGACGAGGACAACAAGCCCATCGCACAAGGCTCACACGAGTGGGAGAACCAACTGGTTGATGGCCTTTGGACTTATTCCACCGAGGCTGTGTGGTATGGCCTTCAGGATTGCTACGCCGACCTGCGCAAGGATGTGCAGCGTCAGTATGACATTGAGATTGAGTCGCTTGCTGCCATTGGTTTCAGTGCAATGATGCACGGCTATATGGCGTTCAACGAGAAGCAAGAGATTCTTGTTCCTTTCCGCACATGGCGTAACACGAACACCGGGCAGGCCGCCGCGGCATTGTCTGAGTTGTTCGTCTATAACATCCCGCTCCGCTGGAGCATCTCTCACCTCTATCAGGCAATACTCGACAACGAGGAGCACGTTTCGGACATCAAATATTTGACCACACTGGCAGGTTATGTGCATTGGCAGGTGACGGGCAGCTTCGTGCTCGGCGTAGGCGATGCTTCGGGTATGATTCCCGTAGATCCGCAGACCAAGACCTATAACCAGGAAATGGTGGATAAGTTCGACAAGCTCGTAGCCCCGAAGGGCTTCTCATGGAAGTTGCTCGACATCCTGCCCAAGTCATTGGATGCAGGTGAGAACGCAGGTTTCCTCACCCCAGAGGGTGCAAAGAAGCTCGATGTCAGCGGCCACTTGAAGGCAGGCATCCCCGTATGCCCGCCAGAGGGCGATGCCGGTACGGGCATGGTGGCTACCAATGCCGTAAAGCAGCGCACGGGTAACGTATCAGCCGGCACTTCGTCGTTCTCCATGATTGTGTTGGAGAAGGACTTGTCGAAGCCTTACGAGATGATTGACATGGTGACTACACCTGACGGATCTCCCGTGGCAATGGTACATTGCAACAACTGTACGAGCGACCTTAATGCGTGGGTAAACCTCTTTAAGGAATATCAGCAACTGCTTGGTGTGCCTGTAGATATGAATGAGGTGTTCGGTAAACTCTACAACAACGCACTGAACGGCGACCCTGACTGCGGAGGACTTATCTCCTACAACTACATTTCAGGTGAGCCGGTGACAGGATTAGCCGAGGGACGCCCCTTGTTTGTCCGCTCCGCCAACGACAAGTTCAACCTTGCTAACTTCATGCGCGCCCACCTATACGCATCGGTCGGTGTGCTGAAGATTGGTAACGACATCCTGTTCAAGGATGAGCAGGTGAAGGTGGACCGCATCACGGGACACGGTGGACTGTTCAAGACCAAGGGCGTAGGTCAGCGCATCCTCGCCGCAGCCATCAACTCACCTATCTCCGTCATGGAGACGGCAGGCGAAGGTGGCGCATGGGGCATCGCCCTGCTTGCAGGGTATGCGGTGAACAACACGGAGAACCGCTCATTGGTTGACTATCTTGAAGAGGTGGTATTTGCCGGCAACACAGGTACGGAGATTGCTCCGACACCTGAGGATGTGGAAGGCTTCAACACCTATATCGAGGCTTACAAGGCTGGTCTCGCCATCGAGCAGGCTGCCGTAACCGCTAAGAAGTAACTTAACTAAATCAAACAAACAAGAAACATGAAGAAATTTATCATCACACTGACGGTGGCCGCATTCACGATGCCGATGATGGCGGAAAACGTAAAGGCAACCGTACACGCAGACCAACCCGGTGCGAAAATCAATCGCGAGATCTACGGACAGTTCTCCGAACATCTTGGTACTTGTATCTATGGAGGCCTCTGGGTAGGCGAGAACTCTTCCATTCCCAACATCAACGGCTATCGTAAGGATGTGTTTGAGGCTTTGAAGGCATTGAAGATTCCCGTATTGCGCTGGCCCGGCGGCTGCTTTGCCGATGACTATCATTGGATGGATGGCATTGGTCCTAAGAGTGAGCGCCCTTCCTTGCGCAACAACAACTGGGGCGGAACGATTGAGGACAACTCTTTCGGTACTCACGAGTTCCTGAATCTTTGCGAGATGCTGGACTGCGAGCCTTACATCAGTGGTAACGTGGGTAGCGGCACCGTGAAGGAAATGGCGCAGTGGGTAGAGTATATGACCAGCGATGGCGATACGCCCATGGCTCGCCTGCGTCGTCAGAACGGACGCGAAAAAGCATGGAAAGTCAAGTATTTCGGTATTGGAAACGAGGCTTGGGGCTGTGGTGGCAACATGACTCCCGAATACTATTCCAACGAGTATCGCAAGTTCAACACCTATCTTCGCAATCAGGGCGACAACAGACTCTACCGTATTGCCAGTGGTGCTTCTGACTATGACTACAACTGGACAAAGGTCTTGATGGAGAACATCGGCAGACAAATGCACGGTGTTAGCCTCCATTACTACACCTGCTCCGGCTGGAATGGTCCTAAAGGCTCTGCCATCAACTTCGACAACGACCAGTATTATTGGGCATTGGGCAAGTGTCTGGAGATTGAGGATGTCATCAAGAAGCACAAGGCTATTATGGACGAGAAAGACCCGAAGAACACCATCGGACTGCTTGTGGATGAGTGGGGCACATGGTGGGATGAGGAGCCAGGCACAATCTCTGGCCACCTCTACCAGCAGAATGCCTTGCGTGATGCTTTCGTGGCAGCACTCTCCCTCAACGTATTCCACCGCCACACGGATCGTGTAAAGATGGCAAACATTGCTCAAGTAGTTAATGTGCTCCAGGCAATGATCCTTACCGACCAGGAAGGCACGGGCCACATGGTGCTCACCCCGACTTATCACGTCTTCGAGATGTACACTCCGTTCCAGGAGGCAACCTATCTGCCCATCGATATCGACAGCGAGATTATTCAGGTCAATAAGGAATACTACAAGGAGAAAGCGAATGCCAAGGATGCAGGCTATCGTCCTCTCCCACTCCTTTCCGCCTCTGCAGCCAAGACTACTGACGGCAACATCGTGCTTTCCCTGACCAATGTCAGCCTCGATACCGACAAGACCATCGAGGTAAAACTCGACGGCGTGAATGCCAAGACGGTCAGCGGTCGCATCCTGACAGCCAAGAATGTCGCCGACTACAACGACTTCGAGAATCCTAATAAGGTGGCTCCCACGGAGTTCAAGGGCGCAAAGCTCGCCAAGAACGGCGTACTGACCGTGAAAGTGCCTGCTAAATCAATTATCGTATTAAACATTCAATAAATATTCTATGGACAATAAAGTAATGAATCTGGCGGCGGACAACATCAGAATCCTTGCTGCCGCAATGGTTGAGAAGGCCAAGTCCGGTCACCCCGGAGGTGCTATGGGCGGTGCCGATTTCATCAATACGCTTTATAGCGAGTTCCTCGTTTACGACCCAGAGAATCCTGAGTGGGAGGGCCGCGACCGTTTCTTCCTCGATCCCGGTCACATGGCTCCGATGCTCTACTCGCAGCTTGCCCTCATCGGTAAGTTCACCCTTGAGGATCTGCAGAACCTCCGTCAGTGGGGTTCGGTGACTCCCGGTCACCCCGAGCGCGAGTTGGCTCGTGGCATTGAGAACACCTCTGGTCCGCTCGGACAGGGCCATACCTTCGCCGTAGGTGCTGCCATTGCAGCCAAATTCCTGAAGGCGAAGCTCGGCGACGTGATGGGACAGACCATCTACGCCTACATTTCCGATGGTGGCGTGCAGGAGGAAATCTCGCAGGGCGCAGGTCGTATCGCCGGTACGCTCGGCCTCGACAACCTCATTATGTTCTACGATGCCAACGATATTCAGCTCTCTACCAAGACTGAGGTGGTGACCTCTGAGGACACCGCCAAGAAGTACGAGGCATGGGGATGGTATGTGCAGAAGATTGACGGTAACGATGTGGATCAGATTCGCGAGGCCATCCGCAAGGCTCAGGCTGAGAAGGAGCGCCCGAGCCTCATCATCGGTCACTGCGTGATGGGTAAGGGTGCCCGCAAGGCTGACGGCTCAAGCTACGAGTCTAACTGCGCCACACACGGCGCTCCGCTTGGCGGCGACAACTTCGTGCAGACGATGAAGAACCTCGGTGCTGACCCCGAGAATCCTTTCCAGATATTCCCCGAGGTGCAGGAGCTTTATGCAAAGCGTGCCGAGGAACTGAAGAAGATCGTGGCAGAGCGCTATGCTGCCAAGGCTGCATGGGCGAAAGCCAACCCCGAAAAGGCGCAGCAGCTTGAGGACTGGTTTGCCGGCAAGGCTCCCGTCATCGACTGGAGCAAGGTGGAGCAGAAGGCTGGAGCAGCCACCCGCGGCGCATCGGCTACGGTTCTGTCCGTACTCGCCGAGCAGGTTCCCAACATGATTTGCGCATCGGCTGACCTCTCCAACTCCGACAAGACCGACGGATTCCTCAAGAAGACGCACGACATCGTGCGTGGCGACTTCTCCGGCGCTTTCTTCCAGGCAGGTGTTGCCGAACTGACGATGGCTTGCTGCTGTATCGGTATGGCACTCCACGGTGGTGTAATTCCCGCTTGCGGCACGTTCTTCGTGTTCTCCGACTACATGAAGCCCGCCGTGCGCATGGCTGCATTGATGGAGCTGCCCGTGAAGTTCATCTGGACACACGACGCATTCCGCGTTGGTGAGGACGGTCCTACCCACGAGCCGGTGGAGCAAGAGGCACAGATTCGCCTGATGGAGAAGCTGAAGAACCACCACGGCAAGAACTCAATGCTCGTAGTTCGCCCCGCCGATGCAGAGGAGACCACCGTATGCTGGCGCATGGCAATGGAGAACACCGAGACGCCGACCGCGCTCATCTTCTCCCGTCAGAACATCGACATGCTGCCCGAGGGCAACGACTACACGCAGGCAACGAAGGGTGCTTACGTTGTGGCTGGCTCTGATGCCGACTACGATGTAATCCTGCTGGCTTCCGGTTCTGAGGTATCTACCCTTGAGGCAGGTGCCAAGTTGCTCCGCGAGGACGGCGTGAAGGTGCGCATCGTCAGCGTTCCCTCCGAGGGCTTGTTCCGCAGCCAGTCGAAGGAATACCAGGAGAGTGTGCTGCCCGCAGCAGCCAAGAAGTTCGGTCTTACCGCCGGTCTGCCCGTTACCCTCGAGGGTCTTGTTGGTGCAAACGGTGCGGTATGGGGCTTGCAGAGCTTCGGTTTCTCCGCTCCTTACAAGGTGCTCGACGAGAAGCTCGGCTACACCGGACAGAACGTATATGAACAAGTGAAGAAACTGCTCGCCTGATGGAAGTGAAGACAGTAGGCATAGCCAGCGACCATGCTGGCTATGCTCTGAAACAGTTCGTCAAGAAGTATCTGGAGGAGAAGGGCTACGCCTATAAGGACTACGGCACTTACACCGAGGCTTCTTGTGACTATAGTGACTTCGGTCATGCGCTGGCAGAGGGCATTGAGCAGGGCGAGGTCTATCCCGGCATCGCCATCTGCGGCTCGGGCGAGGGCATCAATATGACGCTGAATAAGCATCAGGGCATTCGCGCCGGCCTTTGCTGGATTCCCGAGATTGCGCATCTCATCCGTCAGCACAACAATGCCAACGTGCTCGTGATGCCTGGCCGCTTCATCTCCGAGGAGACTGCGCGCCAGATTATGGACGAGTATTTTGCCACAGCTTTTGAGGGTGGCAGACATCAGCAGCGCATTGACAAGATTCCTGTTAAGTAATGGTTTGATGCCGTGCCATGGCATGGCAGTGAGCATAACCTTGAAACCGAAGAAAGCCTTCCGTACTGGAAGGCTTTCTTTGTTTCGTGCCATATAAAAAGGATGCAACCTGAATTCGGGTCGTTTGGAGCCTCCTTTCAACCCGTTTGGAGGCTTCAAACGATGCGAATGGAGGCTCCTTTCAAAATCATTCTACATCGAAGTTCCTAACCCACTCCCGTAAATCCTCCACGGCCTCGGCATGCTCTGGGAAATAGCGGAGCATCACGGTGACAAGACGGATGGTGTCATCCTCTATCACCTTCGTGTAATACTCCCACTTATCCTCCGAGCCTGCATGCAGACTGTAACGGTCGGTGGCATCCAACAGCTCCGCCCCCATGCCCATCATCTGCTGTCCCGGGCTGCGGTTGATGCCATCCAACGAGTCCACCATCACGGAGATTGACACGTCTTCGGACATAAACAACTCCTGGCGCGGTTCGCCCGGAAGCTCCTGATAATGGAGGAATGAGGGGTAGTTGATGTCCATTCCGAGCTTGTCGCTGTGGTAGCGAATCAGTTCCCACTTCCCCATTCTGATCAACAGACTGTCGTCGCTCGTCATCGTCGATACGTATGCCTTCGGCTGCTGCTGACCGCCGCAAGCCCCCAACAGGCATACCAAGAACGCAGCCATTACTGCATTCGCAAATCTAACTCTTTTCATATCTATCTGCAAAGATAAGGATAAATAGATGAAAAAACGAATGATTATCCCTAAAAAAGGCAATTCAAAGGATTTGCTATGTGGAAATTTACTCGTACCTTTGCGGGCGCAATACGAAATAACCCAAGAAACAAGCGATGAGAGAGGTAAATCCGAAAGATACAAGCCGTGCGATGGCCTTTGAAATGTGGATGAACGCACCGATGCCGATGGTGACCCTGTTCAAGACGATTGACGTGAGCAGGGTGGTCAGGGCAAGCCGTCGGCGGCAACTGAAATTCAACATGCTGATGTGCTGGTGCATCGGCAAGGCGGCTGAAGGCGTGGAGGAGTTTTATCTTCTGCCTAAGGACGGGAAGCTGTGGCAGTTTGACAAGTTGGCCATCAACATCGTGGTTGCCACCCGCGACGACGGCATCAGCACCTGCGACATCCCTTTCTCGGCAGACCTCACGCAGTTCAATGAGGATTACCTCCGCCTGACCCATCAGGTGCATGACACGGGCGAGGCTTTCAATCTCGGCGATGATTATAATATCGTCGGCACATCCGCGCTCACCGCGTGCGATATTGACGGGGCGGTGAATATCTATTCTGGGATATTCAATAACCCGTTTGTGGTGTGGGGAAAGTACAGGAAGGGACTGCTAAAGACAAAGCTGCCCGTGTCGTTCCAGTTTCATCACACGCAGATGGACGGCGGTCATGCGTGCAAGTTCCTAAACCGTCTGCAGTCAATCATCAATGAACTATAATAAAGAAATATAATATATGAAAGAGGTATTACTTTTGCTACTGAATGGATATGCCGACTGGGAAGGAGCGTTCCTCGCCCCGTCGCTGAATGCAGGTGTCAATCCAAGTGTCGCACCCCGATATATCGTAAAGACCGTAGCCCCGACAGCAGAGCCTGTAAAGTCCATCGGAGGACTGCGGACACTCCCTGACTACACGTTTGACACGATGCCCGAAGATTATGCGGCACTTATCCTTATCGGTGGAACGCAATGGCAGTCGGAGGAGGCAGAGCGTGTCGCTCCGTTAGTGAGCAAGGCTATCGAGAACGGAAGGATAGTCGGTGGTATCTGCGATGCCGCCTCATTCCTCGCAGCACACGGTTTTCTCAATCACGTACGCCATACGGGTAACGGGGTTGAGCAACTGAAATTGCGCGGTGGCGCGAACTATACAAACGAACAGGGATTTGTGGAGCGGCAGGCGGTAGCCGATGGGAACATCGTCACGGCAAACGGCGTGGCGTATTTGGAGTTCTCCCGCGAGATACAAAAACTCCTCCGTGCTGCCACGGAGGAGGATATCGCATCGTCTTACCAATTCTATAAACAAGGATTCTTCCCTGCAGACTAAGCCTTGAACTTCAAGACCGCCGCACCGAGCGGCTGCAGGGGAACGCTGACTGCGCCGTCGCGCTTCAGCGATAGTTTCGTGCGCTCACCAGACAGCAAGTCCTCGGCATTCGCGCTCTTCTCCTTGATTTTCAGGAAGTCAAAGGCGTGGGCGGGGATGGTCACATCCATCGTAACGGGTACATCCTCGAAGTTCGCCACCACGAGCAACACCTCACTACCCGCCTTGCGCAGGAAGGCATACTGGCGGTGACTGCCACCGTTCACATACATCAGGTCGAAGCTCACGCCCTCGCTGACAGCCTTCTCCTTACGGGCGATGTTCAGCACCTTGTCATAAACCTCTTTCAGCGCCTTCTCCTCTGCGGTCAGTTTGCGAGTGGCGGCGCGCACCAACGTGTCCACGCTCCAATAGTCGAATATCGTCGTGCGGCCATCGCAGCCACTAAATCCCTCCTTGTCCATGCCTGGCTCGCCATACTCCTGACCGGCATAGACCATCACAGGGTTCTGCTGCAACAGGGCGGAGACCACGAGGCCGGGCACTCCCTTGCGGGCATTGCCGGCAAAGAAGGTACTGGCGATGCGCTGCTCGTCATGGTTCTCGAGGAAGTAGAGCATGTGGTCGCGTATGTCATCGGTCTGCTGCCATGCGCCCGTGATGGCATGGGTAGATTGGTTGCCGCACATCACCGCGCGCACCGTGTCGTACATGCCCACCTTATCATATAGGTAGTCGAAGCCCGCACCGATATAGTTGCGATACTGAGTAGGGTCATAGACCTCGCCGATGAATACCTTGTCGGGGTACTGTGCCTTCACCCGCTCCGTCGCCCACTGCCAGAAAGCCGTGGGCACCATCTCCGCCATGTCGCAGCGGAAGCCGTCGATGCCCTTTGCTGCCCAGAAGAGCAGGATGTCGGTCATCTTGCCCCACGTGTTGGGTATTGGGTCGAAGTGCCCCACCCTGCCGGCATAGTAGTCGAGACCGTAGTTCAGCTTCACCGTCTCATACCAGTCGTTCTTACCCGGCGCATTGTGGAAACAGTCGTTGCCCGTGGCCTTGGCAGGCTCTTCGTGGTAGGGCGTTACCTCCCCGCTATATAGGTCGAAGTAAGGCGAGAAGCATTGCGCGGGGCAATAGTAGAAGTTGTTCCGCGTGTTAAATCCGTTCTGCGGATTGTCGCCCTCTCCCAAATCCTCTACGCCTTCCGGCTTACAGATGGAGTGGTACTGGCGTGCCACGTGGTTAGGCACGAAGTCGAGAATCACCTTCATGCCCGCCTTGTGCGTTCGCTCCACGAGTTGCTCGAACTCCTGCATGCGCTTATCCACGTCGGTGGCAAGGTCGGGGTCCACATCGTAATAGTCTGTGATGGCGTAGGGCGAGCCAGCCTTTCCCTTCACCACGGCAGGGTGATTCTTCGGAATGCCATGCGCGGAGTAGTCCGTCTGCGTGGCGTGGCGGATGATGCCCGTGTACCAAATATGGCTCACGCCCATCTCCCTGATTTTCTTCAGGGCGGCGGGCGTGAAGTCATTCATTTTCCCACATCCGTTCTCCTCAATCGTTCCGCCCTCCTTGCGGGTGGTGTTACGGTTGCCGTAGAGACGGGTGAAAATCTGATAGATGACAATCTTCTCTTTCATCTCCGATTATCCGATGCCGTGAGCGGACACTCCGCGGTTAATCTTGCCTATCATGCCTTGCAGCGTGCTGCCGGGGCCGCACTCCGTAAAGTCGTCCGCACCGTCGGCTATCATGTTCTCCACACTCTGCGCCCAGCGCACCGAGGCGGTCAGCTGTGCAATCAGGTTGGCTTTAATTTCTGCGGGGTCGGTATGGGGCTTGCCATCCACGTTCTGATAGACGGGGCATTTCGGGGTCTTGATGTCGGTCTGCTCGATAGCCACCTGCAGCTCGTCCTTGGCAGGCTGCATCAGCGGAGAGTGGAACGCACCACCCACCTTCAGCGGCAGCGCACGCTTCGCACCGGCAGCCTTCAACTGCTCGCACGCCTCGTTGATGGCCTCGATGTTACCAGAGATGACCAACTGACCGGGGCAGTTGTAGTTGGCGGGTACTACCACACCCTTGCCCTGCTTGCTGACACTCTCGCAGATTTCCTCAATCTTGTCGAAAGGCAATGCGATGATGGCTGCCATCGTGGAGGGCTGTGCCTCGCAAGCCTTCTGCATGGCCATTGCACGGGCATATACCAACTTCACGCCGTCCTCAAAGCTGAGTGCGCCGGCAGCTACCAGTGCGGAGAACTCACCCAGTGAGTGACCTGCCACCATCTCGGGGGCGAAGTCGTCGCCGAGGCAGAGGGCGGAAATCACGCTGTGCAGGAATACGGCGGGCTGAGTGACCTTCGTCTGCTTCAGCTCCTCGTCAGTTCCTGAGAACATGATGTCCGTGATGCGATATCCGAGAATCTCGTTGGCTTTCTCAAAAAGTTCCTTGGCAAGCGGGTTGGTGTCGTAAAGGTCCTTACCCATACCCACAAACTGTGCTCCCTGTCCGGGAAAAACAAATGCTTTCATTTTCTTTATCTGTTTTAATTACTTAACATAGGCTGCAAAATTACGACATTTTTCCGAAAAATGCGGTAGAAATGCTAACTTTTTGGGCAAACCAAGCCCAATATCGGAAATTTTATGTAAGTTTGCAGCCCGAAACGGAGAACCGACGCAACGCATGAAACTCATCGTAATGACACGCCCCACCTTCTTCGTGGAAGAAGACAAGATACTGGCGAACCTCTTTGACGAGGGGCTTGACAACCTGCACCTGTTCAAGCCCGACTCCTCGCCCATGTACTCCGAGCGCCTGCTGACGCTGCTCGGCGAGGATGTGCTTGGCAAGATTACCGTTCACCACCACTTTTATCTAAAGGAGGAATACCGCTTGCGGGGCATCCACATCGACGATGCGCACACCGAGCCGCCGGCAGGCTACAAGGGAAACATCACCCGTACCTGCCACGCCATCAGCGAACTGAAGGAAGCCAAGAAGCACTCCAACTACGTGTTCCTCCACGGCATACACGATAGCCAGAGCATGCCCGACGAGAAAGCCGCCTTCACCCGGGAGGAGCTGAAAGAAGCATCGCGCCGAGGACTTATCGACAAGAAGGTCTTCGCCCTCGGAGGCATGAACCTCGATAACGTGCGGGAAGCCAAAGACCTCGGTTTCGGCGGCGTGGTCATCTGCGGCGACCTGTGGAACCGCTTCAACATCCACAACGAAATCGACTACACGGCGCTGCTCCACCACTTCGAGCGGTTGCGCAAGGCCGTGGGGTAAGGAGCGGGAGAAGGCGTTTACCTTCTCGACCCGTTGCCTAACTCAATCTCTATCACATCGTCATTCCACTTGCAGCACTTGCCCGTGCCGAGGTCTATCGCCCACGAAATCGGGTTGAGCAGATTGAGGACGGAAACGGGATTGAACGTTGCGTCGAGTATGATGGGCGCATTCTTGTAGCCTTCCTTCTTGGCGATGAGCGTCTTGTTAGACAGGCGTTTCTTTACTGCCACCGTAGCCGTACCGCCGTCACCAATCTCCGCAATTTTCTTTCCGTTGTCATAGATGCTCACGCCGCGGTCGCCCGTGAAGGTGATGTCCTGCATCGTAGGAGTGAACAGCGTGCCGCAAGATGTCAGGCACAAAGACGCGCCGAACAGCAGCGCCACTGATGATTTCTTCATTTTCATAATAATCCTTATTAGGTATTACGCTGCAAATTTACGAATAAAGCCACAATAAGCCAACAGGAAATGAAAAATATTTGTGATAACGCTTTGCTCATTTAAAATATAGTAGTACCTTTGCACCATAATCCGATATCCCAAGACAAGTTAAAAGCATAGATACGGCAATGAGTGAACAAAGCTCTTTTTTAGTATTCTCAGGAACAGCCACCAAGTATCTGGCAGAGAAGATTTGCCAGAGTCTGGGCTGCCCCCTCGGACAGTTACAAATCACTAAGTTCTCTGACGGCGAGTTTGCCGTCTCTTACGAGGAGAGCATTCGCGGGCGCGATGTGTTCCTCGTGCAGAGTACATTCCCCAACTCAGACAACCTGATGGAGCTGCTGCTCATGATTGATGCAGCAAAGCGGGCCTCCGCAAAGACCATCAACGCAGTCATCCCCTACTTCGGCTGGGCGCGGCAAGACCGCAAGGACAAGCCTCGCGTCAGCATCGGAGCCAAGCTCATCGCCGACCTGCTCAGCGTGGCGGGCGTGAACCGCGTCATCACGATGGACTTGCACGCCGACCAGATTCAGGGTTTCTTCAATGTGCCCGTAGATCACCTCTACGCTTCGGGCGTCATTCTGCCCTATCTGCAGAGCCTGCACTTGGAAGACCTTGTCATCGCCTCACCCGATGTGGGCGGTTCCAAGCGCGCAAACACCTACGCGAAATACCTCGGTTGTCCGCTCGTGCTCTGCAACAAGACGCGCGCACGCGCCAATGTCGTGGCATCGATGCAGATAATCGGTGATGTGAAAGACAAGAACGTGGTGATTATTGACGATATGGTGGATACCGCAGGGACGATTACGAAAGCGGCTGACCTGATGAAAGAGGCGGGTGCCAAGAGTGTGCGCGCCTGTGCCAGCCACTGCGTGATGAGCGACCCCGCGAGTGAGCGCGTACAGGAATCGGCCCTTGAGGAGATTGTATTCACCGACTCCATTCCTTACGCCCATCGCTGTGCCAAGGTGAAGCAAATCAGCGTCGCCGACATGTTCGCCGAGTCGATTCGCCGCCTTCTCCACAACGAGAGCATCAGCAGTCTGTACCTCGTATAACAGGGGCTTTTACCCCTGTTTTCGGTAGGTCAGTCATCTACGGTTGAAAGGAATGCTTTCTACGAGTTGTTCCGATGCTTTCCACGACTGAAAGAAATGCCTCCTATACCCCTATAGGAGGCATTTCTTTGCCTTGTAGGAAGCATTCCTTTCACCCGTGGAAAGCATTCCTTTAAATGATAGGAGAAATCCTAACGCAAAAAGCGCTTAGAATCAGAAGCCGTAAATCTCCGCTAACTTCTCGCGGAGGGACTTGTCACGCAGGTCAAGGGCTACGATTTTACCCGTGCCGTCGCAGAGGATGCTCGAAGGTATCGAATTGATGCCATAGGTCTTGGCAGCAACAGTCTGCCAGAACTTCAGGTCACTCAGGTGTACCCAGTCTAATTCGTTCTTCTTGATGCAGTCCACCCAAGCCTCCTTGTTGCGGTCGAACGACAGCCCAACTACATTGAAGCCCTTCTCCTTATACTTGTCGTAGCACGCCTTCACATTAGGCATCTCCGCCATGCAGGGACCGCACCACGATGCCCAGAAATCCACAAGCACATAGTTGCCCTTGCCCACGTACTCGCTCAAGTGATGCGGATTGCCGTCCACATCATCCTCCACGAGGTCGATGAACATCTTTCCCGGCTGTCTCAACTCCAAAGATGCCAAACGCTTCTTGGGTCTATCGCAGAGGGGATGCTCCAAGTAGGGAGCGCCTGACTCCACATAGCCTTTCAGCTCCTCATAGTCGATTTCATTCATCAACTCTGAAAGTGCGTAGGCAGCGATGGGGTTGTCTTGGTTCTCACGGATAGTCTGGCGGAGCATATCAAGCCAATTTTCGCAAAGCTCTTCATACTTCTTTTCGTAATAGGCGATGCTGTCGGGATTCTCCGTCTTGCTCCGTGTCGCCCAGATAGTGCGCAGTTCCTTCATCATCGCATTGCTCTGCTGCACCATAGCGGTCAGGCGGTCGTTCAATGGACTACCGCTTGCCTTGTCATCGTTCATGTCGATGGTGATGTTCTCACAATCCACGATAAAAAAACTGCGTGTTCTGGTTTCACTATCAATAAAGCAGAGGAACGCCTTCTCTGGTGCATTCCCCTCGTAGTGGAACACGCCGTTCTTCACCTCAATGGTATCTATCGGTTGATTTTTAGTTATATCGCCAAAGATAAGTGTGCCCGTCTCACTGACGGCCTTACCGCTGACGGTGAACTTCACTTGTGCCTTCATAGACACGACGGCAGCCAAGAGTGCTGCCACAATCATCATTTTTCTCATAGTTACTGGTCTTTTACAAAACCGCCCGAGTTCCTTCGAACCCGGGCGGAATTCTTATTTATTACTGTTTACTATCTCAATCAGTTGCTAAAAGCGGGGAGTTCCAACCACTTGATGTAGCAGAAGTCCTGACGGTGCGGCAGCTTGTCGTTCTTCGGATACATGCGGACAGCACTCTTGAAGTAGCCGGCATGATCGGGCTCCAACGTGCCCTCGAAGATGAAGTTGTTGCCCTCGCGGCCTACAACCTTCAAGGGAACTACGGAGAAGATGCGCTCCTGACCCTCGTTGTTCGTGCGAACATTCACTACCTCAAGACCTACGGCATCGTCGAGACCCTGCTCGTTGATGACGTACTTCACGGTGTATTTCTCACCAGAGAGTGCGCCGGCAGCGGGTACGTTCCACTCGCAGCTTACCACGTTGATGGCATCCCAACGCTCCGCAACGGCCTCCTTCCACTGGGCAATGTCCTTGGCAAGACGGTTGTTGTCCTTGGAAAGCTCCTTGAAGCGCTTTGCTTCCTTCTCGTAGAACTTGCTGTAGTAGTCGTCCAACTGGCGCTTCATCGTGTAGTGAGGCGCAATCTGGGCGATGGAGTTCTTGATGACCTTGATCCAGTCGGGGCTGAATCCCTTCTTATTCTTCTTGTAGTACAGCGGCACAATCTCGTTCTCGAGCAGGCTGTAGATGGTTGCAGCGTCGAGCTGATCCTGATGACCCTGATTCTGATAGGTGCGCTTCTCGGTAAGTGCCCAGCCTGCGCCCTCACGATAACCCTCGAGCCACCATCCGTCGAGCACGGAGAGGTTCACCACGCCGTTCATCTCGGCTTTCTCGCCGGACGTACCGGAAGCCTCGAGCGGACGGGTCGGGGTGTTCATCCAGATATCCACGCCCGATACCAAGCGACGGGCGAGCAGGAAGTCGTAGTCCTCAAGGAAGATAATCTTGCCGAGGAACTCGGGACGCTGCGAAATCTCGTAGATGCGCTTAATCAGGCCCTGACCGGCTCCGTCGGCGGGGTGTGCCTTACCGGCGAAGAGGAACTGCACGGGATGCTCCGGGTTGTTCACAATCTTGCTCAGGCGGTCAAGGTCGGTAAACAGCAGGTGCGCACGCTTGTAAGTAGCGAAGCGGCGGCAGAAGCCGATAATCAGCGCGTTCGGGTTGATGCGCTCCAAGAGGCTCACCACGCGCGAGGGATCACCCTGATTCTTCAGCCACGTGTCGCGGAACTGCACCTTGATATAATCAACGAGCTTCTGCTTCAGAGCGGTGCGGGTAGCCCAGATCTCCTCGTCAGATACGTTGTAGATGCCCTCCCAGATGCTCTGGTTGCTCTGGTCATTCATGAAGTTGGCATCGAAGTGCTTGCCGTAGAGCTGACGCCACTCGGTGGCAGCCCATGTGGGGAAGTGTACGCCGTTGGTCACATAACCCACGTGGTTCTCCTCGGGATAGTAGCCGTTCCAGATGGGGGCGAACATCTGCTGGCTCACCCATCCGTGCAGCTTACTTACACCATTAACCTCCTGACAGGTGTTGCAGGCGAAGGTGGACATACAGAACTTCTCGCCGTGGTCGTCGGGATTGGTGCGGCCCATGCCGATGAACTCGTCCCATGTGATGCCGAGCTTCTGCGGATAGCCACCCATGTACTTGCCGAAGAGACCTTCGTCGAAGTAATCGTGACCTGCGGGCACGGGCGTGTGAACGGTGTAGAGACCGCTTGCGCGTACCAACTCCATTGCCTGATTGAAGGTCATGCCCTCCTCGATGTAGTCGCACAGGCGCTGCAGGTTGCAGAGTGCCGCATGACCCTCGTTGCAGTGGTAGATGTCTTTCTTGATACCCAGTTTCTTCAGCAGCAGCATACCGCCGATACCGAGCAGAATCTCCTGCTTCAGACGGTTCTCCCAGTCGCCACCATAGAGTGAGTGGGTGATGGGGCGGTCGAACTCGGAGTTCATCTCGTTGTCGGTGTCAAGCAGATAGAGCTTCACACGACCCACGTTTACGCGCCATACATAGGCGTGTACCATATAGTTGGTGTAGGGCACATCGACCACGACGGGGTTGCCGTCAGCATCCAACTCGCGCACGATGGGCAGTGAGTTGAAGTTCTGTGCCTCGTAGTTGGCAATCTGCTGACCATCCATCGAAAGGCTCTGCGTAAAGTAGCCAAAGCGATAGAGGAAGCCCACGGCGCACATATCCACGTTAGAGTCGGAAGCCTCCTTCACATAGTCGCCGGCCAGCATACCCAGACCACCGGAATAAATCTTCAGGGCGGAGTGCATACCATACTCCATACAGAAGTAGGCCACAGACGGACGGCTTGCGTCGGGCTGCACGTCCATGTACTTGCGGAACAAGTCATAGACGCTCTTGATGCGCTTCATCAGCGCCTTATCCTTCACAATCTCTTCCTTGCGGGCAAAGCTCAGACGCTCGAGCAGCATCACGGGGTTGTGCTTCACATCGTGATAAAGCTCGGGGTCGAGGTCACGGAACAAGTCGCGGGCCTCGAAGTTCCATACCCACCAAAGGTTGTGGGCAATCTCATCCAAACACTTCAGTTCCTCGGGAAGGCTCGACTTGATGCTCATCTCCTTCCACACAGGGGCATTTGTGTAATCAGCTTTAATTTTCATAATCGTCTCAAAATGTATGTTTTGCTTGTTTTGATATTTCACTTTTTCGCCTTCATGCGCTCCCCGGCTTTGCGGAGGGCGATATCGTAGGCTTCATCGTAGAACTTGATGAATTCGCTCCAAAGGGCTTTCTTTGAGAGGGCGTCCGCATTCTTGCGGGCTGTATCTATCTGCTTCTTCGTGAAGCCGGAATAAGCGGACACCGTGTCCTTGATGGCATCTGCCACCTCAGAATAGTTGTAGTCCGTGCGGTGGATTACCTGCACGCCGTCGGTTATCTCGCCCGTCTTGCCGAACACCGAGTTCGCCCAAAGGCCGAAACCCGCCAAGTCCGTCGTGATGCAGGGCACCTTGAAGGCTATCGCCTCCAACGGCGTATAGCCCCACGGCTCGTAGTACGAGGGGTAGATGCAGAGGTCGTTGCCCAGCACGAGGTCGTAATAGGTCAGGTTCACGATACCGTCCTGTCCGTCAAGATAGCAGGGCAGGAATATCACCTTCACCTTATCTTCCTTGCGGTTGTGCATATCGTAATACTTCATCATGCCCAGCACGTTGTCTTGGCTCATGTTATGCAGCCAGTGGGTCACCTGCGGCACCTCGAGCGGCGTGTCATATTTCTGTCCGCTCGCAAGGCGCTCCTGCAAGTCCTTGCGGGGCTCGCCCACCCAACCGGGCACTTCGATGAAAGCCACTACCGTCTTTTTCAGTTCGCGGTCGCGCAGCAGACGATTCATTGCCTCCACGAATACGTCGATACCTTTATTGCGGAACTCATAGCGGCCGGAGGTCGATACGAGCAGCACATCGTCATCAAGCTCCTCACCCAACAGCGCATTGGCGATGCTCAACATCTTCTTGCGGGCTGCGGCACGCTTGCGGTTGAACTGCGAAGCTGCCGGCACGAAGCTGTTGCAGAATCCATTGGGCAGCACCACATCCACCGGCTTGTCAAGCAGCTCCACGCACTCCTTCGCCGTGATGTCGCTCACCGTCGTGAAGCAATCCACATAATGGGCAGTCTGCTTCTCTATCGAGTGCTTGCTCTGCATATTCAACTCACCAGCCATCTGGTCGCCGTTATAGGCAAACAAATAATCATAAAGTGGCTTCTGGTTGCCGGCAATACTCCGCCCGATGCTCGTGGCATGGGTCGTGAATATCGTGGCTATCTCGGGCAGATGATGATTGATGTAGAGTGCGCCGAGACCGCACATCCACTCATTGGCATGGTAAACGACCTTCGCCTTCTTACCCTTCAGGTAGTGATTGTGGAAACTTTCCACTACCAAGGCAGCGGCATAAGAGAACATCGAAGCCTCATCATAGTCGCCGTAGGCATGGAGCGAGTCCACCTGATAGTGCTCCCACAACCAGCCGTATATCTCATTCTTCTTTGCAAAAAAGGGATTGAAATCTACAAGTATCGCGATAGGCTCACCCGGCACAGTCCATCGACCTACCCGCACGTTAAGTCCTTTCTCCTTGGCCTCCCATTGCCACTCGGCAAAGAGTGCCTTCTCCTCTCTGAAATAAGGACTTTCCTTCTCTTTCCAGAAATCCGGGCCAATAAAGATTATCCTGTCCCGAAGTGTTTCCTGCAGGGTCTTTGCACGCGTGGAAAGCACCGTGTAAATTCCCCCCACCTTGTTACACACTTCCCAACTTGACTCGAAGATGTAGTCGGGTTTCAAGAGTCTTTTTACCATTGCTTTTCGAAATAATCGGGCGCAAAGATACTTAAATTTTTCTAAAAGCACCAATGTTTTCCATAATATTTTTTAGAAAGATGCGCATTTACTGATATAGATTGGTAACTTTGCACGCAGATAGCAATCAGCCTGATATGAACAAGATTATAACCACCTTGCTGCTCGCCCTGCTACCGCTCGCTGCGACGGCTCAAAAAGACAGCACCGCCTTCCGTGCATACCTTTACAATGAGGAGTATGAGGTGTTCCTTCACATCGACCTTTATGACGAGTCCATCGTCGTGCCTGATCAGGAACTCTTCGGCGCCCTGCCCGGCTATCTCGCCCGTAAAGGCAACCCGCTCTGTTGGCTCATCACCTCCGCCGAGGTGAAAGGCAATACCGCACGGCTTGCATTCGTCAATGACTACGGTTCGGAAGACCTCACCGCCACGCTCACCCTGCAGAATGACTCCGTGTATATTCTCAAACAGGAGAGTGGCAGTCCGCTGAAAGTGCCCAAGAACGGGAAATGGCTCAAACTGCCCAAGGTGCTTGAACTGAAACGCAAGTAACTCGCAAGCAACTCTGCTTGCTCCCTTGCGCATGCTGCGTGCCTTAGTCCTCCAAATAGCCCGAAGTCCCGTTGTCGTAGAAGTCGGTATCCGTCGTTCCGCCCACGATACCATCTGCGTCATTGGATTCCTGCACTAACCCGTCCGTCGGGTTTCCCTCCTTTTCATTAGAGAGCACGCCCGTCGGTTCATCGTCCATATCGGTAGTTGCCTCTGCACTTTTCGGTTTCTCATCCACGCCTTTCAGAAACTCGAACTCCTCCACCGTCTCATTCTCCGGGAACCCGAACTTATTCTTCCGCCCGTCGCACGACAGCAACAGACAAACCGATGCCAAGATTACCAAATACTTCTTCATATCGTTCCTCATGTTATGCTTGCAAAATTAGCAAATATTCTGAACATCACAAAGGTTTTACGCAAGAAAGTTCATGCAGCCCCTGCGCCCTATATAATATAATAAGGTGTAAAGGGGGCAAAACTAATCAGAGATATCATACTTATTCTTCCGCTTCTCCGCCTTGCGGGGCTGACTGGGATGAAAGCCGACATGGGGAGACTTTACCCCCTTATAGGAGGCGTGGCGCTGACGAATCTTGGCAACATAATCCACGGTCTCCGAACCGCGCATATAGCCATACTTGACGAGCGGGTCATTGTAATACTGCGGCGTGGCAAGCTTCAGCACATAGTCGGAAACCTCCGCCCAGCGGTGAGGATTGCGCCCGTCACGCTTGGCAAGTGCCATCGCATCGCGGATATGGTGGGAGCCGCCGTTGTAACTGGCAAGCACGAAATTGGTGCGCTCGTAGTGGTCTTGGATGTCGGAGAAGGCGCGGTCAAGCTCGGCGATATACTTCGAGGCGGCAGCGATATTGCTCTCCGGGTCATAGAGACGGTCGCGGGAAAGACCAAGATGGTCGGCGGTGCCGGGCATAATCTGCATGAGTCCCTTGGCCCCCGCAAAGGAAACGGCACGCGGGTCGAAGGTGGATTCCTGATAACACTGGGCAGCCATGAGTTTCCAGTCCCAACGGATGGGCTGGCTGTAAGTCATGAAAAGATGGTCGTAATGGGAGATGACACCGCCCTTTTTATCGAGCATCGGGGAGAAAATCCGGCGCTTCACCTTCTTGGTGGTAAGCAGAGTGGTCTCCTCGCGCTTGACCTCAGCAATGAGTTCAGGGTGATACCATGCTTTCAGTTCCTCCGCAAGTTCTGGTTTCTCGCTGCCCACCTCAATACTACCGGGTGTCGGCCACGCTATCAAGTCAGCCTCCCCATCCTCAAGCCTGCGCACAAGTTCTGCGCTGTCGCGGCAGACATCCACCCGGAGGCGTACACCGAGCGAATCGGCAAAGCGCTGACAAAGGAGATACTGCGTGCCGAGCGACTTTCCGTGATAGTCATAATAGGTGTCAGGGCCGGTGACGGTAGCCATAATCAGTTCGCCACTCGTCTGAATTTCCTGTAAATCAAAATCTTCGGTGACGGTAATGGAATCGAGCACGGAACCATAGGGCGTGACGATGCGCTCCTGTTTTTGCGAACAGGCGAGGAGAAGGCAGACAACTGCCGAGACCATGAAAACGCTCAATAACCGTGTCACTTTGTCAAGAAGATTGGATGAAATCGGTGCAAAAGTACGGAAATTCTTGCACATTCGCACATTTTTGAGTAATTTTGCACGGATTTTAATCAGACTTTAACGATATGTTACGTATAGCAGTACAATCCAAAGGACGACTTTTCGATGACACCATGAACCTGCTCTCCGAGGCAGACATCAAGGTTAGTTCATCGAAGCGCACCCTACTTGTGCAGTCATCCAACTTCCCACTCGAAGTGCTTTACCTCCGCGACGACGATATTCCGCAGAGCGTGGCGAATGGCGTGGCGGACATCGGCGTGGTAGGCGAGAACGAATTTGTAGAGCGAGGCGAGGATGCAGACATCATTGAGCGCCTCGGTTTTTCAAAGTGCCGCCTGTCGCTCGCCATTCCCAAGGAAATAGACTACCACGGTGTTGAGTGGTTTAATGGTAAGAAGATTGCCACGAGCTACCCCGCCATTTTGCGGAAATTCATGGAGCAGCACGGCATCAAGGCAGAGATTCACGTCATCACCGGCTCGGTGGAAATCAGTCCGGGCATCGGACTTGCCGATGGCATCTTCGACATTGTCAGCTCCGGCTCAACTTTGGTAAGCAATAATTTGCGGGAGGTTGAGGTGGTCATGCGCAGTGAGGCACTACTCATCGGTAATAAACATTTGTCGGAGGAGAAGCGCGCAATACTGGAACAGATGCTGTTCCGCTTCAAGGCCGTAAAGGATGCGGAGGACAAGAAGTATGTGCGCATGAATGCTCCGAAGGCACGCTTGCAGGAAATCATCAATGTATTGCCGGGACTGAAAAGTCCGACCATCATCCCCTTGGCCGACGAGGAGTGGTGTTCCGTGCATACGGTACTCGACCAGAAGCAGTTCTGGGAGATTATCGGCAAACTGAAGGAGATGGGTGCGCAGGGCATCCTCGTGACTCCCATTGAGAAAATGATTCTTTAAAATCAGAAAACACTTATCCGATGAACATCATTAAGTATCCCGCACGCGAGGAGTGGAGCCAGATTGTGGAGCGCCCACACCTTGACGTGTCGGAACTGAACGAGACGGTGGCTGCGGTGCTTGCCGACGTGCGGCGGCGCGGCGATGATGCCGTGAAAGGCTACGAACTGAAGTTCGACCATGTCGATTTGCAGTCGCTCTGCGTCACCGAGGAGGAGATGCAAGAGGCGGAATACCTGGTCAGCGAAGAACTGAAAGAGGCCATCCGCTTGGCACACCATAATATAAAGGTATTCCATGAGGCACAGCAATTCAAAAGCAAGAAGGTGGAGACGATGCCCGGCGTGACCTGCTGGCAGAAAAGCTCCCCCATCGAGAAGGTCGGGCTTTATATTCCCGGCGGCACTGCCCCACTCTTCTCCACGGTGCTGATGCTCGCCACGCCCGCCAAGATTGCGGGTTGTGGGGAGATTGTGCTTTGCACGCCTCCTAATCGTGAGGGCAAGGTGAATCCCGCTATCCTCGTGGCAGCAAAGGTGGCTGGCGTGAGCAAGATATTCAAGGTTGGCGGTGTGCAGGCTATCGGAGCAATGGCATACGGCACGGAGTCCGTGCCCAAGGTCTATAAGATATTCGGTCCCGGCAATCAGTATGTCATGGCAGCGAAGCAACAAGTGAGTCTGCACGATGTAGCCATCGATATGCCCGCAGGTCCTTCGGAGGTTTGCGTCATCGCTGACGAGAGTGCAGATGTAGAGTTTGTTGCCGCCGACCTGCTGTCACAGGCGGAGCATGGCATCGACTCGCAGGTGCTCCTCATCACCACCTCTGAGCAGGTGCTGCTCGATGTGCAGGCGGAAGTGAACCGCCAACTTGAACTGCTCCCCCGAAAGGAAATGGCGGAGAAGGCTTTGGAGAACAGCCGAATGGTACTTGTACACGACAAACAGGAGGCTATCGACCTGTCGAATGCCTATGCCCCCGAGCATCTGATTATTCAGACTACCGACTATCAGAAGTTGGCGGAGAAGGTTGTCAATGCGGGCAGCGTGTTCCTCGGGAAATATGCCTGTGAGAGTGCGGGCGACTATGCGAGCGGTACGAACCACACGCTTCCCACTCACGGCTATGCGACGACATACAGCGGCGTGAATCTTGACAGCTATTGCCGAAAGATAACCTTCCAGCACCTGACGGAAGAAGGCGTGCAGGGCATCGGGCATGCCGTGGAGCTGATGGCAGAGGCCGAGCAGCTTGATGCGCATAAGAACGCGATGACCGTCAGACTCTCCAAGCTCACGCGATGATAAAACAAACCTTTCAACCCTAACACCGAAAGAAGATGAAATCTCTCCAAGAACTGACGAGACCCAATATCTGGGCGCTTGCTCCTTACAGCAGTGCCCGCAATGAGTATGCCGGCAGGGAGGCACGGGTGTTCCTCGATGCAAACGAGAATCCCTATAACCATCCCTATAATCGCTATCCCGACCCGCTGCAGTTGGAATTGAAGGATGCCTTGTCAAAGGTAAAGGGTGTTCCCGCGGGAAACATCTTCCTCGGCAATGGAAGCGACGAGGCGATTGACCTCGTCTATCGCTGCTTTTGCATGCCCGGCGTAGATAACGTGGTGGCTATCGAACCGACCTACGGCATGTATAAGGTATGTGCAGACATCAACGACACGGAGTATCGCACCGTTTTGCTTGACGATGACTTCCAGATAAGCGCCGACCAACTGCTTGCCGCAACCGACAATCATACCAAAGTCATTTGGCTCTGCACGCCCAACAACCCGACGGGTAATTGTCTGAAGCGCGAGGAGGTAATCAAGACTATCAAGCAATTCGAGGGTCTTGTCATCGTCGATGAAGCATACAGCGACTTCTCTGCGCAGCCCGCCCTGCGCACCGAACTGCTGAAATATCCGAATCTCATTGTACTGAACACACTCTCGAAAGCATGGGGATGTGCAGCCATCCGTCTCGGTATGGCGTTTGCTTCAGAGGAAATCATCGGACTGTTTAATAAGGTGAAATATCCCTATAACATCAATCTCCTCACACAGCAACAGGCACTTGAGGCACTGAAAGACCCGTTTGAGGTGGATAAGTGGGTAAAGCTGCTGCTGCAAGAGCGCGCAAGGATGATTGATGCTTTTGAACTGCTGCCCATCTGCGAGCGGGTATATCCCACGGATGCGAATTTCTTCCTTGCGAAGATGACCGATGCACCTCGGATTTATGACTACCTCGTGGAGCGTGGCATCATCGTGCGCAACCGCCACAAAGTGCAACTTTGCCAGAACAGTCTCCGCATCACCATCGGAACAAGGACGGAGAACGGCGAGCTTATCGCTGCCCTCCGACAATATAATCCCGCATAAGGATTAGTCTTTCTAATGCCTTGACTGATATGTCAGGCATTAAAACAAGAATTGGGTGCAACCGCTTCTTCAAGCCTGTTGCACCCAATTTCTTTGTTATTGAGTCCTAATCTTACTCCTCAACGGCAGCCTGCGCCGCTGCAAGACGTGCGATGGGCACACGATACGGAGAGCAAGATGCGTAGTTAAGGCCAATCTTGGCGCAGAACTTCACAGAAGAAGGCTCACCACCGTGCTCACCGCAGATACCGGTGCGCATGCCCGGACGAACGGAACGACCCTTCTCCACGGCCATCTTCACAAGCTGACCTACACCCTTCTGGTCGAGTACCTGGAACGGATCCACCTTCAGAATCTTCTTCTCGAGATATACAGGCAAGAACGATGCGATATCATCGCGCGAGTAACCGAAGGTCATCTGCGTCAGGTCGTTCGTACCGAATGAGAAGTATTCAGCCTCAGTAGCGATGCGGTCTGCGGTCAGGGCAGCACGAGGAATCTCAATCATCGTACCAATCTCAAACTCAACCTCAGTGCCATACTCAGCGAACACTTCCTGAGCAGCCTTCTGGATGACACTCTTCTGCTGCTTCAACTCGTAGAGCGTACCAATCAGCGGCACCATGATTTCCGGCATCGGGTTCTTGCCT
>JAFLSG010000030.1 GCA_022511065.1 Prevotella sp.
ACGGATAACGGATTTCTCCTTACCGCAGCGTAGCGTGAGTAAGCCATGAACCTTTGCAACTTGGATGATGACGGACGCTTCCGCCGTTCCTTGTTAGGTTTGGACTCCGAGAATCGTTTGCAAAGATAACAATATTTTTCAATAAACAACAAAAATGGAGAATTAAAAGATGAATCGCATCAAATCAATAGCCTTAATGCTTATCGAATTTTGTATAGTGCTTATGAACTATAAGTATAGTGTTTAGCAAGTGCAAACACTATACTTACGACCCGCAAATACTATAGTAACCTATTTTAACGATTCGCGTGTATGCTGGCATTTCTTACCGTCTTGCTGTCAGTTAAATAGTCAAATGCTTGGAAATATTAGATTAAATGCGTAATTTTGCAGCAGAACGTTAAAAAAAGATATTATGCCGATGATTAGCCCATACCCTCAACAAGCGGAAGTCAATATATATTGGAATCTGCTGAAGGATCTTGATGAAAGTCTGAAAGTCCAGTTGGTTACGAGGCTCAAGAAGTCGCTCGCTACAAAGAGCGAGACGGAGAGTGCCGTAACTGATGAAGCACAGAGGGCATACGTTGGGATGCTTGATAAGTTGAAGGCGTATAAGGCGTATCCCGCAGGGTGGGATGGGGAAGATGCCGTTCCCCTGACCCCACAAGTAATCGCGAATTTCAGCCAATTACTTGAAGTCATTGACAAGCAGTTGCTGATAGGCCTGACGATATTTCCAGAAACCAACGGTACATTGCTCATTGACTGTGCTGACAAAGAGGCTGGCATCAGTCTTGGTAATGACAAGTTCTCGTATTATGAGGTTAAAGATGGTCATGTAACAGGCGAGAACGACATACACTTTTCAGTACAGGCTATGGCGCAGGTCATTAAGAAAATTGCTGCATGACAAAGTTAAGCTCACTTGAAAATGTGGTGAGAGTGATTTTCCCATCAACAATGATGAGGGAAGGTGAATTGTTGCCTGCTGCCTTTAAGCTTCGTGAACGTGATGGTAAGGCAGAAACTTATGTGAGTGTGTTCAGGCAATATCATGACACGTTTGTGTCTGATATTACTGCATTTGACAAAGCCCAAAACCTTCCGTGTGCTATCATGAATGTCGGTGAGATTCATGCTTCCTCATTGTTTGTTGAAGCAAACGAGGTCAAGTATAGCGTGTTAGCCTTTCCAACGGCTACTTATGCCTCACATGCCGGTATCGTTATAAGAATTGCCGGTATTCCTATTGAGGGCAACGGAACAAAAGCGTTCACTTCGCTGGGTATTGGAGAGTGTTCAGCATTTCATTTGATTGCCATCCGCCGGCATCTTGTTGAGATTGCCAAAAAGCGAATAACGACGGTCAATGGATTTCTTTAATAAGTGGTATGTCGGCCGACATACCACTTATTATAAGAGAATATTTTGAATGATACAAGAAAAGACGGATATTTACCTCCCTCGTTCTGCCCAGTCACCCCTATCCAAGTTGCGGTAGCCGATGGCCTCGGCGATGTGGTGAGTCTGCACTTGCTCCGTGCCTTCGAGGTCGGCAATGGTGCGGCTCACTTTGAGGATGCGGCTGTAGGCGCGGGCGGAGAGGTGAAGCCGTTCCATCGCCGTTCGGAGCATGTCGAGGCTCTGGGCATCTGGCTCGGCAAACTGATGGAGCAGTCGCTCCGTCATCTGCGCATTGCAGTGGATGCCGTCGTAGGCTTGGTAACGCACTTCCTGTATCTGTCGTGCCTTGATGACGCGCTCACGGATGACTGCGCTCGGTTCGCCGGGCTGCATCTGTGCGAGGTGGACGAAGGGAACGGGCGTGACCTCGCAGTGGAGGTCGATGCGGTCGAGCAGCGGTCCGCTAATCTTGGAGAGATAACGGGCAATCTGCCCCGGTGTGCAGACGCAGCGGTGTGTCGGGTCGCCGTAATGGCCGCAGGGGCAGGGGTTCATGGATGCCACGAGCATGAAGGAGCAGGGATATTCGACGGAATAGGCGGCACGGCTGATGGAGATTTTGCGGTCTTCAAGTGGTTGGCGGAGCGTTTCGAGGGTGCTCTTGCTGAACTCCGTCAGTTCATCGAGGAACAGCACACCGTTGTGCGCCAGCGACACCTCACCGGGCTGCACCCTGCCCGTGCCTCCCGTCATAGCGACTTGCGAGGCGGTGTGGTGCGGACTGCGGAAAGGGCGCTGCGAGATGAGTGTCTCCCCGTTGCCGAGCTTCCCTGCGACGGAATGTATCTGGGTGGTCTCCAAACTCTCCGACAGGGAGAGTGGGGGCAGGATGCCCGGCAACCGCTTCGCCATCATGGACTTTCCGCTGCCAGGACTGCCCACCATAAGCACATTGTGACCGCCCGCCGCCGCTACTTCCAATGCGCGCTTCACGCTTTCCTGTCCTTTCACATCGGCAAAGTCGAGGCCGAAGGCATATTGCTGCTCACTGAACTCGCGGCGGGTATCTACGCGGGTAGGCTCATACCGCTCTATGCCATTCAGGAATCTGGTGACCTCAAACAGATTGTCCATCCCATACACCTCAAGATTATCCACCACGGCAGCTTCGCGGGCGTTCTCCTTCGGCACGAGCAAGCCTTTAAACTTCTCCTTTCCGGCACGGATAGCAACGGACAATACACCGCTGACGGGTTTCAGTTTTCCGTCGAGACCAAGTTCACCAATCATCATGTAGTTGCCGAGCAGGTGGTCACTCACTTTGCCGTGGGCGGAGAGGATGCCGATGGCGAGCGGCAGGTCGTAGCCGCTACCCTCCTTGCGGATATGGGCGGGACTGAGGTTGATGGTCATGTCTGCCACGGGTGGCTTGTAGCCTGTGTTGGTCATTGCCGCCTTGATGCGGTCGTAACTCTCGCGCACGGCGGTGTCCGCCAAGCCCGACAAATGAAACATGACGCCCCTCGACAGATGGACCTCGATGGTGATGACGGTAGCCTCCAAGCCCGTCACGGCTGCACAAAATGTCTTAACAAGCATAGTATTAGTATTTTAGGGCTCCGAAGAGCCGTGTTTCTCTTAGTTGTTGGGGGTGTCCCCTTATTCGTTTATCAGCACCTCCACCTTCGAGCGGAGTTCACGGGCGTTAAGCCCGCGGGCGACAATCTTTCCCTTGCTGTCCGTCACGATATTGTCGGGCAGATAGGAGAAGCCGAGCTTACGCAATGCGGGTGTTTCCCACATCCGTCCGTCGCAGATGTTGCTCCATTTGAGAGAGTCGCGCTCCACCGCCTTGCGGCAGTCCTTGACGCTTGCATCCAAGCAGAAACTCACAATCTGGAGGTCGTCATTAAACCGCTCCTTCAGTATGCCGAGCTGCCGCTGTATGCCCATGCTCTCGTAGTTCCAGCTTGCCCATAGCGTGATGATGTTCGCCTTGGCTTTGAGATTGGCGGAGCTTACGGACTTGCCGTCGATGTCCTTTGTGGTGAAAGTGGGCAGTTTCCCGTTCTCTTTCAGTCCCTCTACCTCTTTCAGCCGTTGGGCGAGCTGTGCCATCTGTTCATCTTCGGGAATAGCCTTGCAGATAATCGCTGCCAGTTCACCTGCTTTCCGTAGATTCGGCTCTGCCGTCTGGATGAAGTGCTTCCGCAACAGATAGCGGGCAGAGGGGGATGCGGGATGGTCTTTGATGAACTGCTCGGCGGCTTTCGTCACCTCCGGCGGTGTCTGCTCATTGGTCTGCAGACGGAACGCCGTCAGCAGTTTGTTCTCCTCCGTGCCCGATACTTTGGTTTCCTTCAAGTGTGTGGCATCGCCTTCGACAGTCACTTCCGTGGCATTCTCCCCGACTACCGGCAACTCGGAGAAGTTGGGGAACACAATGACTAAGGTGGTGGGATTGTCTAACATCGTCTCATAGCGGAACATCCCGTTAGCCACACCGATGGTGTCGAGCTTATGCGTTCCATCTACGCTGTATATGTAAAGCTCCCCTTGGTTGAATCCCTTGAAAGAGCCTTCCATGCGAAAAGTCTGCTTGTTCCCGCCGCATGACAGGAAAAGCAGACTTGATAACACTATGAGAAGCGGAAACCGGAATCCCCTCATCTTTTATTTCTGAACGTTCTTCAGCTCTAAGTCGTTAGCCGCATACTTGGCATAGGAGGCATCCTTGCTGATGGCGCTGCGCAATGCTTCTGCGGCATCCGCCGTGTTACCCATGCGTGCGTTGAGCATAGCCTTGAGGTAATCGGTGGTGGCATCAGGATTCTTCACATACTTCAACGTGACAGCAGCAGAGGCGTAGTTCTTGTTCATAATCTGCGCCAGGGCTGCGCTGTTGGTGTAGATGTCAGCAAAGTCCTGTTCTGCCTGCGCGTAGTTGCCTTTTGCGAGATTCAGGTTGCCCATAATCTCCGACAGGCCGTTGGCACCCGTCGCGCCGGCAATGTACTGCTCGGCAGTCGTGATATCGCCATTCTGAAGCGCCCACAGACCGAGGTTAGCCTTGGCCTCCGGCAGGTCGCCTGCCATGCTCTGTGCCTTCTGGATATACTGGCGGGCAGCCTCGTTGTTGCCACGAGCAGCCTGGATGGTTGCGATGTTATTGTAGGCACGGGCATCGTTGGGATATACCTCCGTGGCTGTCTTATAGACATCCTCACGCTCGTTGAGGCTCTCTTTCAGCGTAGCGGCATAGAGAATCTCCTCGATGCTCAGTTGGGTGGGGTCAGCCTTCAGCTGTGCCTCAATCTGCTCGTCGCTTCGTCCGATGGTCTCGTAGTTGATGGTCAGGCGCGCGCGGCGCAGCTGCGGCAGAATACCGTCGGCAAGCTCACGGAAGGCAGCAGAGATGTTCTTAATCTGCTGCTCGCGCTCTTCTGGGTCTTTATACATAGAAAGTACGCGCAGGATAATCTCCTTGTCCTGTATGTCGCTCGCCTTTACCAGTTCCTGGAATCCCTCCCAGTCTTGTGCGGTGTATTTCGCATCCACGGGCGCGTTCATCCGAATCTTCTTCAACTCTTGATTCACATATTGCTCCGACACCTTCTGGCGCTGGTTGGCCAACTTGTCGTTGATACTGAAACCACCGTCGGGTGATGCGTATGCGGAAACCTCCACGTTCTCAAGGTTTAGACCCTCGTGGTCATCGTTGATTTTCTTCAGCATTTTCACGAACTCCTGTACGGAATTGTTCTTCAACTCGCTCTTGCGCAGGTTAGCCTGCTGAATGAGGAACTTGATGTTTGCCTCTTGCTTCCTTTTGGTGATGCGCTGATAGGCATCGGGAGCCAAGGCAGCGTTAGCCGTCAGCGAGGTCTTCTTGTAAAGCTCCGATGTAGCGATGATACCGTTGGCAACTTTCACCTCGGGCACTTTCACCTCCTTCGAACCGATGCGGGCTTTGAAGGTCAGATACATATCAGCCTTGTTGTCATTGAGATACGCGAAATTCGTCTTCATCGTATAGTTGCCGCCCAAACGATACGATACGGTCTGGTCATTGCCCATCACGCTTTCACCTTGGAAGGTTGCGGTGTTGCCCTGTGCAACCGTACCGCTCGAATAGCGCAGTTCGGGCACGACCGTCACCACGGCCTTCTTCTTCATATATTTCTCCGGGAAGTGTCCGTTGATGGTTGCGGGCACCGTGCCGGCTTGGGTTTCCAACGGATTGGGCGTGACGGTGAAGTTATCCGCCGATAATGCACCCAGTTTTGAACACGATGAGAGCGACAGCATCATGGCTGCTGCTGACACGAAGAAGAAAAGTCTTTTCTGCATGATAGGTTGATTTAATGTTGAAAGTGCCGCGAGCGGGACTCGAACCCGCACGACCGTTTCGGGTCAAGGGATTTTAAGTCCCTCGTGTCTACCAATTCCACCATTGCGGCCCGTGGATAGTGGTTGCAAAGGTAAGGTTATTTCTTGGAATAGCCAAACTTTTCCCCCTATTTTTAATTCCCCACCCGAAGCACAGTGCCGTCAAAGGCGGCTTGATAGCGAAAAAGCTCCCTGCCTGCCGCACCGCTTGCCACCACTCCATTATGCACATCGTACGAGCGACCACACTTGGCGCATCGGAGTTGCGTGCCATTATTTTGCCATGTGAGGGGATAGTTTGTTCCGTTGAAATCAGTGAGGCAGTTGGCGCATTGTCCCTCATAGGCGATGAGGCGGTTGTCATAGCTGCCAGTACCTACGATAATACAGTTATTGGCACCGAGGGCATAGGTCATTTGCTTCTCCCGGTCGGTGCGGAGGGTGATGTCCTCGGTGGCGTTGTCATAATTGCGCGTGGTTTTCAGATGCCTTACACCCTGCACCACACTCGTCTCCACCTTGGCGAAGTGCCCGACATTACCAAGGATGGCGGTCAGTTGGCAGGGCTGGGGATGGAGCGAGGTGTCGAAAAGGAAGAAACACCGATATTCGCGATAGATGCTGTCATCACCCGTACAGGCGATGAGAACCAAAGACAGGAGAATGGTTTTTGTCCATTTCATCGGAGCAAAGCCTTTTCTGCCTCGGTCATGCGCTCGAAGTGGAAACCATCGAGCGTCTGCTGCATCAGCGTCTGAATCTGCTCGTTGCAGAGATTGCCGATGCTCCCTTCATGCGTGTGGTGGATGTCCTTGTCTGCGCGGAACGTGCCGGCCTCGATGTCAAGTCCCACCTTTTTATAAGCATCACGGAACGGCATCCCGTTGGCGGCTAATTTGTTTACCTCCTCCACCGAGAACATCGGGTCATACATCGGATTGTCAAGGATATGCTCGTTTACTTCCATCCTGTTGATGATATAGGCAGTCATCTGCAAGCAGTCTTTCAGTTCGTCGAAAGCGGGCAGGAACACCTCCTTGATAATCTGAAGGTCGCGGAAATAGCCCACGGGCAGATTGTTCATGATGAGTGTTATCTGCTGGGGCAGCGATTGCAGTTTGTTTGATTTGGCACGGATAAGCTCGAATACATCGGGGTTTTTCTTGTGCGGCATGATGGATGAGCCTGTGGTACACTCCTTGGGGAGTTTCACGAATGAGAAGTTTTGCGAGTTGAACAGGCAGGCATCGAATGCCATCTTCGCAAGTGTGCCAGCGATGGTGGCGATGGCGAAGCCCACGTTGCGCTCCATCTTCCCGCGCCCCATCTGGGCATACACCACATTGTAGTCCATCGAGTCGAAACCGAGCAGTTCGGTAGTCATCGTGCGGTTGAGCGGGAACGAAGAACCGTAGCCGGCGGCAGAGCCGAGTGGATTGCGGTTGGTCATCCGATAAGCCGCTTGCAGGAAAAGCATGTCATCGGCAAGGCTTTCGGCGTATGCACCAAACCAGAGACCGAATGACGAGGGCATGGCAATCTGCAGATGGGTGTAACCCGGCATCAGTACGTCCTTGTAGTGATTGCTCTTCTGAATCAGTTCATCAAAGAGAATTTTTACTCCTTCGGCGATCTCCTTCAGCTCGTGGCGGGTGAAGAGCTTGAGATCCACGAGCACCTGATCGTTGCGGGAGCGCCCTGAGTGGATTTTCTTGCCCATGTCCCCGAGCTTGCGGGTGAGCAGCATCTCCACTTGCGAATGCACATCCTCCACATCGTCCTCTATCACGAACTCCCCCTGTTCGCAGAGCCGGTAGATGTTCTTCAGTTCTGCGAGCAATTGTTTCAGCTCGTCCTTTTCCAATAGCCCAATGCTTTCGAGCATCGTGATGTGTGCCATCGAACCGAGCACATCGTACTTTGCGAGGTAGGCATCCATCTCGCGGTCGCGCCCCACGGTGAAGCGCTCTATCTCCTTGTTTATCTCAAAGTTCTTTTCCCAAAGCTTGTTTGCCATTGCCGTATTCCTTAAACGTAATGCACCTGCGCCAAAGCATCGGCGATTTTCTCGACACCCTCTTGCAGCGGTTTCTCCACCATTCCCTTGATAAAGGGGTTCAGCTCTGCCTTTACCGTCACTTTCATCTTGCTTGATGTCTCCGTGACGGGCAATACCTGTACCCACACGTTAAAGGGAACGGGCGACTGCACGGCCTCGAACTTCACGCACTTCGGCTCGTCGCGCTCGATAATCTGCAGTTTCAGTTCGCCTACGGGTGCCACGTTGAGGCTCACCGTGTCGTGGTCGAACTTGAAATCGTTGATTTTATCCTCCGGCACGCGGTCGCGTACTTTCTCCAAATTGGTGAGGTCACTGATGTTGTCATATACCGCTTGCTGCGCGTAAGGTATCTGTTTCACGCTGCTCTCAAACTTGCTCTCACTTCCGAAAAGTCCCATATTGCCTTATTTGTATAATCCGTAAAACATCAGCCTTCCTGCTTCCATGTCGAAGGACTCTTGCGCCACTCGGCGAGCACTTCGATGTCTTCTTCCTTGATGTAGCCCGTCTTGGCAGCTTCCTCCACCACATGGCTGTAGTCGGTCAGCGTGACGAGCTTCACGCCCGCCTCTGCGAATGCCTGTTCTGCCACGGGGAAGCCGTAAGTGAACGATGCCACCATACCGACAACCTCCACACCGTAGGCGCGCAGGGCTGCCACCGCCTTGAGACTGCTGCCACCGGTGGAAATCAAATCCTCTACTACGACCACTTTAGCACCTTGCTTAATCTCACCCTCCACTTGGTTGCCCATACCGTGGTCTTTCGGTTTTGGGCGCACATAACTGAACGGCAGACCGAGTTGGTCGGCAACGAGCGCACCCTGTGCGATGGCTCCCGTCGCTACACCTGCCACAGCCTCTGCCTCGGGGAAATGCTCCTGAATGGCGTGGCAAAGCTCTAACTTGACGAAAGAGCGCAGGTCGCTGAACGATAAGGTCTTTCGGTTGTCGGTGTAGATAGGCGACTTCCAGCCCGATGCCCATGTAAACGGCTCGTTGGGCTGCAGCTTGATGGCCTTGATGTCCATCAGCTTTCTTGCTAATTGATTCTTAATGTCCATGATGTTAATCGGTTTTGCTTGCAAAGGTACGAAAAAAGTAAGGAAGTGAAACTCCTTTTACCTTTTTTATGATTTGGCAAAGCCAAGGGCAAAGACGCTCACCCGCACGCCGCTTGCTTCGGCGAGTGCCTTGGCACAGGCGATGATAGTGGCACCCGTTGTCACCACATCGTCGATGAGGAGCAGATGTTTCCCGCTCACAGCGTTTTCATCGCGTAACTCGAATGCGCCTTCTACGCTTTCGTTGCGCTCCCATCGCCCCCTGCGGGTCTGACTGCCCTTGAACACGTTGCGCCTTACCGCCTTGTCATAAATGGGCAGTCCCGCAATCTCGCTGATGCCGCGTGCTATCTCCATGCTCTGGTTATAGCCGCGCCCCCATTGCCGCCAGAAGGTGAGCGGCACAGGCACGATTCCGTCGATTTCATCGAAGAATCCACTCGGCAGCAGTTCTTTCGCTGCCATGCGCCCCATAACCTCACCGATTATTGGACGGTCTTTGTATTTCAGTTCGTAAATGATGTTTGCGGTTTCCGAGTGTGCTTCATAGTAGAAAAATGCCGTGGCTTTCTCAATGGGAATCCGTCCCCAGAATAGGTGCGCCACGGCGTTTTCGTATGGCTTGTGCTGAAAATCGGTGCGTGGCAGGTGGAGATAGCATTTGGCGCAGACCACCTCTTCCGTCACTGAAAGCCGCTGCCCGCACACCGTGCATATCCGCGGTGAAATCAGGTCGAGCAGTCTTCGCCAGAAACTAATCCTCGGCATCGTTGATGTCTATGTCATCCGGTACATCCATGCACCGGCGGATGATGTCGAAACCGAAGCCACGACCGAGGGCAAAGCGCACGAGCTTTTGGTTCAGTTCGTAGTCGTTGCGCGCCTTGATACCCTTTCGCTTTTGTTGCAGCAGAGGGCGCAGCGCGCTGATGTATTCGTTTTCGTCGATTTCATCGAGCACCCTTTGCTGAATGTCCGTACTGATGCGCTTCATCCAGAGTGCCTGTTGCACCTTCCGCCGTCCCCATTTGTTGTAGCGTATCTTATCCTTTGCAAAGGCACGGGCATAGCGTTCCTCGTCGATGTAACGCTCTTCGGTGAGCCGTGCGATGATGCGTTCTTGCTCGGTTTCATCGATGTTCCACCGCGTCATCTTGTCGCGCATCTCCTGTGGGCAATGCTCCGCTTGAGCGCAGAGGGCGGTCAGTCTTAGGTAGGCTTCTTGTTCTGTCATGGCTGTCAGTTATACTTTGGTTGCTTTGAGAAATCTTTTCTTGCCGAAGGCATCCATTCGGATTTCCGTTTCCTTGAATCCGAGCCGGTGCAGTTCGCTATTTACCTCGTCTGCCGTCAGTGGGTTCAGTTCGAAATAGAGTTGCCCGCCTGGTTTCAAGGAGTGGGCGGCATAGGCTGCAATATGGCGGTAGAAGATGGTGGCATCCCCTTCGGGTGCGAAGAGGGCTTCGTGCGGTTCATGGTCGAGCACGTTTCTCTCCATTTCATCGGCTTCTTTCGCCTTGTCGATGTAAGGAGGGTTGCTGACGATAATATCCCATTCTTCCGCAGAATACTGCCCGTCTGGGGTGGTCAGCCGCAGCGCATCTTGATGCTTGAATGTCACTTTTGCCCCCAATGCCTCCGCATTTCCTTTCGCAGTGCGCAGCGCTTCGTCGGAGATATCCCACGCCGTCACGTTGCTTTCGGGCAAATCGAGTGCGAGCGTGATGGCGATGCAACCGCTGCCCGTCCCGATGTCAAGGATGGTGGGCGAAGGGCATTTTGCATCGTGTTCGGAGGCAATCCATCGGCAAAGTTCCGCCGTTTCGGGGCGCGGAATCAGTACGCCTGGCTCAACGTGAAACTGCCGACCGCAGAAATCTGCCGTGCCCAACACATACTGCACAGGCTCCGCTTTTTCGAGCCGCCGCATGATTTTTTCAAGTTCCGCTTGGTCTTCTGCGGATAATTCCGTAACTTTGCCACTGTAAATATCCGCCACGGACATGCCGAAACGCACGTCGAGCACCCACCGCACGATGGCTTTCGCCTCGCCCGCATCATAGATGGTGGTCAGTCTGTGCCAGAGTTCATGGTGTGTCATAGCGGATGCAAAGATACGAAGAAACTAAGAAAAAGGAATTGGGAAAGCAGGATTTTTTGATAACGGAAGATGAAAAGTTCATGCGCCGCTGTCTGCAATTGGCGCGCAACGGTCGCCGGAATGCGAAACCGAACCCGATGGTGGGGGCGGTGATTGTCCACGATGGGCGCATTATCGGTGAGGGGTATCACGTGCGGTGTGGCGAAGGCCATGCCGAGGTCAATGCCTTTGCCTCCGTAAGGCCAGAGGACGAGCCATTGCTGCCCGAGTCCACGATATATGTCAGTTTGGAGCCTTGTGCCCACGAAGGCAGGACACCGCCCTGTGCCGATTTGATTGTGAGGAAGGGCGTGCGCCGTGTGGTGGTGGGCTGCATCGATGAATTCGCCAAAGTGCAGGGGCGCGGCATCAGCCGAATTCGCGAGGCGGGCATTGAGGTAACAGTCGGTGTCTTGGAAGAAGAATGCCGTGCGCTCAATCGCCGCTTCTTCACATTTCATCGGGAGAAACGGCCATATATCATCCTGAAATGGGCGCAGACCGCCAACGGATTTATCGACGACCATTTCCGTCCGCTCGCCATCTCCACGCCCTTTACCAAGATGCTCTCCCACAAGCTCCGCGCCGAGGAAGATGCGATACTCGTAGGGCGCATCACTGCCGAGCGCGACCGTCCGCAACTGACTGTCCGTGAGTGGAGCGGAGTAGCCCCCAAGCGCCTTGTCATCGACCACAACCACCCGCTGAACCTTGAAAGTCTCCATGCCCACAACGTGCAGTCGCTCATCGTGGAGGGCGGCATGAAAACCCTCAATTCCTTCATTGAGCAAGGGTTATGGGATGAAATCCGCGTGGAAACCGCCCCAATAACCGTCACCGACGGCACGCGCGCCCCGCAAGTTCCCCCTGATGCAGAGGTTATCCGCACGGAAAACTACGATGGGAATCAAATCCAGACTTTCCGCAAAAGTGCGACTTCTTGCGAATAGATTCCTACTTCAAACCAATTCTTGTATAGATTTTTTCAGAGGCTGTAATTGCTAATTGCAGCGCTTCACGGCGCTTTTTCTTGTAGGCATAGCGGATAGCCAAGAAAGGAAGTCCTCCTACGAATGAAAGAGATGCTTCCCACGAGCCAAAGGAATGCTTTCCACGACTCAAAGGAATGCCTCCTTTCCCCCCATAGGAAGCATTCCTTTCACTCGTAAAGACTATTCCTTCAAGTCATAGAAAGCATTCCTTTCAAACATACCGAAAAGACCTTTGGGTTATACTTGCCTTTTTGTTGCTTTCTTTCCGATATAACTCTCAGTAAACCAGGTAGATATCGCCTCAATAACCAAAATGTTCCAAGCAAAATGCCGATGGTCAGTACGACAGTTGAGGCATAGACCGCCAACATACCGAGATTAGATGTTGGTCGTGTAAAGAAAAATGCAAAAGTGCTTGCCGGCTTTCCGAAATTCAAAGGGGTATGGCGACTACGCCGTAGCGAGTGGCTATATATAATATTAAGGTGTATTCCACAGACTTGGGTTGAAATAGAATCCTATTTCCTACCGAAGTCGGCGGGCACTTCGCCCCACTTGGCCGTTTCCCACTTAACGATGGGATTACGGAAGTTATGCGTCTGGAGCCAATGCTCGGCGCGGGCGATGACATCGTAGAGTGGTTCCGTTTTCTCGGTGCGCTCCAATTTGGTCTTGCACTTGCGCTTCTGCACCCAGAGGATGGCATTGTAACTATCTGAATAGATGGTCTTTCCGTGCAGTCCCTGCTGCCAACAGAGAGCGAGGGCATGCACGATGGCGAGGAACTCCCCGATGTTATTCGTCCCGTGGACGGGGCCATAATGGAATACCCGTGCGCCGGTCTGCAAATCGACCGCCTGATACTCCATCGGTCCGGGATTGCCGGAACACGCGGCATCCACCGCCCACGCGTCTGCCCTCACCTCGGGAGGCAAGGGCAGTACGGTGTCATTGCGATATGTCGGGGGATTCTGCAGCATCACATACGCTCGGGCACTTCGATACCGAGCAGTCCCATGCCGTTCTTGATGATTTTCGCCACGTTGCGCGCAAGCACGATGCGCACGGCTTTTTTCGTGCTGTCGGGCTCGTTGAGGATGCTGTAGTCGTGGTAGAACTGGTTGAACACCTTCGTCAGTTCATAGACGTAGTTGGCGATACCGCTCGGCGAATAGTCCTTGCCCGCCTGCTCTACGGCTGCACCGAACTCGTTCATCTTCTGAATCAGTTCTATCTCTTTTGTGTTGAGTTCTGATGCGGGGAGTTTGGTGGCCGTTCTGATTAGTCCGTCGGCCTCTGCCTTGCGGAGAATCGAACGGATACGGGCGTAGGTGTATTGGATGAAAGGCCCGGTATTACCGTTGAAATCGATACTTTCCTCGGGATTGAACAGCATATTCTTGCGGGCATCCACCTTGAGGATGAAGTATTTCAGCGCGCCCATACCCACGATGCGGGCAATCTCGTTGCGCTCCGCCTCGGTCATATCATCGAACTTTCCTAATTCGAGACTGGTCTTGAGTGCATCTGCCACCATCAGTTCCATCAGGTCGTCGGCATCCACCACCGTTCCCTCGCGGCTCTTCATCTTGCCGTTGGGCAGTTCCACCATACCATAGGAGAAATGTACCAACTCCTTACCCCACTTGAATCCGAGGCGGTCGAGAAGGATGGAAAGCACTTGGAAGTGATAGTTCTGCTCGTTGCCCACCACGTAAATCATCTGGTCGATGGGGTAATCTTGGAAGCGCATCTCCGCCGTACCGATATCCTGCGTCATATAGACAGAAGTACCATCGGAGCGCAGAAGCAGTTTTTGGTCAAGTCCCTCTGCTGTGAGGTCAGCCCACACCGAGTTGTCTTCATGGCGCTCGAAGAGCCCTTTGGCGAGACCCTCCTCCACCTTTGCCTTTCCGCGCAGGTAGGTTTCCGATTCGTAGTATATCTTGTCGAAGCCCACGCCCATTTTCTTATAGGTTTCATCGAAGCCCGCATATACCCAGTCGTTCATCTTCTTCCAGAGTGCGCGCACCTCGGGGTCGTTCTGCTCCCACTTCACGAGCATGTCGTGCGCCTCCTTGATGAGGGGAGCCTCGTCTTTCGCCTTCTTTTCAGCAGCCTCTTCGTCCATTCCATCGGCAATATACTGCGCCTTCAACTGCTTCACCTCCTCACGATAGTGCTTGTCGAAAGCCACGTAATAGTCGCCTATCAGGTGGTCGCCTTTCTTGCCAGACGACTCGGGAGTTTCGCCGTTACCGTATTTCAGCCAGGCAAGCATCGACTTGCAGATATGGATGCCTCGGTCGTTCACGATGTTGGTCTTTACCACGCGATTGCCGTTGGCCTCCATAATTTGTGCGAGCGACCAACCGAGCAGATTGTTGCGCACGTGGCCGAGGTGCAGCGGTTTGTTGGTGTTGGGGCTGCTGTACTCTATCATCACAAGCGGGCTGTCAGCCGTCGGGGTCTTCATGCCGAAGTGCTCATCCTTGTCAATGGCACGGAGCAGTCCAAACCATGCGCCTGTACCCACGCTGAGGTTCAGGAAGCCCTTTACTACGTTGAACTTTTCTACCGCCGTGCAATGCTCCGTGAGGTATGCACCAATCTCCTCCGCCGTCTGCTCGGGACTCTTGCGCGCCATTTTCACGAAGGGGAACACCACGAGCGTCAGGTTTCCCTCAAACTCACTTCTTGTCTTCTGCAACTGCACCATCTTCTCGGGCACGTCCTGCCCGTAGAGTGCCTTGATGGCCTCCTGTGCGGCCTTGCCAATCAATGTCTCGATATTCATATACTTCCGGAATTTGGGTGCAAAGGTATGAAAAAAGCCACATATTCCGCAGAGTTTCCCCGACAAAAACAAAAAATTACTTACCTTTGCACGCTGATGATGAACTCAAGAGACCAACAGATACTGCGCATCGCGCTGCCCTCCATCGTGTCGAACATCACCGTGCCGTTGCTCGGACTGATTGATGTGGCGGTGGTGGGGCACATGGGTGATGCCGTCTATATCGGTGCGGTAGCAGTTGGTTCGATGATTTTCAGTCTTATCTATTGGGTGTTCGGTTTCCTCCGTATGGGGTCGAGCGGACTGACATCGCAGGCGTTGGGGCGCAGGGACTTGCCCGAAGTCACGCGATTGTTGGTGCGTGCATTGTCCATCGCCTTTGGCATTGCCCTACTGATGCTCGTCTTTCAAGTGCCGATGAAATGGCTGATGTTCCGACTGATTGAGCCGACTGCCGATGTTGCACCGCTTGCTGCCGTCTATTTCCGTATCGCCGTCTGGGGTGCGCCCGCCGTGCTTGGGTTCTACAGCCTGTCGGGTTGGTATATCGGGATGCAGAACACGCGGATTCCGATGTTCATCTCCATGATGCAGAGCATGGTGAATATCATTGCCAGTCTGACATTTGTCTATGGTTTAGGGATGCGGATTGAAGGTGTCGCCCTGGGCACGGTCGTGGCGCAATACACGGGATTCCTCGTCGCCGTGGGGCTGCTGTTCCGCTATTACGGTCGTCTGCGCACCTATCTGAGGCTACGGGGCGTGTTCGTGCGGGATGCGATGGCGCGCTTCTTCCATGTCAATCGCGACATATTCCTCCGCACGTTCTGCCTTGTGGCGGTCAATCTTTACTTCACCTCGGCGGGCGCGCGCAGTGGAGCGGTCATCCTTTCGGTGAATACGGTACTGATGCAGTTCTATCTCCTGTTCTCTTATTTCATGGATGGCTTTGCCTATGCGGGTGAGGCGTTGGGCGGGCGTTTCTATGGCGCACGCAATGGTATGGCGTTCCGCGATACTGTGCGCAGGCTGTTCGGGTGGGCTGTTGTTGTCACGGCGATGTGTACGCTTGTTTATGTATTGTGGGGACAGGCGTTTGTCGGACTGCTCACCGATGAGCCAAGCGTGGTGGATGCCTCCCGCGAATACATCTTCTGGGCGTGGCTGATTCCGGCAGCAGGTGCTGCGGCATTCATTTGGGACGGCGTATTCATCGGCATTACCGCCACGCGCGGCATGCTACTCTCCTCGTTTCTTTCCGCCTTTGCCTTCTTCGCGGTCTATTTCCTGTTTCGTGATGCATGGGGAAATCATGCGCTGTGGCTTGCCCAGACGGTCTGTCTCTCCATGCGTGGCATCGTGCAAACGCTTTGGATGCGCCGCCTCGCACCGATGCTTGCCGCTCAATCGGGCCAGTCCTGAAACTCCAATTCCAGTTCCACCCACTTCGGGGAATCCCCCGAAGCCTCCTCTCGATGGTTTGATACACCCAAGCCCAATAGTCGTATAGGGTTCGAGCGGTAGTCTACCCCGGCCATCAGTTGTTTGGCGAGTGGCAGGATTTGGTCTTTTGTGCGGATAATATGCCCCACGGTGAGACTGCGTGTGATCTGCCGAAAGTCCATGAACTTCACCTTCAGTGTCAGTGTGCGCCCCTCGAACAGGCTCTTTTGGATGCGCTGCTCCAGTTCAAGTACGGTGTGGTACAGCTCGATGGTCACTGCCGCCCGCTCACGAATGTCGGTCTCGAATGTCCTTTCGCAACTCACCGACTTGCGCTCCCATTCCGAGACAACGGGTCGCTCGTCGATGCCCCGCGCGAAATCGTAGAACACAGCACCCATCTTTCCGAACTCTTTTGTCAGTCGGTTGAGCGAGCATTGTCGCAGGTCTGCCCCCGTGAAGATGCCCATGCGGTGCATCCGCTCCGCTGTCTTTCGCCCTACGCCCCATATCTTCTTGATGTCGAGCTGTGCGATGAACTTCTGTGCGTGGTCTGGATGGATGACGGTCAGTCCGTCGGGCTTCCGCCAGTCGGATGCGATTTTCGCCAAGAACTTGCAGTAGCTCACCCCCGCCGAGGCGGTCAGTCCCGTGTCCTCCTTGATGCGCTGCTTGATTTCCTTGGCAATATCCACCGCAAGGGTGATGCCCCGCTTGTTGTCCGTCACATCGAGAAACGCCTCGTCGAGCGACAGCGGCTCTATCAGGTCGGTATAGTCTTGCATGATGCTGCGTATCTGTCCAGACACCTCTTTATATTTATGGAAGTGCGGCTCGATGATGATGAGTTGCGGACAGAGCTTCTTCGCCATCATGATAGACTGGGCGGAATGCACCCCGAAGCGCCTTGCCTCGTAGTTTGCGGTGGACACCACGCCACGCGGCTCATCGTGTCCCACCGCCACGGGCTTGCCCTTCAGCTCTGGATTGTCCCGCTGCTCCACCGCTGCAAAGAACTGATCCATGTCTATGTGTATGATTTTCCGCTCCGTCATCTGGTTATTCCGCTGCAAAGGTACAACATTTGTCGGTAAATACAAACACAAGGAAAGGGTAACGATATGCCATAAAAGACAAATGTAAAAAACATAAAACAATAACTAAAAAGCGTTAATCAATGTAAAAAGTACACTTATTCAGTTTCCCGAATAAATTTATTTTTTAACTTTGCGCCATATTACTAACTAATAACAATTTTCTAACCAAAACCAATTAACAATGAGAAAGCAAGTATTATTCTCTGCGATGCTGTTCTTGGGTACGATGGCGGGACTTACTGTCTGCCCTGTCCCTGCGGCGGCATCCGTGCAACAAGGCCAGACCATTCAGGTCAAGGGTCAGGTTGTGGACCAAGATGGGGAACCCCTCATTGGTGCAACTGTTAAGTTGAAGGGCGCTCAGAACGGAACCGTTACCGACTTTGACGGTAACTTCGTGATTGATGCTCCGGCAAACGGTACGCTCGTAGTGAGCTACGTAGGTTTCAAGGATCGTGAGGTTGCCATTCGCAACCGTGCGATTATTGATGTGATTCAACTGGAGTCCGACGCCCTGATGCTTGATCAGGTGGTCGTTGTGGGTTATGGTGTTCAGAAGAAGGCAGACCTGACGGGTTCTGTGTCTATCGTGAATGCCGACGAACTGAAGCGCGTTTCCAACTCCAACATCTCCACGATGCTCGAGGGTAAGGTGGCTGGTGTGCAGATTACCTCTGACGGACAGCCCGGTGCTGACCCTGCGGTGCGCATCCGTGGTATTGGCTCGTTCGGAAGCACGGCTCCCCTCTATGTGATCGACGGTGTGCCCATGGGTACTACCATCCGCGACTTCTCCCCGAATGACATTGAGACCATTCAGGTGCTGAAGGATGCATCTGCCGGTGCCATCTACGGTTCGCGTGCTGCTAATGGTGTGGTAATCATCACGACCAAGGGCGGTAAGAAGGATCAGCCGATGCGGGTGGATTACAAGGGCTACTTCGGTATGGATGTGATTTCAAGCGGTGTCTATGATGTGATGGATGCCGACCAGTACAGTTCTTATCTCGGTCAGGCTTGCACCAACTCCGGCACACCGCTCCCCGGTGGTTATAGCGGCAGCGGCACCTCTTATAAGTTTATGGACAACACCAATACCGACTGGTTCAACGAGGTGTTCAAGACGGGTATTCGTCAGAACCACAACGTGAACTTCAGTGGGGGGGGTACAAATAACACATACAACATCGGTCTCGACTATTTCAGTCAGAAGGGTACCCTCGAGGGCGCAGGTCCTAACTACGAGCGCTTCACGGCTCGTATCAACAATACGATGGAGAAGAAGTTCATCAAGTTCCGCACAAGTATTGTTTATTCTCACTCCAATCAGGACGGTATGGGTCTGTCGAATGCCTCTGAGTACGTGCAGGGCCTCTATGGTGATGTGACCAACGTGCTGCGCGGTACGCTGCTGATGCCTCCCACCATCAGGGCTTACGACGAATCTACTTGGGTACTCGACGACAAGGTAGGCTCTGCCAGCGGTTTCAACTACGACGCTTACGGCTATGGTGTTTACTACGATACCATTCATGGTGATATTTCTGCCTCTAACCCCTTGTTGGTGAACAACCTGCTGACGCGTAATACAATCGTTGATCGCGTTGTTGGCACCGGTTCTGCCGAGGTGGATCTGTTGGATATGGTTGGTCTCAAGAATAAGAAACACGCGCTGACTTACAAGCTCAACCTTTCTTATAGTAAGACACACGCACAAGACAGGACTTGGATTTCCGCATGGATTCAGAGTAACCGCGTATATCTCGACAAGAGCAACGAGCGCTTGGAAAAGAACTCACGCACTTACTCCGACTTCCTCGTGGAGAACACGCTGACCTATGATGGCACTTTCGGTCTGCACCATGCTAACCTCGTGGTGGGTCAGACCTACGAGGAGGAGAACACCAACCTGCTCAATGCTTGGGGTGTGAACTTCTCAGAACCTTACTTCCTGCAGTTGCAGAACGCCGTGGGCAGCCGCGATGCTTCTTCCTACGAGTACAAGCACGCCTTGGCTTCCTACATTGCCCGTCTGAACTACGACTACGATGGCAAATACCTCCTGTCGGCAGTGGTTCGTCGCGATGGTAGCTCCCGCTTGACCAAGAACATCCGTTGGGGCACCTTCCCCTCTGTATCACTCGGTTGGCGTTTCGACAAGGAAAAGTTCTTCCCCATCGACCACAACATCGTAAATATGTTCAAAGTTCGTGGTAGCTATGGTGTGCTTGGTAATGAGAATATTGGTGAGTACCAGTATCTTGCTACGCTTGCCCGTAACAACATGACCTATAGTTTCGGTAACAATGCCATTACTGGCTCTGCCGTTTCCACTTTCGTAAATGAGAACATTGCATGGGAGAAGAAGAAGACCGCTAACGTGGGTATCGACCTCGCCTTCTTCAACAACCGCATCGAATTTACTGCTGAGTGGTATAAGAACACTTCCGAGGATCTGCTCTATTCCGTTCCCGTTCCCGCCAGTGCTGGTGTTGCCAACGCTACGGTGACGATGAACGCAGCCTCGATGGAGAACAGCGGCTTCGAGTTCTCGGTAACCTATCGTAACAACGACCACCCGCTGAAACACCAGATTAGTGCCAACGTGAGCACCTTGAAGAATAAGGTGACCTCGCTCGGTTTCGGTACGGAGTCTTACATCACGGGTGCATACGCTACCTATGTAGGTCAGGAAGTTGGTCAGTTCTATGGTTGGGTCTATGAGGGCATCGCCCGCACGCAGTCCGACCTGGATAACCACGCTACACAGCCGGGTGCTAACGTCGGCGACTGTCTCTATGCCGACATCAACGGCGACGGTATCATCGACGCACAGGACCAGACGGTTCTCGGCAGCGGTCTGCCGAAGATTAACTTCGGTCTGAGCGCTCACTTGGAGTACAAGAACTTCGACCTGAGCATCTCTACCTTCGGTGCGCTGAACTATCACGTATCCGATGACATCTACAACAGCCTGAACTCTTGCTATGGCTACTGGAACAAGGACGTGGCAATGCTTGACGCAAACCGTTGGGAAGGCTCGACCTACGTTTCCAACGTGCCTGCCACCTATGCAGCCAACAATGCAACGCTGGCATGGAACGACCTGTTCAGCGAGCGCAAGATTCAGAACGCTGCCTATTGGAAGATTGCCAACATTGAGTTAGGCTATAACTTCAAGGATACTTGGTTCAAGGGTGCTGTTTCTGGTGTACGCCTCTATGTATCAGCCCAGAACCTTTTCACCTTCACTGGCTATCACGGCTACAACGTAGATTACGCTGGCGGTACGTTTACACCGGGTTACAACTTCTGTTCGTTCCCGACTCCGCGTACTTTCATGGGTGGTGTCCTCTTCTCATTCTAAAGCACCGAAGCATTAAAACCGAAAAAAGACATTAAAGATGAAACTACATAAAATTTCCCTTGCCCTGATACTGGGCATTGGCGCACTTACTTCGTGCGAAGGCAAGCTGGATTTGACAAACCCGAACCAGCAGACGACAGGTACCTATGGCAACACTGTTGCAGAGTTAGAGGAAGGTGTGATTGCCGCCTACAACCACATCCGTATGGAAGGTTCCTATGCTCGTGTAGGCTATATGATTGATGTTTGCCGTGGCGATGAGGTATGGAACTCCTCGCAGGTATGGTACATGCCTTTCGATGACTTGAATGAGCCGATTACCGACGAAATCGGTCAGTGGTCATGGCGTGAGTGGTACTACACCATCAACGTCTGCAACTATGTGATTTCCCGTTGTGGTGAGGACAATGCCTCGCTGACTGACCAGATGAAGCGCATCAAGGGTCAGGTACTGTTCATTCGTGGCTTGGCTTACTACAACCTCGCTGGCTACTATCAGAACCCGATTCTGATTACCGACTATAGCGCCTATTCTACGCTTGAGGGTCTCTACGCCCCCAATAGTACCTACGATGAGGTGCTCGATCAGGTAGAGACCGACTTCAGCGAGGCAATGAGTCTGCTGCCCTCACGCAATGAAGGTGGTGAGTGGGCTCGCGGTCGCGCCACCTGTGGTGCTGCTGCCGGATACTATGCCCGCACGCTGATGGTTCGCCACAAGTACAGTGAGGCACTCAACGTGCTGAAAGCCATCATCAACGGACAATACGGCTCTTACCGTCTCATGGCAAACTATGGTGATAATTTCCGTGAAGGTCCTGCCTATGAGAACAATGACGAGAGCCTGTTTGAAGTTCAGTTCTTGGATTATGGTTCGCAGGGTACGGACGATGAGTGGACCCCGGTGAATACCAGTGCCAACGCTACGCAGGGCTCTGCCATTGAGAGTAACTTTGGCCCCGGCGACTTCGGTGGTTGGGCTGACCTCTCAGCGTCTCCTTGGCTCTACAATCTCTTCAAGGCTGAGCGCACCACAAGCGGTAGCCTTGACCCGCGCCTTTACTGGACCATCGGCACCTATGAGCCGGAGTGGGATGGCTTTGAATATGGCAATATGTGCTACACCGAGAAGATGACGGCAGACAACTTCATCGTGACCAACAATAACTATGGTGGTCTGCCCGTTGCCAAGCACACGAACCTCCGCACGGGTCTCTATGACAAAGTGATAACGGGTCTGCACGACGGTATCAACCTGCGTATGATGCGCTATTCCGATGTATTGCTCCGCGCTGCCGAGTGTGAGAACGAGGTGAATGGTCCTACACAGCAGGCTATTGACTGGATCAATCAGGTGCGCAGACGTGCCGAGCTGGCTGACCTGCAACTCTCCGACTTCAATACGAAGGACAAGCTCTTCGAGCAGATTGCCAACGTGGAGCGCCCGAAGGAGTTCGGTTGCGAGTTCGGTCGTGGCTTCGACCTCATCCGTTGGGGATTCTTCTACAGTGCTGACCGTCTGAATCAGCTCAAGGAGCATGGAGCCATCAACTTCTGGACGAAGAACGGCGACTATCCCTATACCCCGAAAGATCCCGTGAGCTACAGCTCTTGCAACAAGAGCACCTACGACACTTGGGTTCAGGGTCATGAGTTCCTGCCCATCTATCAGGGTACGCTGAACGACAACCCCAACCTCGTGGGTAACTCAGCCAACTACAGCACAAGCAATGCCGAGTATTTCACCGGCAATGGCTGGACGGTGCATCCTGTTGTTGATTTGAGCAAGTAAGATAAAGTGTTTAACATTAAAGACGAAAGATTATGAAATATCTAAATAGAATAGCATCGGTCTTCTGCGCTGCGGCCCTGGGTGTGTTGGCGCTGACAGGCTGTGAGGGAGGCGATCTGTATAATGTGGACTCCCCCGACTGGGTATCTTCGAAGGTAGATTCCATCGCTGCTTCCAAAGGCTCTGGCGACGACGTGGAGCTTGAGGGCATGGAGGAGGATGTTTACACCGTTGGTGCCACCGACTTCTCCACAGGCTGGTGGGCGCAGTTCTCCAAGTATTATCAGGTTCCCGACGGTGAGGTATGGAATGCCGTGTTCAACCTCGGTATCAACCCTGCCGCCTCGAATACATACAAGAACTTCGCACTCATCATCTGTAACGATGAGGATCGCGGTGCTGCTGATTATAAAGAGTACGGTGCCATTCGTTACGATAACCAGCCCAGTGGTAACTCTGAGTGGGGTGATTACATCGACCGCAGTTGCGTGGAGAGTACGCTCACTTTCGGTTCTGACACCGATGCGGGCGTTGAGAAGCTCGGCGGTAAGGTGACCCTGACCGTTGATCGCACGAACCCGGGTGCTTTCGTGGTACGCATGACCAATGGAACGGTTACCAAGACCTACAACCAGAAGACTGCACTGCCCAACCTCAATGCCGATGGTGCTAACACCAACATCCGCTGCTTCCTTGTTCCCGAAGGTTCTTACATCAGCTTCCTTCAGTCGAACATCGAGCCGATTGGTGGTTTCACTTCCGCAGAGGACAAGCAGCCTATATCAATGGTACTGAATGGTGTGCCCCGCAAGGTGCTCCAAGGTACGGAACTCACCGCTGCCTTTGCAAATGTAACGGCTACGGTACAGTTCGAGCAGGAGGTATCGAAGACCGTCACGGCTGCCGACCTGACCTTCCAGGCAATTCCAGACATGAATTCACTCGGCACTAAGACCCTCGTGGCAGTTTATAACAAGACCTACAAGGGCGAGGGTGCTGCTCAGCCTGTCATCGCTTATGCTTCCTTCGACATTGTTGATAAGATGTTCACGAGCATCGGTGCTACCGACAACTCCACAGGTTGGTGGGGCGCTCACTCCGAGAATGTGAAGGTTGCACCGGGCGAGACCTTCGTGACCAACTTCACCAACTACACAAGTGGCGTAAGCAACTGGAACAACTTCGTGATGGTACTCTGCAAGGCTGACAACTCTGAGTACGCTGTGGTACGTGCCGACAACTACGGTTGGGGTGCCGGCTACGATGGCAATGCAAACCTCGTGACGAGTGGCGGCCAGAGTGACTGGGGCGCATGGCTCGCTGCAATGGACGGTGCGAAGGTTACGACCTACGTCACCAACAACGGCGACGGCACGGCTGATGTGAAGGCTGTGATGCTGGGTACTGACGGTAATACCTATATCCAGGAATATCTCGGCATCAACACCATCGACCCGAATGACTTCTACTTCCGCTTCACGGTGGATGGCTGTCACCTTGAGTTCGACAACGTATTAGGTGAGGAAGACAATACGACCGGCTGGTGGGCTGCTCACTCTGAGCTGATTAACGTGCCCGTGGGCAAGACCTACACCACGCGCTTCAAGAACTACACCAATGGCGCAGCCAACTGGAACAACTTCTTGGTAGTGCTCACCAATGCTGACGGCAGCAATGAATATGCTGTGCTCCGCGCCGACAACTACGGTTGGGGTTCTGCCTATGATGCTTGCACGCCGAGTGGCGGCCAGAGCGACTGGGCTGCATGGCTTGCTGCGATGGACGACGCAACGGTTACTGTTTCCGTGACCAACCACGGCAGCTCTGCCGATGTGAAGGCAGTGATGCTCGGCAGCGACGGCAATACCTACACGCAGGACTACCTCGGTCTCAGCCCGATTGATGGAGGAGATTTCTACTTCCACTTCACCGTAGAGGGCGGTCACCTGGTATTTGAATAACCTGACCGATGACCTATTCAAGCGGGGCAGAACCAATCGCTCTGCCCCGCTTCTTTCTTTATTTGACCCAATTAGAACGTCTAAAGACTTATAGTAACATGAAGAAACTGATTGCTAAATGGAATTGTTTGTTGTTAGCGACCCTCGTCCTTGCAGCTTGCGGCGGGGGAGGTGAGGATATCGTGGAGCCTACGCCGACACCCACTCCGTCCACACCCAAGGGAACGGTGACGATAACCGCCCCGCAGGTGTCTGACATCCTGACGACTTCCGTAACCGTCAGGGGGCAGGTGACAGCCTCTTCGGGACTGAACGTGACCAACCGCGGCTTCTGCTATTCCACATCCCCGAACCCGACGACGGGCGACAAATATGTGACTGTGCAGCTCAATGATATGCTGGCAACCATCACGGGCTTGGCGGCGGGCACCACCTATTATATAAAGGGCTTTGCCGAGTATCGCGAACTTGGCTCTGACGTATCAGTCATTTACACGGCATATTCTGATGTTACAACCTTTACGACGGCAGAGAACGGCGGCTCTGACTTGGACAGCTACGTGGCTCCTACCTATGCAGACGACTACCGCAGTTTTGCTGACTGGGCGAAGCGCTCGCAGTGGAATCTTGCCAATGTGCATGACCCGTCGGTGGTATTGGCGGATGATGGTTACTATTACATGTACCAGACCGATGCCTCTTACGGAAATGCCCACGAGCAAGGTGGTCACTTCCATGCCCGCCGCTCAAAGAATCTCGTGGATTGGGAATACTTAGGCGGAACGATGAAGGATGCCCCGGCATGGGTGAAGGAAAAGCTGAACGAGATTCGCGCTAAGCAGGGACTTGACCCCATCAACAGCCCAACCTATGGCTATTGGGCACCCTGTGTCCGCAAGGTGAAGAGCAATCTTTACCGCATGTACTATTGCATCGTCGTGGACAACTATATCAAGACGGGTAAGTCCAATACGGCTGCGAACTTTGATGGCTCTTGGACAGAGCGCGCTTTCATCGGTGTGATGGAGACCGACAATCCCGCCTCCAACAACTGGACGGACAAGGGTTATGTACTTTGCTCGTCGAGCGACAAGGGCAAGGACGGTTGGGCACGACCCAACACCAACAATTGGGAGGGCTATTTCTACTTTAATGCCATCGACCCCACCTATGTCATCACGCCCGAGGGCGAGCATTGGCTCATCTATGGCTCATGGCACAGCGGCTTCGCTGCCGTACAGCTGAACCCCGAAACGGGCAAGACGCTGAAAGAACTTGGCGACCCATGGGCGACATCGCCCGAGGGATTGGCTGCCAACGGCTATGGCAAGCGCATCTGGACCCGTCCGAACGGCGGACGCTGGCAAGGCTCTGAGGCTCCTGAAATCATCTATCACGATGGTTACTACTATCTGTTCATGGCTTACGATGGGTTGGATATTCCCTATAACACCCGCGTGGCGCGCTCCACGACCATTGACGGAACTTATGCGGGCAACGAGCTTGTGGTGACCCATCCTTACAAGTTCTCCGGCAATCAGGGCTGGGTGGGCATCTCCCACTGCGCCGTATTCGACGATGGACATGGCAACTACTTCTATGCTTCGCAGCAGCGCTTCCCCGAAACGGCGGGTGGCAATGCGCCCAATGCCGTGATGATGGGTGGCGTGCGCAGCATCCAGTGGCTCTCCACGGGTTGGCCCGTTGTCATGCCCGAGCGCTATGGTGCCGTGCCGGCGGTGGCTATCACTGCCGACGAGATTGCCGGCACTTGGGAGCATATCGACCTGAGTTATAGCTACGGCAAGATGAAGGAATCCACCACGATGACCTTCGCAGCCGACGGCACTATCACGGATGGTGCGTGGAAGGGTGGCAAGTGGAGCTTCGATGCTGCCACGAACACCCTGACCGCCAACGGCGTGGAACTGAAGGTGCAGCGCGAATGCGACTGGGAGGCTTCGCCCCGCAAGCACACCATCGTCTATGCAGGTGTCAGCGGTGCAAAGACCTACTGGGGCAAAAAGAAATAATCATTAATTCTAAAAACCAACACGTATGAAAAGAAACGTATTACTGTTAGCGGCGCTCTTCTTTGGCATCGCCTTGGGCGCGCAGGGGCAAAACCGGAAGCGCTTCCCGATGGAGGCATTCGTCACGGACACGCCGATGGTGCATGACCCTGTCATGGCGTATGAGGACAGCACCTATCACCTCTTTGCCACGGGTCTGGGCATTCAGCACATGACCTCGAAAGACCGCAAGTCATGGACGGTGAAGCCCGAGCCTGTGATGACCGTCATCCCCCAATGGGCGCACGACTCCGTGCCCGGGTTCTCCTATCATGTATGGGCGCCCGATATCATCAAGTGGCACGACCGTTGGTGGATGGCTTACAGCTGTTCCACGTTTGGCAAGAACGGCTCTGCCATCGGACTGCTCTCCACCCGCTCCCTGTCCTTCCCCGTATGGAGTGACGAGGGATGCATCGTGACATCGCGCGAGAAGCGGGACAACTGGAACGCCATCGATCCGAACTTCGTGATTGACGACAACGACCAGCCGTGGCTCGTATGGGGCTCTTTCTGGGACGGCATCCAACTGGCACGCCTCGACACGACGATGCACATCGCTGCGGGCGAGAAGCCCCGCACCATCGCCCGTCGCTACAACCTGAACAGCGAGGACAGCAAGGCAAGCCTGCCCGTCAATCCCAATCCGCCGAAGAATCCCACATCAGACTACGCAGGGCCGAATGCCATCGAAGCCCCGTTCATCTTCAAGCACGATGGTTGGTACTACCTCTTCGTGTCGTGGGATTACTGCTGCCAAGGTTCTAAGAGCAACTATCGCGTGGCGGTAGGTCGCAGCAAGAGCGTCGAAGGCCCGTATCTTGACCGTGAGGGGCATGATATGTGCTACGGCGGCGGTACGCTGTTCCTTGAGGGCGACAAGAAGGAATACGATGCGACAGGCCATTGTGCGGCTTATACTTTCGGCGATGAGGACATCTTCATCTGCCACGGTTACAGCATCGCTCACAAAGGTGCTTCCATCCTCATTCAGCGCCCCATCCGCTGGACTTCTGACGGTTGGCCGGAGTTAAAATAATGGAGTAAAGTTTAAGAAATACTGCGGAAGCCTCTTTATGTGAGTGCTTCCGCAGTTTTGTTATATCGCCAAATCCTTCACATACTTCTCAAAACTTATCTTTTTCAGCGCCTTCTTGATTTCCTTGTCGGGCGTGAGGGAGATATGCAGGTCGGTGATGTGCTTGCTGGCATTGTACTCCTCCGGGGAATCAGCCCCCTCGGAGGTTACGCCCAGCTTCATGACCCCTAAGTAAGGAATCTGTATCGGATGACCGTTGCAGAGTTCCTCGCTTATCTGTTTCACGATGGCTCTCACCACCACATCCACCAGACTGCGCTCTATCCGCGAGTCCATCACGATGTGTTCAATCAGTTCCTCGGCATCGATTTTCCTGTCGTAGTGTGGACGCATGTACCACTTGTCGGCTTTCGCCATCTTGGAATTGTTCTTATACGGGGTGACTCTCATTTTTCCCATAGTCCTGTTCCTTTCTCTTTGGTTGTTCCGATTTATTCCGTTTCCTCTTTCCAGTCCGACCTGTCGGTGTCAAACTTCACCTCGCGCAAAAGCTCCTTTATTCGCTTGTTCGGCGTGAACAGCAGGTGCGGCCGCTCCACCTGACGGGCGGAGAGATACTTCGTAATGTCATCCTTCTTGGGGTTGAAGTCGGGCACGCGCTTCTTGACATCCTTCGCGCTCACGCCTTTCGACTTGATGCCCACCTTCATGATGCCCAGTCCTTCCACCTCGATGGGATGCCCGTTGCAGAGCAGTTCCTTCATCTGTTTGCACAGCGCGCCGAACACCACTCCCACATAACCCTCCTCGATGTGGGAGTCTTGCGCCACCCGGTTGCACAGAGCCTCTGCGTCCAAGGTCGTGCTGTGCGCCACGCGCCCGAAATACCTGCCATACGCCTTGCGGTTGCTGGCGTTGTTGTTACGATACACTTTAATCTGTATGCTTGCCATTCTCGTCCTTTTTAGTTTAACTTTATCAAAGGCAAAGTTAGGAAGAAACCGGCATACGGCAGAAAATCCCTCAATAGATTTAACAAAATACAACAGTTTAGGCTCCATAATTTCGCATTTTTGGCTTAATTTTCCCATAATCTGAGTTCCTTAAAATCTTATTCCGTGTTATATCTTATCAAAATCCGT